>CAZZVE010000030.1:0-20780 GCA_964657325.1 uncultured Ktedonobacterales bacterium
GAGGTAAACATTCTTTATCGTGAGCATGCAGAGGCGGCAGTTACAGATGCCATCACAGGATTGCCCAATCATCGAGATGTGATGAGCAAAATTGATGACATGCTGGCAGAATGTCGTCGAACACAACAACCATGCGCTATTCTATTTACTGACTTGGATCATTTTAAGCACGTCAACGATACGTGGGGTCATCGTGCTGGTGACGCTATTCTACGCGAGGTGGGACAGCGCTTCCGCACAGCACTGCGCACACAAGACTTTGTAGGCCGCTACGGTGGTGAAGAATTTGCCATTTTGTTAGCTGGAACCGATATCGAAGAGGCTAGCCAAATCGCCGAACGTCTACGCATCGCAGTGAATACAGAACCATGTATATGGCAAGAGGATGGGCAGGCACCACTTCCAATTCCTGTGACAACAAGCATTGGTATAGCCGTATATTCATTACATGGCACAACACGTGAGATGCTAATTACGAGCGCGGATCAGGCCATGTACCGTGCGAAAAAGACCGGTCGTAACCGCGTATGTATCGCTGACCTGGAAAAAGACACTATGGAACAACAAAAATCGTCCTCCTCCGATTTCCGTATCAGTGAAGTAGAAGCTGTACATGCATTGACTGCTGCTGCCTCTGCTCATGATGCAAGTACATATGACCATGCGCAACGCATGATACAACTCGCAGAGGAAACAGCGCGTTATCTAGGTCGCTCTGATGACGAGGTATATCTCATTCGGCTTGCTGCGTTGTTACATGATATCGGGAAAATTGGTATTCCCGATGCCATTCTGCATAAACCCGGTCCATTAACAAACGATGAATGGGCGATCATGCGTTCGCATCCAGATATCGGACGTACTATTCTTGAGCAAACAGGCGGGATTCTACGCCTGCTGGCAAACATCGTTGTCGCGCATCACGAACGCTGGGACGGCACTGGCTATCCAGCACAAATCAGCGGAGAAAACATTCCACTTGGAGCACGTATACTCGCGGTTATAGACTCCTATGATGCCATGACCTCACAACGTGCTTATCGTGAGCCACGTTCAGTTGATGAGGCTAGAGCAGAACTTAAACGCTATGCAGGTAGCCAGTTCGATCCTCAGGTTGTCGATGCGTTTCTTGCAGTGCTTGATGAGAAAAAAAATCTTCTTATGATCGAAACTATGTGAGCCTCACGGACGCCCACAAGGGGCAATACCGTTTAAATACGAAGAACGTTATAGAAATACACGACGGTCGCCCTTGTGGGCGACCGTGGGATTTCCAAAGTAACTTGTAAATCTTCATAAGCAGACCTGTACAGGAGTAACAAGTATCGCTAGTTTATATACTGATACGCTGGCAACGTCAAGAACTCCACAAACTGATCGTCCATGATAATTTTGTCGATCAACTCAGCGGCCGTCTGGAATCTGCGACTTGCATACTCCTGTTCGCCGATAGCTATTTTAATCTTGTCTAGTTCCTCCGTCATCAACTGATGAAACAGGTCTGCCGTGATTTTGCGTCCATCATCAAGTGCCGCTTTGGAATTATGTAGCCACTGCCAGATTTGTGAACGCGCAATCTCAGTTGTTGCTGCATCTTCCATCAAATTGAAGATCGGCACACAACCATTGCCACGTAACCACGACTCCATATATTGTAAGCTCACACTGATATTATTGCGTAAACCAGCCTCAGTAATCGTTCCCTCAGGCACCGCAATCAAGTCGGCGGCAGTAACATGTACATCCTCTCGCTTGCGGTCAATCTGGTTTGGTCCCTTCATCACAGCGTCGAACTCTTCCATCGCTATTGCTACCAGACCAGGATGCGCTACCCATGTACCATCATGTCCATCCGTAGCTTCGCGGTGCTTGTCGGCTCGCACACGCGCCAGAGCCTCCTCGTTCGCCTTTGCATCGTTCTTTATCGGAATCTGTGCCGCCATACCACCCATCGCGTGAATGTTGCGTTTATGGCATGTCTGAATTAAGAGCAGCGAGTAGGAACGCATAAAGGGAACCGTCATCGTGACCTGTGAGCGGTCGGGCAGAATATAGTTGGGGTCTTGATGAAATTTTTTGATGGCACTGAAAATGTAGTCCCAGCGTCCACAATTCAAGCCAGCCGAATGGTCGCGCAACTCATACAGAATTTCATCCATCTCAAACGTAGCCAAAATGGTTTCAACCAGGACCGTTGCACGAATGGTACCGTTAGGAATACCAAGTTGCTGCTGTGCTAACACAAAGATATCATTCCACAAACGGGCCTCAAGATGTCCCTCTAGCTTAGGCAGGTAGAAATAGGGACCACTTCCCTTCGCCAACAAACGTTTCGCGTTATGGAAAAAATACAGCCCAAAGTCAAAGATACCGCCAGAGACTGGTTTTCCGTCGATGAGGACGTGTTTCTCATTGAGGTGCCAGCCACGTGGACGTACCAGGAGTGTTGCTACCTTGTCATTAAGTTTATACGCCTTTCCCTCTGGACTGCTGAATGTAATGGTGCCTTCTATCGCGTCACGCAAATTAATTTGGCCTTGAATAGTAGCATCCCATGTCGGTGCATGTGAGTCTTCAAAGTCTGCCATAAACATTTTCGCGCCCGAATTGAGCGCATTGATGACCATCTTACGCTCGACCGGACCCGTGATCTCGACACGGCGGTCCTGCAAATCGGCTGGTATCGGTGCAACGGTCCATGTGCCTTGCCGAATATGGGCTGTTTCCGCCAGGAAGTCCGGCTTCTTGCCTGCATCAAGTTCGGCTTGACGTTGCTCACGTTTTGCAAGTAATTCTTCACGTCTTGCCTCGAATGTGCGTGCCAGTGTTGCTACAAAACTCATCGCCTCCGGCGTCAATATCTCCGCAAATTCGGGCGTCACTTCTGCCGAAATCTCAATTCCCTGTGCATACTGTGTTGGACTTGTCATAACAAAAGTTCCTTTCGACAATGAAAAAGGGACATCTATCCCGTTTGTTGCTATTATCTCATATTTTGAAGATGCCAAAAATTTGCGGTAGGGGCACAATTCATTGCGCCCGAAGATGGGGGTGGTGGGGTAATGCGTCGGCAACGATCCCTTACCTCCACGTGACCCCCAACCCATCTTTGGGCGCAATGAATTGTGCCCCTACCGTAGATCTCATCATTGGTTGTCACAACCCGTTAGCAGATACCATTTCAGAACCTAGTGAAACTGCTCTTCCTCGGTTGAACCCGCGAGGGCTGTGGTTGAAGATGTGCCACCAGAGATAACCTGCGCTACCTCGTCAAAGTAGCCTGTACCCACCTCGCGTTGGTGTTTGGTCGCGGTATACCCTCGCTCTTCCATGCCAAATTCGGCCTGTTGCAGTTTCGAGTAAGCGGTCATACCATGCTGTTTGTAGCCGAGTGCCAGGTCGAACATACTGTAGTTCAGCGCATGAAAGCCCGCGAGCGTGATGAATTGGAAGGCGTAACCCATCTTGGCAAGCGTCTGCTGGAAGTGCGCGATGGTTTCCTCGTCAAGCTTCTTGCGCCAATTGAACGATGGCGAGCAATTGTAAGCCAGTAATTTACCTGGGAACTGCTCATGTACCTGGTCCGCGAAACGTTGCGCCTCTTGCAGATTTGGTTCGGAGGTCTCGCACCAAATTAGATCACAATAGGGTGCATAGGAGATACCGCGTGCGATAGCGGCTTCGATACCTTGACGTGTGCGGAAAAAGCCCTCTGCCGTACGCTCACCCGTTAGAAAACGGTGATCGGTTGAGTCAATATCGCTTGTAATAAGGTTTGCACCATTGGCATCAGTTCGTGCGACAATAATCGTTGGTGTCCCCATCGTATCTGCCGCGAGCCGTGCCGACACAAGATGTTTAATCGCGGATTGTGTTGGAATAAGGACCTTGCCACCCATATGTCCACATTTTTTCTCAGAGGAAAGTTGGTCCTCAAAATGGACGCCTGCGGCTCCCGCCTCAATCATCGCCTTCATCATCTCGAATACATTGAGTGGACCACCAAAGCCTGCTTCGGCATCTGCCACAATTGGCGCATACCAGTAGGTATTGCCTTTGCCCTCAGCAGTCTGAATCTGGTCGGCACGTTGCAATGCCTGATTGATGCGTTTGACCACGCTAGGCACACTATTAGCGGGATACAAGCTCTGGTCAGGATACATTTGACCTGCAAGATTAGCATCTGCGGCTACCTGCCAGCCGCTTAGATAAATTGCCTGTAGGCCAGCCTTGACTTGTTGCACAGCTTGATTTCCGGTCAACGCGCCTAACGCTGCGACATACGGCTCTTTATGTAACAAATCCCATAGACGTTCCGCACCGAGTCGTGCCAGCGTATACTCGATCTGCACTGAACCTTGTAGGCGACGAACGTCTTCCGCAGTATAGGGACGTTTGATGCCCTGCCAGCGCGAATTGGTCTCCCACTGCGTTGTAGGGTCTATAGAATGTTGACCGTTTGTCATGATGTGCGTTCCTTTCATGGTATAAAGCTAGACTAATGTGTAAACAGAGGATTTTATACTTCCGGTATGCTCTGTAGCAAGGATACCATGCTTATACACAAGAAAGCTACGCTTATGAGTAAGAGGATGTGATTATATACATAAGCAGAAGGTTATGTGTATATCTCTTCCAGCGTTTCGAGAAGCACATCTATTTCTGCGGGCGTGTTGTAGAAGTGTGGCGAGACGCGCACTACATCGCCACGAGCCGCAACATAGATACGACGATTTGCCAGCATATCTACAATCTGTTCTACCGTCTGCTCTTGTTGCTCTGGATGAGTACGAAAACAAACGATACCCGACCGTTCACTTTGTTCTTGTGGAGAAACAACGGGATAGCCAAGACGCTCCAGACCTGCGATTACGTGTTGCGTTATGCCGAGAATGCGTGCCTCTACCGCTTGCATGCCGCCATCAATGCTCTCGAATACGCCGAGCGCGGCATCGACGCCGATAATCGCGAGGCTATTTGGCTTGCTCGACTCGAAACGGCCCGCACCCGTTTTAAATGGTTGAGCATGATTGAAGAAGTCAAAGGGTTGCTCAACACTAAACCAGCCACGACGCGGCGTATCCAGTTTTGTAAGCAAAGAGTCAGCAACGTAAAGAATACCGCACATCTGTGGACCCAGCAACCATTTATGGGCTGCCGCTGCCATAAAATCTACACCAAGTGCCTCTACATCTATATCCACCGCACCGAGTGCTTGCATTGCGTCAATACCACAGAGAATACCACGTTCATGACAGTAAGCTGCAATGGCAGCGATATCGTTGCGGTATCCTGTTGCGAACTCAACGAGACTTAGACTAACTAGCTTCGTATGTTCGTCGATAGCCGCGAAAACATCCTCTGGCATAATACGAGCATCACGCATTGGAACAATATGCAATTTGACACCTTGTGTTTGTAGATTAAGCCAGGGATAGATGTTTGTGGGAAACTCGCCTTCGGCACTGATAATGGTATCGCCCTCTTGCCACTGCATGCCTTGTGCGATATGCGTAAGGCTATCGCCTGTACTGGCGGTAAGTGCTATCTGCTCCGCCCGTGCGTGAATGAGAGAAGCAAGGCGACGATGCGCACCCCGCTCATACTCCTCCCACCGTGCTTTGTGAATGCCGCCAAAATCGCGGTAGTCGTCTACATATTCGTGTATCGAACGGGCAACGGGACTCGGCAGTGGACCACTCGATGCGTGATTGAAATAGATATTATGGCGCGTCACCGGAAAAAAGAGGTGGCGCAGTTCTTTTACATCCACGCCATCCTCAAACTCATGCTCACCCTCTTCAACAAGCAGAAGCGATTGTAGCATGTCATCCAAGTCAGGAAGCGAATTAGTGTGTATATTTGTCATTAAGCTTCTCGATTTCTTACTCTAAATGGAAAAACTCCAACCATAGGGTGTTGGAGTTTCCCATCGTCTTTCTTTTTAACTGTAAGTTACAGCTATGCAGCCACGGGTACTTTAGGTTGTGGAAAAGGCACTCTTACAACCTCTCAATTCAGTATAACTCATATCATCCAATGTTTCAATTTGAGCCTGGAAGAGTTTCTTGTTATCTCCCCTCCCGTGTATACAGATGCTGCTATTATATCCAAGTATGAGAATGATAGCATATTATGCTACATCTCTAGCAATAAATACGTATTATCTTTGTAACTTCCCCTACTGGTGAAGACGTGATATAGTGCGTATAGCAATTTCGTTTACTGCCGAAAATGATGAGGTAAATATTATAGAAAATTTGGAGTAAGTGTATGACGCAAAGTAGTGAGCAAATAAGCAAGGAAGCTCATGCTCAAGTCAAGACAATACTAGTGGTAGAAGATGACATCTATATTGGTGAGGTGCTGGTACAGGCTATTATGCAGGAAACACCCTTCTTAGCTATTCTAGTACAAAGCGGAGATGAGGCACTCAACACGGTCAAAGGCATCAAACCGAATCTTTTCATTCTTGATTATCAATTGCCACGTATGAATGGCCTTGAATTATATGACGCATTACACGCGAATGCGGACTTTGAACAGGTTCCGACACTCATGATAAGCGCACAATTGCCAATCAAAGAGCTAAAAAAACGCAATATCAAAGGCATGAACAAGCCGCTTGATTTGGATGAGTTTCTACAAACCATCGAACATTTTTTAGCTTGAACTCTATTGGCAACAACTCTTTTTGCAGATAACGTCTTGTCTCTTTCTAGTTATCTTTAGAGTGCAGGGAAAAATGACCATCCAGGGCATCTAGCAGGTCTTGAAATGCTTTGACCAGGAGGTGGTTACACAATTGATAGTAGACGATGTTGCCTTCACGACGTGATGTGACCAGTCCCGCCTCAGCAAGTTGGCGTAAATGCTCAGATGTTGTCGCGGCTGAAAGTCCTATTGCTCGCGCGATATCACCCGAACGTCGCTCTGGCAAGACAGCATCACCGTTTGCATCTGGTGCAGAAAGTAGTTCAAGAATATAACGGCGACTGGTGTCACAAACAAGTGAGAGAAAATGGTCCACATATGCATCCACCTCCGGTGGGCGGCGTGGTACTTTTTCGCCTGCACGCTCTTGCGACGGGTCCAATGTAGACATATAAGACACTCCTCCATAAGCACAAACTTGGGAAGAAATGAACTTTCATAGTTCATGGGATAAACTAGGAATTTCTCGACCAGAGTATAATATCTTTTTGATGCTATACAAGCAAGTGCAACTAGACAGCAACTTGTCGGGACCGATGTTTGTTAATAAAACAAGATGTTGCTTGTGGGGACCGATGCTGCGCGTTAACTGAAGAGGATGTGCTAAAGCAGACCCATACAAGACTTTCCCCTCCCACGAACCATCGTCACTCCTGTACGGGTCTGCTTTAGCACACCCAACCCGTTTTCAATTGTCTTCCCATTTTCATGGGTTAACCTGCACAGTCGGTCCCTACAGTTCGCATTTTCTCTTGCTTATGTTATAATTCCGCCAACATACATTATTCTCATGTTGTTTTCTACGACGGACTAACGTATTTCCGCAAATAGACATAATAAAAAGAATACGCCGACGAGAGAGCAGGTATACTTTATACCTTGGAGAGGTTGTCACAATGATCATTGGAAAGATTGTGAAGTCGGATTCACATATCAACTATGTGTGCCAAATTTATGGAACACATGAGGTACAAGAAAAACCTGGGCCAGCCGATTATGCCTTTGGACGCTTTGTACGGGTCGCCTTGCGTCCTCCTGAAGCTGACTACGATCTTTATGCATTTACAAATGAGAACAAAGACCCAACAACCTATGCGGTCGGCGTTATTTATGATACTATTCTGCAAAATCCCGCGTTTGGCTCACTTGGTCCACGGCTCTCGAATGAGACTCAGGTTGAACTCTTTTCGCCCGATTATATTTCTGAAAAAGCTATTCTTACCTATGTTATGATTTTAGGCATGATCGAGCAACGTACACTACGCGGCGAAACGCCTGAATACCTCTCCACAACACATGGCGTCCCTCTGTTATCATTAGAACTCGATAGCGAGATCGAAACGATGACCGATGAAGATGTACGTGCCTTTCACTTTTTCAATGATCCAGCAGGGCCTGGTGAGACGAGTCAGCCCTATCGAGAGGATGCCTACCTGCACATGGGCTACCTACCGCACATCATCTCACAGCGCAATAGCCTCCTCCCAATGGTAACACTCCGCATTATTGACCAGTTAGAGCGTCTATTTCCACAAAATCTCGCGCTACTCTCAATTGTTAAACGCAACTTCGCCTGGCGACTTAAGGTGGAGACAACGGGATAAAAGAAGGGTTTATTTTTATCATGCAACAATCCCACGTTACACAACCTGTCACACATCCCGTTCCCGTTCGCAAGCCTGTGGGCATCACAAAAGGGCCTGGGGAAACTATTCATGAGTATACCTTTGTCTCACGTGACGATGAGCAGCAACTTAAAAACGGTGAGTATGTGTATTATGAATTGCCGGACCCAGAGCAAACAGGACTGAATGGGCATACGCCTTTACGCCGTGTACTTGGACGCATCCTGAAACGTGTGCCGCTACAGCTCTATCCCGATACATTTCTCGGCGAACCGGAGATCGCACCCAGTCAGGTAGCGGCAATGGTGGGCTATAACTCGCACACAAACGAACTATTTGAACTGCATGTTGCCATCATGGGCTATTATGACTATACGACAGGCTCGTTTATCAATCCCTGGATTCCACCACAGTCGGGTAAACAAATATTTCTTGCTGACAATATCATGCTTGCCGAAGTACTGAGCCGCAAACAGGACAAGCAGAATGGTTCAGCAACAATTGGCTCTCTGCTCACGCGTTCAGTTGGCGCGGTTCCTGTTGTACTTTCAGTGAAGGATGTTGTCAGTACACATCTTGCGATTATCGCCAGTACGGGTGCTGGTAAAAGTTATCTTGCGAGTGTCGTGATCGAAGAGTTGATGCAGCCGCATAACAAAGCCTGTGTCCTCATCGTTGACCCACACGGCGAATATGGGACATTAGATCGCATCATGAACTCGCCCCACTTTCAAGAACCAGCCGAAGGACGCAGTAGTGGCTATCAAGCACAGGTCAAGGTATACAAGCCGGAAGAGGTCAAGGTACGTATCTCGTCGCTCAACATGGGCGATATGCGCCACTTGCTCACGGAAATGACCGAGAAACAACAGTACTTGCTCAGTCGTGCTATGCGCCATGTGAAGGAACGGAAGAAAGGTACACCGTGGGGAGTCGCCGATCTCAAACAATCCATCAAAGCTGTCTCAAAGCAAAAGGATGATGAGGAGAATGAGGGAGCCGATGACTCAAGCACCGTTCACGCGCTCAACTGGCGTGTCGAGCAACGCTTTGAGAATAGCTTCACCTTCGATGATACACAACATCTCGACTTACCCGAAATCTTCAAGCCGGGACAATGCACGGTGCTACAGCTAAACGATGTAGATGAACGCGATCAACAGGTGATCGTAGCAACTCTGCTACGCCGACTCAATACAGCCCGTATGGATACCGAGCGCGGCAAGGTACATTCGGGCGAGACGTACTTACCCTATCCCGTCTTCATTCTGCTTGAAGAAGCGCATCACTTCGCGCCGAGTGGGACTGATGTTGTCTCAACCTCCATTCTCAAACAGGTACTTGCTGAAGGTCGTAAGTTTGGTATCGGTGTTGGTCTGATTAGCCAGCGCCCCGGCAAGTTGGACGCCGACGTGTTGAGCCAGTGTCAGACGCAATGTATTATGCGCATAGTCAACGAAATCGACCAGAAGAGTGTCGCGTCAGCCATTGAAGGTGTTGGACGTGACTTACTAAATAATCTACCCGCACTCTCTAAAGGACAGGTGATTGTCGCGGGTGCCGGTGTTAATACACCTGTAATCTGCCGCGTGCGCACTCGTCATACGCCACATGGCGGCGAGAGCAAGGACGCCCCCGATATGTGGCGTACTTACTTCAGTAGTGAGACTCAAGAGAGTAAGAAGCGGAGCGAAGCTCCACTCAACGGCAACAAACCATTTAACTTATTGAGATAGTTGTGCTTCAGGGGTAAGGGCATCCCCTTGCAGATGCCCTTGTAACCCTTGCATATAGATAGAGGTATATATGACAGGTCGAGTCGCACTTTACTCATCGGCAGTTGTCGCACTCTTGGCATGGATCGCGGTCGCGCTCTTCACGCGTTTTGTGGCTCCAACGGGTATCGTAGCGTTTGCGCTACTATTCCTACTATTAGGGATAGCACTGACATGTACACTTACGCCTATTACCTATGGTATTGGCCTCCGTTTGATCACGTCGCATATCTACCGTGCGACAGTTAGTCATGCAGTACGTCAGGCACTCCTTTTATCACTCGCGGTTATTCTCAACCTTATATTATTGTCCTTGCACAGTTGGAATATCTTTACTGGTCTCATTATTCTCGCGGCTGTGATTGTCGTCGAAATTCTTTTCCTGGCTCGCAAGTAGGTTACATGAGTGCATATGATTACACATGTCCTCATTCTTCGTCCTGGCGCAATCGGCGATACTCTGCTCACCTTTCCTCTCTTACGCGGACTCAAGAAACGCAATGAGCATACACACATCACGTTTGTGAGCAATCCTGCTGTTTTACCTCTCGCGCACACGCTTGGGCTTGCCGATGTCGTTTTTGACTATGGAGCCATCGAGTGGAGTCAACTATTTTCGGAGGGTGGTATTCGCTCTACATTTCTGAGGGATATTGTAAAGCATATGGATCGCGCTATTTGTTGGTTACACGACCCCGATGAGATTGTTCAACGCAATCTTCATGCTATTGGCATTCAAGATGTGATAATTGCCCCTGGTCGTCCTGCAGAAACAAGTGGATTACATACAGTGACGTATCTAGCAGATACTTTAGGCGTGGTGCTCAGCGAGCAGGAACGCTTCCAACCATTTTCCTCTGGCCCGTTGAACGATGCTCAAGGTATTGTGCTTCATCCTGGCAGTGGAGGCACCACAAAATGCTGGCCCGTTACGCATTTCGCAGGAGTTATCACCGCATTGTGGCAACAGAGCATCCCCATTCTCCTAGTAGCAGGACCTGCGGATACCGAACGCCTCGCCACACTGCTACAACTCATTGGAACTCCACCCACTCCCTCGCTACTTAAAACAATTGTGAACGCTCCCCTTGTTGAAATTGCGGACCAGTTGCGACACTACAAAGCCTATCTCGGCAATGACTCTGGCATTACACATCTCGCAGCAATGCTAGGCATACCAACCGTTGTACTGTTTGGACCAAGTAGCCCTACAATATGGAAACCAATTGGACCACGTGTACATGTATTGTATAAGCCTGAGCTAGAGAATCTTCCCATAGAAACTGTGCTCGATACGAGCATAACAGTTCTCAACGCACAACTGTAGGGGTTTGTCAAAGCTGATTTGTCGCCAAAACCAGGGCACCCGCTGCCTTCATCATTCCGTTTGACGGTCTGGTAGGGGTCTCATTCACTACACTCTGTTAGCATCATACAAATGTTAGGGTACGTGAAAAGCATTTCAATATCCCCCCGAAATTGCGGATCGCCGCGAGTGTAATGAATGAGACCCCTACAGCGTTTTTTGTCTGTGTAATGTGATATTCTACCTATTGCACACGTATATTCTCATACTCTATACTATGTTCACGCTCTTCTTATTTCTTTCTACAAAGGCAAGGATTATTCTATGCTCCAAACTGATGAGATACGCAAGATTCAGGAGGCCACGCGTGCTATTCGTCATAATACCGGACGCGTGATTATTGGCAAAGAAGAGGTGATAGACCTGCTGATGGTTGCGCTCCTGTGCGAAGGGCACGTCCTCTTTGAAGATGTTCCTGGTATAGGCAAAACGACGTTAGCAAAAGCATTGGCGAAATCGCTCGGCTGCTCCTTTCAACGTATTCAATTCACGCCTGATCTTCTACCCTCTGATATTACAGGTATCACCTTCTATAACCAAAAACACGGCGAATTTGAATTTCGCCCCGGCCCTCTCCTTGCACAAATTGTGCTTGCTGATGAGATTAATCGAGCCACACCACGAACACAATCCGCGCTGCTTGAAGCGATGGAAGAGCGACAAATTACCATTGAGCGTGAGACAATAGCTCTGCCACGTCCCTTTATCGTCATCGCCACACAGAATCCAGTTGAGCTAGAGGGCACATTTCCACTACCTGAGGCACAACTTGACCGCTTCTTGATGCGCTTGCGCCTGGACTACCCTAGCCAGTCAGAAGAACGCCTGATTCTACAGCGTTTCAAAGAGCAACAACCTCTACAAGACCTTCAACCTGTTCTGGATGCTGCGACACTACAAGAACTGCAAAAGAGTATTCGTGGCATTCATATAGAACCTGGAGTGGAGAGCTATATTGTTGAACTTGTGCGTGCGACACGCATACATAACGCGGTTGAACTTGGCGTAAGTCCCCGTGGTACACTCGCGCTTTACCGTGCGACACAGGCTTACGCGGCAATTCATGGAAGAAACTATGCCATTCCTGACGATGTAAAACAGCTTGCACATGTTATTCTCGCGCATCGCATGATTGCCACCAGTCAATCCCGGATGCATGGCGATGTCATGGAACAGATTATTGACGACGTATTGCGTAGCGTCGCGGTGCCAGTTGAGTCATGAGTACTCATTATCGAGGGCCAGAATTTCAAAAACGGGCGGCTATTCCAGGTATGAACCGAGTTCTTCGTCCGCCACCGCGCATAAAGAACGTGTTTGAGATACAGCAAGACACGGAAAGCCGAGAGGACCGCACGCTTAGTAGACGTTGGTATTACCTGGGCGTTGGGCTACTCATACTGGGTATTCTTTTTCGGCAGCCACTTTTTGTTGTTGTGGGCCTTCTGCTCACACTTATTCTCGCGATGATAGACATCTGGTCGCTGTACTGCTTGCGCAATGTATCCTATCAACGAACGCTGAGCGCGAAGCGTGTCCTCTTCGGTGAAGAAATTATGCTCTCTCTCGTGTTAGAAAACACGAAGATACTCCCCCTTCCCTGGCTGGAAACAGAGGATGTGATTCCAAAGGCATTGGATATTCAGGATCAAACGGTACGCTCAAGCGGAGGCGGTAACAGCTTCACACTGAATTGCCTCTTTAGTCTGCGCTGGTATGACCGCGTAACGCGCCGTTACACGATACGCTGTAACACACGTGGAGTGCATACCTTTGGACCAACAAAGTTGCGCAGTGGCGATGTATTTGGTTTTGTTACACGTGAAGCAGAGTTACTCACCTATCAGTTTGTACTTGTCTATCCGTTAATTGTGCCTATCACAAACTTTGGTTTACCAGCACGCCATCCATTTGGAGAACGACGTGCTCCACGTCGTCTGCTAGAAGACCCGGCACGTGTCGTGGGTGTGCGTGATTATGTGTATGGCGATAGTCTACGACGCGTCAATTGGAAGGCTACTGCGCGTACGCTTCAGATGCAAAGCAAGGTGTATGAAGCAAGCACAACGTATACAATTGTCCTGTTTCTTAATACAGCCGCACGACACGACAACTATTATGGTATTCAGCCTGAACTGCAAGAACTCTCAATCTGTGCCGCTGCTTCGCTTACGGATTGGGCGATGAACCAGAACTACGCGGTCGGCCTATATGCCAATGGTAGTCTCTATCTGCCAGATGAACCACTCCCTCTTACCAATGACGTAGATGAATCAGGAGAAGTAGCACACGATAAAAGCGAGCGTGTAGAGGCTACGATAGAAACGCTACGTAAAAAGCGTCGTATCCATATTGCTGCATCGAGCAACGAAACGCAACGTCAACGCATCATGGAGGTACTGGCACGAGTACAGCCCTACTTTGGGACCAACATCGAAGATGTATTGCAGGCCGAACGCACACATTTGCCATCCGGTGCTACAGTTGTCGTCATCACCACCACAATTAGTGACCGCCTGATAGATACACTTGCACGGGTACGTCAGAGTGGGCACGCTGTAAGCATTCTCTTTGTTGGAGACTCGCCTCTACCCATCAAAATAGCAGGTGTCACTGTCTATCATATAGGTGGAGAAGATACTTGGAATCAATTCGAGGCAGCTTATAGTACAGGAACAGAGCACATCGTAGCACATTTGCCCGAACTGCACCTGTAAAACACACGAAAATAGAGTATTCTAGGATGAGGCTCGCTGCACTTGAGCACTAGTACTGTGTCTGCCGAGACGATGAAGCGCGTATATTATTCAGCAAACACAGATACTCACCATTTGAATACTCATATATTGAGTATAAGAGAAAAGAGAGCGATAGTCAAGTACACTCTGGACGAAACAGATAAAAAAACGTATGATGATACATGCAAACAGTTTGATACACGATAGGGGACTTCGATGTACGCGAATGATAGAAATTCGCACACAACTCCGTTCGATGATGAACGAGTACTTTATAGTGATCTTGAGTCAGATGAGGAGTCTTCATACTCTCTAGTAACGTTCGGACAGCGCATTTTCAAACGTCTTGGCATCAAAGTGGTACCACATTCTCTAATAGAAGAGGAGAATGACGAGGGCGATTTTGATATTCGCATCACGTATGTGCCTGATGATGTACTCGCCGCCAACGCAGAACCAGACCTGTTAGAAGTGCGTCTTGTAACTCTTGGGAAAGATGCATGGCAACGTACATCGCACAAGCGTCTATTAACTAGTCTTGTGTTGCTACTCCTGGTTGTGCTTCTTGTTGGTATCTCTTTATTTGGACATATACCGTTCAACCTCTTTCCGCTTTCGTCAACATCGCCACAAACCGCACCGACGACGCATTTCACCTACAATGATACGCCTCCCAATAGGACGGAGACTAACCATGTGTCAGCAGGACCTAATAACGCAGTTGTTATCGCGGCACAAGCTATGCCTCAATATTGTCCAACGGGTACAATGCTTGGACAAGGCAGGCAGGTCGGCAACTTTCCCGTATGGCTGTCAGGTATAGACGCTGAAACAGCAATGGTACATCTGCCAACGCTCGTCCTCAAAACGACAAAAGGCTGGAAGGGCTGGGTTGTCCATTTACAGATAGCAGGTAGATATAAGTACCTTACTACAATTAACTTGACCGCTTTCAATATTTATGGTGCTGCTACACCGCTCTTTAACAATCCGTACACGAAGTTAGATAGCCCACGTCTCTTTATCGATCCAAAGCATCCAATGGGGTTTTTAGGTGCGAGCATTGCGCCAAATATAGGTACCTGGGATATCTCGCTGTACCTTCCCAGCGCGGGCTGTTATGCGATCAGTACTTCCTGGGGACAAGGGCACTGGTTGATAAACTTCGCGGCTGGTAAATGATAAACAAGCTTACCATGTAGGTTAAGGAGCATGACAGGGGCAAGCCCTGTCATGTAGCCTGATGAGACTATGGTAAACTATAACGTATTGCCCACGAGTGCGTCGCGCTCCAATGGACCAATGGCGGCAATGGTGAGCGGGTTGAGTGGTGAGTAGCGATGCAGGACACTCAAGACTTGTTCTTGCGTCACCGAGTCAATGGCTTCTTTGATCTCCTGAACCGTCTTGATTTTGCGCTCGTACCACCAGGAGCGGGTGATCGCGCCCATACGTGCACCAGAACCTTCACTACGCATAATAGTCTCGCTCTTGAGTTGCACTTTGGCACGTTCCAGTTCGTCGGCGGTGATACCATCTTGCTCTAGTTTGCGCAGTTCGTTGATGATCACCTCAAGACACTCATGGCCTTGTTCCGGCGTGGTGCCAGCGTAGATACGCATGGCCCCAATATGCTTGTTTCCAGCAAGGCTCGCGGAGACACCGTAGACCAATCCGCGCTTCTCACGTACCTCGACGAAGAGACGCGAGGCCATATTGCCACCAAGTATCTCGCTGATAATCATGCCTGCATAATAGTCGGGATCGGTATAATTGGGGAACGGGAACATCATGCCAAGGTGTTCCTGCTGACCCTCTTGATACTCTAACGACACACTCGTTGTGGGATGTGGCTCCTGTATTGACGAGAGTGCAACCTGCCCTTCCCAGCTACCAAACAAGTCCTGCATACGCCCTACAACATGGTTCCAATCAAATTTGCCAGCTATAGAGAAAAGCGTGTTATCTGGCTTGTAACGATCCTGCCAGAAATCCTGTAAATCCTTGCGCTGCAATGTACGTACACTTTCATCTGTACCAGATGCCAGTCGTGCGAGCGGTGTTCCCTTATAAAAGTTGGCACGCACGATATCGAAGATACGGCTCATTGGCTCATCATCGCGGCGACGGATTTCCTGTAAAATGATGTTGCGCGTCTGGTCTAACTCGCTCCTCGGAAACGTGGGAGTGAGCAGCAATTCATGAATCAGGTCAAGTGTGGCATCAAACTTGGTGTTGACAATTTGTGACCACACCTGCGTGGTCTCCATGCCTGTTCCCGCCCCTTTACGCGCACCGAGCGACTCGAAAGCTTCGTTGAGAGCACGTGCATCGCGTTTTTTCGTGCCTTGAAACAGCATGTATTCAAAGAGGTGTGCAAGTCCCTGCTTGTCTTCCGGCTCATGCACAACTGCTGCCTCAAGCTGAAAACCAAAGGTGATCGAGCTAAGGCTTGGCATATACTGCCCAATCAACTCAATGCCGTTGGGCAGTTTGTGATAAAAATAGTTTGGGGGAAGATTCTGTTGAATCTGTTGGTCATCGCTCATGTATGTTACATGTTCCTTTCTGAACAGGGATGTACACGGAAATAAGCTTAGTATATCACAGAGAGGAGAACAGAGTGGCGATGATGCATCATTGCCACTCTGTTCTCCTCTCTGTGCATTTTTAACAAGAAAAGGGGTGAAACGCACAATGGCTTCTTATGCATCAAACATGTCAATAATGGAGTAGAAGTCCTTGAGACGAAATGGTTCATCAAGAACTCGTAAATGCTGTACTTGATGTTCAAGAATGAGTATTTCATAGTAGCCATTATTCGAGATGAGCAGTACCGGAATATTGGGAATAATGGTACGTGCCTGCTCTATAACCTGCCGCCACGAAAAGCTCGTTTGGGGATGGTCTCCAATAATCAAAAGCTCAAATTTTTGTTTACAACGGCATCGTGTTGAAAGTCTTAACGCTTCCAAGCATGCAAAAGGTGTTTTATAGGTAGCGGGTTGATGACGCCGTAATTGTAAGGTGACACACAACAAATCCTCCACTGACGTGACCTCGTCCAGCACACATATCCTCATAACTACGTCTTTTGCCTCCCTGCATATCGACATAACATTCGACGTAGTATAGCAAATAATTATTGTAAAGCTATTAAAAATTCGCTAAAAGTTTTCCTTGAAGATAGGGGGTAGGGTTCTGTTTGAGCAGGGGTATCGCGCTGTTGGGCGCGTGCCCCCAACAGCGCGATACCCCTGCTCAAACAGAACGACGAGTACATGTGCTACAATTCATACATTGATTTGCTCACAACGTTTAGTGGAGCGACTTTAGCCAACGAAGGAGGCCGACATTGGATTTTTCCCTGACTGATGAACAGAAAATGGTGCAACAAACTGTACGTCGTTTCGTTGACCGCGAACTGATGCCACTTGAAAGCGAGGTAATGCAGAGCGAGGGCAAATATCACACAGGGATTGAGCCTAACCTGTATGCCTCATTGCAGGAGAAGGCGAAAGAGTTGGGCTTCTGGGGCATCAACACACCTGAAGAGTATGGCGGTGCAGACCTGGGAGCGGTGATGACTGCCCTCATTGCAATGGAGATGGGACGCACCCTTGTTCCTTTCACCTTCGGTGGAAATGCCGACAATATTCTCTATCATGGCAATGAGCAACAGAAAAAACAGTATCTCATTCCTACCATTGAAGGCGAACGCAAATCATGTTTCGCGTTAACCGAGCCGGGGGCCGGTTCTGATCCCTCAGCGATTCAGACAACGGCGGTCAAGGATGGTGACTCCTGGGTTCTCAATGGACAAAAGGTCTTTATCACAGGCGGCGATGAGGCCGATTTCGCGATGGTTCTCGCCGTAACCGACCGCACAAAGCCACCACAAAATGGCGGTGTCACCTGCTTTTTGGTAGATCGTTCAATGGGCTGGACCTCGCGTCCAATTCCTACGATGGGCGGTTGGTCACCTGCTGAACTGTTTTTTGAAAATGTACGCGTACCAGAAGATCATATCCTGGGTGAGATTGGACACGGATTCTCGCTAGGTATGAAGTGGATTGGGCAGGGCCGCTGGCTTATCGCCTCGCGCTGTGTTGGTACAGCCGAGCGTCTGCTTCAGATGGCGGTTGACTACTCGAAGCAGCGCGTCACCTTTGGACAGGCCATCGCTGATCGTCAGGCCATTCAGTGGATGATCGCGGATTCCGCGGTAGAGATTCAAGCAACAAAATGGCTTGCCTTCCATGCTGCATGGAAAGCCGATCAAGGTCTCGATAACCGTCACGAAGCAAGTATGGCAAAACTCTACGGCTCCAACATGGTAAATCGGGTCGTTGACCGCGTGATGCAAATTCACGGTGGCATGGGCTACACCAAAGAAATGCCAATAGAACGCTGGTATCGTGACGTGCGTGTGACCCGTATCTACGAGGGCACAGACGAGATACAGCATTTCATCATCGCCCGCGATCTGTTAAAGGGTTACGTCAAGCTAGGCGCATGGGAGTAAGTTGTAACGCGGCTAAAAAGTGGCTGTCAATGCTCTTTTGAAAGAGCATTGACAGTCACTTTTTAGCCGCGTTCGCTATATATAATCCCACTCAACATCTTCATGCCGGATAAACCACGCAGTTTGCTCGCCTGTTAAAAATAACCTTGGCATATACAGATATGCCGTATGTAATTCGTGAGCAGAAGGTATCCATGAGTCCCCCATCGCAAGTGGAAAACTGCACATTTGCTCAAAGAGATTTTCTGATGAAAGCTTCACCACATGACCTTGTATAAACTGATACGACGAGATAGCCTGTTGACGTAATGCTTTAGTAAGCGTCGGAATATGGAGGGAGTAATTACTCTCCTGAGTGAGGCGAACGACGAGAAGCATTTCTCCAATCTCTCGGTATTCTTTACGACCAAGAAACTCATCTTTCGTCTCTTCACAGCATTGAACAAACGTAGCCTCTACGACACAAGCAAGAGAGAGAGGCACCACCACTTCGATCAGCAACATAGGAAAGACTCCTCATACAGAATAAACAACGCATAAAACAAAGGAGGATACAAGAGAGGATTATGTCAAGAGAAAGTAGGAGTGTCAAATGGATATAAGCAGTTTTCACATTGCTTTAACACAATTTAAAAATCTTTAATATCGTTTTGCTACGAACTTGCAACACGTTCTTGCGAAGAGATACAATAAAAGTCTGTAACAACGTCCTACCTTCTATTACCAGCAGCAAGCAACAACACACGAAAGAAGCCGTCATGTCCCGCGCTGAACACGCCCCAGAGCCAAAAAAACACGTACAAAAATGGTATGCACCTTTTACGAACGGGTTACTGTGGCAGAGTCGTACTCTTTTGGCGGTCTCGTTGGCGGTTTGTGCGGCCTATTCGGGCGTTGGAATGGTCGGACCTGTTCGAGTGCTGTACGCACAATCACATGGTGCGTCGCTGACAATTATCGGCTTGATGGCCTCGGCCTATCTGATCTCGAATTTTCTTTTTCAGTATCCTGTGGGCTGGTTAGCGGATCGTTGGGGGCGCAAACAAGTGATGCTGGTTGGATTGATACTGCAAGCTATCCTTTCTATAATATATCTGGTGGTTGCTGATCCAGTTGCGTTTGTGATACTACGCTTTGTAGAGGGTATAGGCACGGCCGCACTGTTACCTGCTGCTCGCGCCTTGATTATCGACGAGATACCGGCCGAAAAGCAAGGCGAGGCGTATGGCATCTTTGGTGCGTTCTTTAATGCAGGTTTCTTACTTGGTCCAGGCATTGGTGGCTTCTTAGCGGCGTTTGGCTACTCGGCTGCGTTTATAGGCTCGGTTGTATTCCGTGTCGTTGCCGTTGGTATTGTGCTCGTGATGGTGCGCGGTACGAATCCAAAGCTTGCCCAAACGTCCACAACAAAACTCCGATTCTCATATACGTCTCTCTTTACACTACCACTTATAGCTGCATACCTGATTGCCTTTGGTGACTATCTGTATTTAGGCTTTGACCAAACGTTGATGCCGCTCTGGTTACATGACCATCTTGGTGCATCAGTGACGCTTATCGGCATCACCTATGTGATGTGGGCCATTCCAAATGTTCTTCTATCAGCATTTGGAGGGCAGATCGCGGATCGCACACGCTACCGCTCGCGGTTAATTCTTATCTTCGGACTGGCGCAGGTACCGCTCTATCTAATGTATGGATTCGCCAATACCATGCTGGTTGTCATTGTCGGCTTCACACTACATGGCGTCGTGTATGCGTTTATACAGCCTGCCATTGATGCACATGTGGCGGCATCGTCTGCCAGCAATGTGCGAGCACAGGTGCAGGGAGTATATGGGGCAATTGGTCTAGTTGGAGCGTTCGTTGGAGCGAGCGGCTTTAGCCAACTATACAGTATCAATTTCCGCTACCCGCTCTTTGCCATGGGTATCGCATATGGTATCTGTGTGCTTATCGGCGGCCTTACAATCCTGATGCTAGAGCGTCGCAAATATTCTCATCTATAAATAAAGGTGTTGTGCCTCATTCGCTGTT
>CAZZVE010000030.1:20790-32919 GCA_964657325.1 uncultured Ktedonobacterales bacterium
CCCCCCCCCCACAACACCTTTATTTATTCTTTACCATTTTCGGCGACGTTCAGGATAATCGAGTCAATCAGTTGTTCTACAGGAGCGCGATCATCAGTGAAGACTGCGCGGGCAGTATGTTCCTCACGCATGTTGCCATAGTTAATGCTCGTGTTCATAACGCTTTGTAGTGGAGCGTTTGTCATAGCACGAGTATTCGCCTGGAAGTTGCCAAGAGCGGTATGGGCGTTCGTGGCGATGATGATGCTATTGGAGAAGCGTTCGGTGTTGATGATATAGACATTGGAAAAGACGGAGCGCATCGTCTGCGAGAGCGCGTTGACTAAACGAAAGTCGTTTGAAGTGTGTCCAGCATTGATGACCGCAACACCATTTGATGTCAGATGACCCTGGACCTCTTGAAAGAACTCTTTAGTGGTCAACTGGAAGGGAATATAGGGCTGCTGATAGGCATCTATACCGACAAGATCGTATTTCTGTGAGGTGGTTTGCATAAAATAACGTCCATCTTGCACCGTGACATGCAGGTTTGGCTCATTCATAGCAAAGTATTGACGCCCTAGATTGACAATCTCCCCATCAATCTCCACACCATCAATCGAGACGGAAGGGCCATAGACATTGGTAAACTCATGCGGAATTGTACCCGCACCCAGACCGATGATGCAAACTTTGTGTACCTGTTGCGGCGTAAACGGTGGCTTGTTGAAATAGGGAGCGACCATGAAATAGTCCCAGGGACCGGTGGTTAACACACTGTCGGGGTTATAAATCGAGTGAACTGCTAGACCTTCGTTGAGCACAAGTTGCATCTCGTCCCCCACACGTACAACCTGAATGTAGTTGTAGGCCGACTCTTTTTCCGCGACCATTACACCTCCACCACCAGTTCCACTTGGTGGCTTGATTGGTCCCTGAATGCCAAAAAGCGTCAAACCCATTGGAATGAGCAGAAGGATTGAAAACAAGCTCTTCTTTGTGCTCTTTGGTACTGTGCGCATCCCATTCTCAAGCCCATTTTTATTTCCACGCGCACCGTTTCCACGCTGCGTACTGAGTATGCCGACCAACGAGACGAGAAGGAGCGCAAGGGCGGTAGTAAAAAAGGTCATGTAGGTACCGATATAGGGAATGAGGACAAACACGGGAAAGAATGTGCCAAAGATGCTCCCAATGGTTGAGATGGCGTAGAGTTGTCCAGCCGTTCGACCAGAGCGCACAACTTGCGCCGTACACAAGCGTATAGCGAACGGTGAGACACAACCGAGCAGAATCATGGGAATGGCGAACAACAGGATGACAGAGACCAGTGAACCATAAAAGACGCCGATAGAATAGGTGGCAAAGGCTGATTGTGACCAGCTAAGAATGGGACGCGAAAGAACAGGAATGAGACTTATCATCAAGGCCGCAACCGCCGTTAAGCTATACAAGACAACCGGACGAGGATAGCGGTCGGCCATTCGTCCACCAGCATAATAACCAATCGTGAGATAGAGCAGAATGAGGCCAATCAGGTTCGCCCACACAAACAATGAAGTACCGAAGTAGGGTGCGAGCAAGCGCGAGGCCGCGAACTCTACCGAGAGCGAGGCCGCGCCCGCGACCAGCACAAGAACAATTAGCCAGATGCCTTGAAAGCTACGGTTAGATGGTTCAACCACCGCCTTCTCTTCTATTGAAGCATTTTGTGGGCTAGGAGTAGTAGTGGACATAGATACAAACTCGCTTTCCATTGCAGGTAGTTCAAAAGTGGAGCATGACAGGGGCAAGCCCTGTCACTACTATACAACGACTGCACCACTACGTGGCTCACCACGAGAGTTCGTGTATAGTAGTGACAGGGCTTGCCCCTGTCATGTGAATAACACATACTCATCATGACTTTGCAACAGTTACCGTTTCCATTGTCGCATATCTAGCGTTATTATGCGAGACACTATATAATACTGGAAAGTGGGCCAACCAACGCACATGTTGTTCTATCAAGATAGGAAAAAGATATGAATAATGAGCGAACGCTGTATGTCAGCCCAGAAGATGACTTGCCAAGTATATGTACACGCTTAGAACATGCTCATAGCCGACGTGTTATTCTTGTTATGCCAATAGATGCCGAGCATATGCATGCTTTTGGAACCTGGCGTATGCTGCACGCCTATACACGTAGGCGTGGTATAAGAGTTCACATTGTGAGCACGAATACTTATTTTCGTTCAATAGCACGCAGCGCACGCTTTAGCGTCTCGAAAACATTTGATGAGCCACAACAAGAAAAAGCTCGGCGTCCACGACCTTCTACTCATAGGTCGTCATCAGCAGCAGCATCTATCAAAAGCATGAATGTTGGTGAAGGCGTGAACCTCGTGTTTCTTACTGATAACGAGCGTTCTGCTCCTCAAATAAAACAGATGCGTCCTTCTGTACAGCCACTTGATATGCCATCTACATTTATGTTTACCGATGACGATGTGTTATTACCGCCTCATCCAGACGAGCCTCCCGTCAGAGTTGCGAAACCCCCACAACCACTGAACATGCCACGGATGCGTCGCACTCGTCCACTCGCGCAACCGCGCTTACCATGGGACGATGTTGACGATGAGATGCTACCACCACGACCACTGCATAAACCAATAAAAAGACGAACAAATCCACTCGTTCAATCAATGATGCGAAGACGCGCAACTATGAGAGGTATTCAACATAAACGTGAGGATATGAATATTGTTTCTCTTAGCCCAATCCTGTGCATAGGTATATTTATATTGGTGAGAAGTATTGTGCAGTATCTCAGGAGAAAGTAAGGTGCATACCTGTACTACTTTTAATTAGGCCCTTTACAACATGGTTCCGATATGCTATCATGTGCCTTGTTCACGGGGATATAGCTCAGCTGGTAGAGCGCGGCAATCGCACTGCCGAGGTCAGGAGTTCGAGCCTCCTTATCTCCACCCGTATCTGGCACATCATCACTACGTTTTTGCGTTTCAGCATGTAAAATGCCTTGCAAATCGCAAAGAGGTATGGTATAATTCTAGGTACAGAACAGAACGCGACGAGCAGGAGTAGTACGTCTCGTTCCTACATAACAACAGAGAATAGCCGTTTGGTGCAAGGCTACATGTGTAGAGAACAAAACCGAACTCGCCTGTGAGCAACATATGTGAAGCCTGTTGACTAGCATGTGTCGGGACGCCCGTTACAGCGTACAATGAGTGCATACCACGCACAAAACCAGGATAACCATTTTCTATAATGGGCCTGTAGCGCAGTTGGTAGAGCGCATCCATGGCATGGATGAGGTCAGGAGTTCGAGCCTCCTCAGGTCCACCACGCCTATCCTGATGTGCATGGTATGAATCAGGGTGGAACCACGGAAGAGTCTTTCGTCCCTATGCGGATGAAAGGCTTTTTTTGTTGGCTATTTATTTATTGTTTCTTATGATGTAAAACGTGCTTATGTGGGTCAAATGTGACAAGGGCATCCCCTTGCGGGTGCCCTCCCATACGACGATGACGTATGGAGAGCAGATTTGTATATGGGAGGGGCATCCCCTTGCGGGTGCCCTTGTATAGCTACCTACTGCCGCTTTGCGACGGATTATGGAGAATACGTTTATGATTACGCGCACTAAGTACAATCCTAAAGAGATTGAGAGCAAATGGCAGGCGCAATGGGAGACCGAAAACATCTATCATGCGCCGGATAACTCGTACAAACCCAAGTTTTACAATCTGGTCATGCTGCCCTATCCTTCAGGTGATCTACATATGGGTCACTGGTACCATTACTCGTCCGCCGACACGTATGGACGCTTTATGGCGATGCGTGGCTATAACGTGATGCAACCAATGGGCTTTGATGCCTTCGGTCTGCCCGCGGAAAATGCCGCCATCAAGCGTGGTATTCAAGCCCGTGAGTGGACACTGAGCAATATCGACAACATGCGCAAACAACTGCGCGCAATGGGTGCGCGTTGGGATTGGCAGCGTGAAATCGTTAGTTGTCTGCCCGACTACTACAAGTGGACACAATGGCTGTTCCTGCAATTCTATAAGCATGGCCTGGCCTATCGCACAAAAGCACCCGCCAACTGGTGTCCCAACTGTAACACCACGCTGGCAAACGAGCAGGTTCTGCCAAATGGCACCTGCGAACGCTGCGGTACCGTTGTTATTCGCAAAGAGATTGACCAGTGGCTGCTGAAAATCTCGTCATATGCCGAAGAACTGCTGCACTTCAAAAACATCGAATGGCCCGAAAAGACCATCACGATGCAACAAAACTGGATTGGGCGCAGCGAGGGTGCGGAAATTCGTTTTAGCACCGAGATTGACGGCAAACAAGAGACTATTCCAGTCTTCACAACGCGTCCTGATACCATCTATGGTGCAACATTCTTCGTGCTGGCACCCGAACACCCGTGGGTCGAGAAGATCACGACACCCGATCAGCAAGCAACTGTTACTGCCTATGTCGCACAGGCACAGCGGATGACCGAAATCGAGCGCATGAGCACCGAGAAAGACAAAACCGGCGTTTTCACAGGTGGATATGTCATCAATCCTCTGAATGGCGAGAAAATTCCGGTCTGGATCGCCGACTATGTGCTGATGGGTTACGGCGTGGGCGCGATCATGGGCGTTCCTGCTCATGACCAACGCGACTTTGAGTTTGCGCGTAAGTTCGGTATCGAGATTCGTGAGGTTATTCGCGCCGAGGGCGAGGAGCCAAGCGATCCTGCGACCTGGACAGAGGCGAAAGAGAACCTGGGCGTACTGGTCAACTCCGGTCCTTTCGACGGTACACCTGCTGGTGAGGCTATTCAGCGTATCACAAAGCATATCGACGAGCAAGGCATTGGGAAACACATGGTCACGTACCGTCTGCGCGACTGGCTGATCAGTCGTCAGAGATATTGGGGCGCGCCCATTCCAATCATTTATTGTCCAAAGGATGGCACGGTGCCGGTACCCGAAGACTCACTGCCCGTACACCTGCCAGAGCATGTGCAGTTCAAATCAACGGGCGAGTCGCCTCTGCGCTACGAGGAAGATTTCCTGCATACGACATGTCCTGTCTGTGGTGGACCTGCCACACGCGAAGTCGATACAATGGACACGTTCATGGACTCATCGTGGTACTACCTGCGCTATGCCGATGCGCATAATAGCGAACAGGCGTGGAGTCCTGAAGCGATGAAGCACTGGCTGCCCGTCGATCAATATACAGGTGGTATCGAACATGCGATTCTGCACCTGCTGTACTCGCGTTTCTTCACCAAGGCACTGCGCGATATGGGACACCTGACATTCGACGAACCGTTTACACGACTGTTCCATCAAGGCATGATCCTGGGGTCCGACGGTCAAAAAATGTCGAAGTCGCGTGGTAACGTTGAAGCTCCCGACATCTATGTTTCCAAGTACAGCGCTGATGCCGTGCGCTGTTACATGATGTTTATTGGCCCATTCGACGCGGGTGGCTCGTTCAAAGCAGAGAACCTGGAGGGTGTGTGGCGTTTCCTGAATCGCATCTGGAACGTCGTCAGCGAGGGCTGGGTTGAAGGCAATGGCGATACAAAAGAGACTGCCGAGAGTAGAGCCATTGAGCAACTGCGCCATAAGACGATTAAACGCGTTACAGAAGATATCAGCCATTTCCGCTTCAACACAGCACTGGCGGCTCTGATGGAAGCAAACAACGTGCTGGTCAAGCAGCAAAACGAGCCAGTGGCACGCACTGCGGCTTATCGCAAGGCACTGGAAACAATGATGCAACTGCTGGCACCGATGGCACCACATATCACTGAGGAACTGTGGCATCAGACAGGCCATACAACGAGCATTCACACAACGGAGTGGCCCGTCTATGATGAGGCAATGACACAGGACAGCACGTTTACACTGGTGATACAGGTCAACGGGAAGGTGCGTGAGCGTATCGAAGTTCCCACAAGCATTAGTGAAGACGAGGCACGCAAAATAGCGTTGACCAACGCCAAGGCTGCGCCATTTATTGGTGACGCTACCGTGCAAAAGGTGATTTACATTCCTGGTCGCCTGGTAAATATTGTTGTACGTAGCTAATATCATGTCTCGAAAAGGAGTTCAGGTGTGTACAGGCGACATGTCGCCTGTACACACCTGAACTCCTTCGAGACATGATTAAAATTTGTTGAGAGATTATGTTGTTTCACTTTATTTACACTATTTTTCATAAAATTGGGGGTTAACAAATGGAACCACTCACGAAAGTCAAACGTATATAGCATCAGAGAGTTCATATGAGTATCTTCAACGGATAGAAGATACAAATTGGTATTCTATTTCCATATGAACTGTGATGAACATCATAGTAATTGCAGCCAGTTTCGCGTACACTTTGCATGTAGGGTATAGGTAGATAGAGAGATGTAGGGGCACGATTTATCGCGTCCAACCAGTGCAGAGAAAATTGATATTTGAAAATGTACTAAGTCGAACGTTTACTACAGAAAGAAGTCTTTCTAAAAAGACCGTAGACGAAATAAGAATTGTTATACGCAGGACAGGGGCTGCAGGAAGTGGCGGAACGCCTCCCTATTCTAGGCGCAGGCGGAAGGATATAATAATGAAGACACAACCTCTTGAATTAACAACAGAAGTTATCGTAGATGTTACGGCGGAAACAAATGTATTAGTCGAACGTGGCTTTACCTCAGACGAGATTTTATCTTTGTTCTGGTTACGTCAGTGGTATCAGAACGGTGGCAGTGATCGCGTAGAGATCGTGCGCCGTCTTGAATTTCTCAAGTTGCTTGTTCTTAACAATAAAATAGAAATCTAACAAAAAAAGAAGGCTGTAGGTGCTCTGTCGGCTAACTGACGGAGCACCTACAGCCTTCTTTTTTTGTTAGATACTATGGAAATCTTTTACACGCGTCTCATATTGTTGTAAAAACCAGTATTGAGATGCCGCCGCTAATTTCGTTTTGAGTGGTACACTTGCACGTTTTGTGAATACATTGTAATTGTTCAGGTGAATACGATCCAGGATGCCCTTGTAAAGCGTTCCACTCAGCCGTATCGCCAATCGACTGTCGGGACTCAGCAAAGAAATTCCTGGTTGTGAACGCTGGTAGTAGTTATTGGCACGTGCCATCTGGAAGCGGAGCAGTTCGCAAAAAGCATCGTTCACAACCCCCATCATCAAGTCGTTCTCAGTATAACCAAAGCGTTGCATCTCGTCCTGTGGCAAATACACACGATTGCGCCGCGCATCCTCGCCGATGTCCCGCAGAATGTTTGTCAGTTGTAACGCAACGCCCAGGTCAACAGCATGTTGCAAGGCAATCTCTTCTTGATAGCCAAAGATGGGACTGGTGAGTAGACCAACGGTGCCAGCGACGCGATAGCAGTACAGGTAGAGTTCCTCGAAATTCTGATAACGATTGGTGGTCAGGTCCATCTCCACTCCATCTAAGAGGTCCAACACAGGTGCAAGCGGTACAGGATAATGTTCAAGCACATCACTCCATGCGCGTTGCACTAGATTATCGTCAGCTCCACCACGCTGATACACACGTTCAAGCGAATGTCGCCAGTAGTCTAGTTCTTGTTTAGGAGTGCTGGAACCACTCAGATGTCCTACTCGTGGTGTGTCCGGGTTCATCTCCTCGTCCACAATGTCGTCCACGATACGACAGAGGGCATAGACCGCCCAGACTGCCTGTCGCTTCTGATGCGGCAAGAAAACGGAACCCCAGTAGAACGTCTTCGATGCTCGCTTCGTCACTCTTCGACAGTAATCATAGGCTTCCATTACCTGGTCCTGTCGCATAAATTTCTATCTCCTATTCGTCGCATTACGTGCCTTCTATTCGTCATGACGTGCATGATAAACTGTACTCTTACATTATGGAGACGCGCCAAAGAGGAAATACTGGTAATATTTTCATCGTAGCCCAACAAAGTCGTGCATGCTAAAACTAAATTGCCATCGTACACGTACATGTTTGAAACAAGCACATGAGGTTTCTCACTTACGCTTTCATTTCAGTAACTCACTAAAATACATTATCAGCACGTCAACATGATCCCTACAAAGGGCTATCGAATAGTAAAATAAGGACTCTTATGACCACAATGAACACGACAAGCACAAAGACTTCTCTGAACCCTTTGCGCATTATACTTTATCTTGGGAAAGGTGGAGTCGGCAAGACAACTATTTCAGCCGCCACCGCCGTACGTTCAGCCGCGCTTGGCAAACGCACGCTTGTAGTCAGCACTGATCTGGCCCATAGTCTCGCTGACTGCTTACAAAAACCACTAACTTCGGAGCCTCAAGAGCTTTCAACGAACTTGTGGGCACAAGAAGTCAACGTCTTAGATGAGATGCGCCGAGGTTGGGGCAAGGTACAGGACTCGATGAGTAAAGTTCTGCGCAAACGTGGCATGGATGCAGTAATGGCGGAAGAACTAGCACTCATCCCTGGTATGGATGAGATATTCAGCCTCATCAATATTTATCGTAATGCACGTGAGGGCAATTTTGACGTTGTAATCATCGACGCGGCCCCCACTGGCGAAACGGTCCGCTTGCTCAGTATGCCTGATACCTTTCAATGGTATGCGAATCGCTTCACGAACATGCAAGGTGGTCCGCTCAACCTCGCACGTCCACTCCTCAAAGCACTCATGCCTTCAAACTCAACGGATGTGCTCACCTCGCTGAACGCACTGAGTGAGCGTGTCACGGCACTACGCGGAGTATTAAGTGATCCTGAATATAGTTCGTATCGTCCTGTAGTCAACCCCGAACGTATGGTGATTAAAGAGGCATTGCGTGCTGAAACCTATCTCGCGCTCTTCGGCTATCCCATTGATGGTGTTGTGTGTAATCGCGTCCTACAACCTGGGAACTATCAAGATAGCTTTATGCAAGAGATGTATGCTACTCAGGAGAAGTTGCGTCAACAAATCCATCAGACATTCGCGCCGCTTCCCATTTGGGAATCGCCCTACTATTCACGTGAGGTGCTCGGCATTGAGGAACTTGGTAAGCTTGGCGAGACCATTTTTGGCGAAAAGGACCCAACGCAGGTCTTTTACCGTGGAGCAGTACAAGAGGTGACGCGACAAGGTGATACCTATGTGCTGCGTCTGCCCTTGCCACATGTCGAGATGAATAAGGTCGTCATGACGAAACGCGGCGATGAGATGATTATCGAGATCGGCAACTTCAAACGCGACATCACGCTCCCCAGCGTCCTTGCCAACCAGGAAGCTACCGTCGCCAAATTCGTCAACAAAGCACTAGAAATTCACTTTACCGTGCCCTCGGAAGAGACGGAGAAATCGGCCTAAGGATAAGCTTGTAACACGATTTACAAGCATAATAGAGCATGACAGGGGTAGAGCACCTGTCACTACTATAGACAGACTCGCGTAGCTCCGCCATGCCGTGATGGTCAGTATAGTAGTGACAGGTACTCTGCCCCTGTCATGCACCCCGTCCGTAGCCATATATGCCGTCATGATGCCAAAAATTCTTATTCTGTTGCGTATGGGCGCAATTCATTGTGGCCCCTACCGACGTTGTTATGTACCTCTCTGGTTGTTCATAAGGCAAAATCTTAACCACTCCATAGTACTTTCTTGGCGTTTCGGCATGAAAGATAGATATTTTGCTATGCTTTTTGTATCATCTTGACTTAAAGAGCTACACCGTATCTTTACGTTCAACCATGAACATAGATTGAGGAAAAAGAATATAAGCATGCAAACAAAAACATCAGAGCATCCTTCGATGCCTCCCTATAATTTTTTACCGAAGAAAAAACATTTTCACGTGAAGAGAGGTAACAAACACTTCTCTCCGCTTGCACTCGTTGGCATTGCCGTCACACTTCTTGTAATATTAGGTGCAGGAACCTATTTTATTATTCTTCCCCGTCTCCGGTCGCACGCAGCAACTCCCCTATTACCAGGAGAGCAAGTTTGGAAAGGTGGTACATCGTCACTTCTCTTTGGCAGCAATGATCCAACGTTTAATCCTGCAACCTCACAGTCACTACGTCTCTCCTTACGACAAGCAGGAATTACGCTGATTCGGACACCACTGGCAAATAATAACGGAACTGAGATCGAGCAACGCCTTTCTCAAGTTCAAGCTGTAGGAGCCACCTGTTTAGGCATTTTGAGTATGAACAACATGCAGCTTGACCAGCAGATTGTGAAAACGGCGGGTGCGCGTTGCCAACTCTATGAATTTGGGAATGAGCCAGACAATGCTGGCAATCCTAATGCTATGTCAGCAAGCCAGTATGCAAGTTTGTGGAACCAGATTATTCCTACACTTCGTCAAATTGCACCACAGGCAAGGTACTTTGGACCAGCAGTTGCCTTTCCAGATACAGCCTACATCTCCACGTTCTTACAGGCGACACAGGCGAATGCTCCTGATGGTGTTACATTCCACATGTATCCCTGCACCGATGTCGATGCGCAAACATGTCTCTCACAATCGGTCAATAGCTATGCTAGCTCGGCTCAGAAGGTGCGCAACACTGTTATGCAGATACTTGGCAGAGACTTGCCCCTTGGTGTGACGGAGTGGAACGATAACTGGAAAGATCAGGCCAAGCCAGAGGAGAGCGATCCAAACTTTATACGCCAATTTACAACGCTCTCTCTGCAATCACTCGCGCAAGGTCAGGTCGCGTTTGCGAATCAGTACAACTTTGGTACTGGTGGAAGCGATGGACACTTATTGATGACAGTAAACGGGCAGCCCAAGCCGCAGTTACAAGCGATGGCTGATATGATTGCTCAAACAAGAACAGGCTCCTTGACGCCACTATCAACGCCTGTCTCAACAGTTACCACAATGCCTGTCTCAACGCCTGTGCCAAACACTACCACAACACCTCTAGCAACGGCAACCACGACATCGGTTGCAGCGGGCGCAAGCCCCAACTGCGCTATAAACGGAAACCTCATACGAGGCTGTACAGGTTCTATTCAGGTAAACGGGCAAGTATGCACAGCTTCGTTTAAGAATAATACTGTATCCATAAGCTGCACTCAAAAAGGGAAGCAGAGGAAGTAAGGAAATAGCAGTATAACAAGAACACACAGGGTTGTGCAAATTGCATAACCCTGTGTGTTCTTGTTATACTGCTGTCAAAACTTGTACATTTTTGCTAAACGAAAATAATTTATGTAGTGAAAGGATTTCACACATGCGTATCTTTGTTGTTGGTGCCACCGGCGTACTTGGAAGAGCTTTATTACCATTGTTACAGCAGCAAGGACACACTATTCGTACGCTTGTACGTTCCGAGGAAAAAGTGCGGACATTACAGCACACTGGTATCGAGGCACAGCAAGGAGACTTGCTCGACCAGGAGATAGAGCCTCGTTTACTTGAGATGTTAGAAGGATGCGATGCTGCGGTACATATTGCTACCGCGATACCTGGCAACATGTCAGCACCGGGAGCATGGGATACGAATACAAGACTACGGGTGGAGGGTACGCAACGCTTGCTACAAGCGTCGCTTGCGGCTGGTGTAAAAAAGTATATTCAGCAAAGCATCACAATGGCTTATCCTGATGGTGGTGATGAATGGATATATGAAAATACTCCCCTCGATGCATCACCTTCAAGAGCGGCTATTAACGCGCCTGTGATAGACATGGAGGATTTAGTACGCGATGTGGCACGCGAACAGGTGCAGTGGTGCATACTACGTGGCGGCTTGTTCGTGGGACCAGGAACGGGACAAGAAGCTCTACTTGCTAAAATACGTGCAGGAAAAAGTACAGTACCTTGCGATGGCTCAAGCTTTCTCTCGCCCATTCATGTCGCGGACATGGCTGACGCGGTAAGCAAAGCATTAGTCCATGCTCCTGCTGGCACTATCTATAACGTTGTCGATGAGCCAATTCGCAATGGAGAGTATCTTACTCGCCTTGCTACTCTCATGAATGCCCCACAACCTGAGCAAGATTACTCACAACCGTGTCCTACGTCCTGGCGTTGTAGCAATCAAGCGGCACGTGCTATCCTGGGTTGGGAACCGACACACAGTATCTGGCCTTATTGATAAATTTTCGTAGGGACCACATTTATGGCGT
>CAZZVE010000030.1:33019-37344 GCA_964657325.1 uncultured Ktedonobacterales bacterium
GTCCCTACGAAACGATCAAATGACGATTGGTGATCTACTACAATCATTCTTATGCGTTAAGCTATCTCCTACCTCAATATGATATACTGAATGAGCAATAGTCCATGCAAAAAGGACGGTTCGTTGAACACGTCCAAACAACAAACACTCATCCATCCTCACCTTACGTATTACACTCAAAAAGTGAAGATATATCTTTTCGGATTGCAGGAGAAACGTTTTTTATGGCAAGTACACATTATAATGTCGCAATTATCGGTTCGGGACCTGGTGGCTACGTTGCCGCCATCCGCGCCGCACAACTCGGTGCCAGTGTTGCCATTGTTGAAAGGCAATATCTTGGTGGCACCTGTCTCAATGTCGGTTGTATTCCCTCGAAAGCGATGCTTCACGTGGCAGAGATGATGCACAACCTGGAATCGTTAGACGAACTAGGCATTCATCTACCACAACCTGCCACCTTCGATATGACGAAAGCCGTTGCCTTCAAAAACAAAGTCGTCAAGCGCATGACAAGCGGCGTTGGCGTACTGATGAAGGGTAACAACGTTGATGTCTTCGATGGTACAGGTAGCGTCGATGCATCACGCAATGTGACCGTCACGGGCAATGATGGCTCAACGCAACAGTTTAGCGCGGACAAAATTATCCTGGCAACAGGTTCCGTTCCTTTCATTCCGCAGATGCCGGGCGTTGATGGACGAAATGTGATGAACAGTGATACGTGCTGGGACCTACCTAAGACGCCCGAAAGCCTCGTATGTGTTGGTGGTGGCATCATCGGTATGGAACTGGCATGTATGTTCAACGCACTAGGAACAAAGGTCACAGTGCTTGAGATGCTGCCGAATGTGATGGCTCCACTGGATGAAGAGGTACGCCGCCTGCTTGTACGTATTCTCAGCAAGCGCGGTATTGATATTGTTACAGGCGCAAAGGTTGAGGGAATTGAGGAAGATGGCGAACAGAAAAAGGTTATCGCCACCACCGATAAGGGTCAGCAAGCATTTCCAGCCGAGTATGTCCTGATCGCGGTCAGCCGCCGTGCTAACACGACAGGACTACAGCAGCTTATGGAGCAAGGATTGGATAGTGACCGGGGCCGTGTGCGCGTCAACGACAAGATGGAAACCAATCTTCCTGGCATTTACGCAATCGGCGATCTTGTACATGGAGCGGGACTGGCTCATGTCGCCTCAATGGAGGGCGAGATTGCATCTGACAACGCGATGGGTCACAGCGCGACAATGGACTACAATGTTGTGCCAAACCCCATTTATACCTTCCCAGAGGTCGCCTTTGTCGGCCTTACCGAGGCTCAGGCTAAAGAGAAAGACCCTGAAGTGAAGGTCGAGCGGTTCCCCTGGACCGCCGTTGGTAAAGCTGTTGCTATGGATGAGACCGAGGGCTTTACAAAAGTCATTATGGGCAAATATGGTGAGATTATTGGCGCGCACATTATCGGCCCCGATGCGACCAACCTCATCTCCGAGTTCTCGGTTGCTATGCGTGGTGAGTTGACCGTTGACGAAATAACCGAGACCATCCACCCACATCCAACATTGAGCGAAGGTCTGCGCGAAGCCGTGTTAGCGGTTGAGGGTCGTCCCGTTCACATTCCACCCAAGCGACAAGTTGCACGAGTACGCTAAGCAAAAAAGACATAAAAAAGAGAGTTCAGTTGAGCAATACTCCGCTGAACTCTCTTTTTTATGTCTGAAAACTCATCGGCGAACTTTGTGTGTTCTAGCGTTGTATTTGTAGGGACCGATCTATCGCGTCCTCTTGGCCTTTTCAATTGCTAACAAGGACGTGATAGATCGGTCCCTACAAGACCCCTCTGTATACTGAAGAAGAAAAACAACCTCTAAAAAGATATGGAGCCGTTATGTATATACAGAGACACTCTTTTGGTCAATCGCTCTATCTTATGACTCTCTCTTTGCTTGTACTGAGTATTCTGACTGGTACAGGTGTCTGGGTCTATATGCTTTCGTTACCGAGTAGAACGCTACCACCTCCGATACAAATGACAACAACAATTCGACCACAAGATAAAACAACTGCACAGGTTGTAACTACACAATATATGCAAGCGTTCCTGAAACACCAATATTCCATCATGTGGTCGCTGTTACATCCCCAGGTACAAACGGTGTGGAAAAACGAAGAGACGTTCGCTACCTATTGGAATACACGCTTTCAAGACTACACATTGCATACCTTCACGATAGGGACAGAAAAAACAATCTCTTCCTGGACAAACCCTGAGACGATGGTTGTCTATTCGCACGTCGAGCAAATTTCCGTCTCACTACAGTTAGACCTGAAAGTGCAAGCGCAAAGAAAGGATGTGCCGCCAGAAGACGTGCATCCAAGTTCGCTATTTCATAACCTGCCCTTTATTGTGCAGCATGTCAACAATACTTCCAATACTACGGGACATTGGCTTGTTCTCAATGGAGGACCAGCCGATCTTGAAGCTCCCATTTTACCGCCGACAACGCATAGGGCTACAACAGTTAATGTACCAATTCTGATGTATCATCATATCTCGGATGTACCAACGCACAATGCTCTCGATTCGAGTTTGACGGTTACTTCTGCATTGTTTAATGAACAATTGAATCACCTCAAAGCACGAGGCTATGCTACAATCACGTTCAATCAGTTATTTGACGCGCTATACTATAATGGACCTTTGCCTTCAAAACCTATTATTCTCACATTTGATGATGGCTACGACGACGCTTATAACGTTGCGTATCCTGCTCTCGTAAAACACGGGTTTAGTGGTATGTTCTATATTATTACAGGTAAAGTTGGTTGGCAGGGGCAGATGACGTGGCATCAACTGGGCCGGATGCTGACGAGCGGTATGCAGATGGGGTCACACACAATTCATCACGTTGATATAGGACAGGTGTACACGGATTCCCCTGAGCAGGCACAGCAAGAACTCCAGATTTCACGAGCCACGATGCAACAACAACTAGGCATCGTGGTACAACAATTCTGCTATCCCTCCGGTGAACCATTTCGTCATGGGAGCCAATATCTACGTCAGGTGATTGTGAGCCTGCTAGCGAACGATGGCTATGTGGGCGCAACTACCGACCCTGGCATGACAGGTACTGAACAGAGTAGCCAGTCTCCCTTCGTGCTCCTACGCCTACGCATAGACGGACGTGATGGGCTAGACAATTTCATTGCTCGCTTGCCTTAATATAGTGCAATTTCGTGTAATTCTTCGCGGTAGGGGCAGCAATTCATTGCGCCCAAAGATGGGGTAGTGGAGGGCAACACGTTGGCAACGATCTCTTTCTCCGCCGCGTTACCCCTCCCAACCCATCTTTGGGCGCAATGAATTGCTGCCCCTACCGATGTTCCCGCTATCAAAGTTCGTCAGGTATTTTCATTTTCCTAACCCAAAATTGAGGGGAATATTCAACACGTTAAGCAGGGCAACGAGCGCGGGCGCGAAGAGTAGCGCAGGTAACAGGTTCGCCACTTTGATGCGTTGCAGGTTCAAGATATTTAAACCCAGGCCAATCAGAATAACTCCACCAGCAGCCGATAGTTCGATGAGACGTGGTTGCATAGACAGAGCAAGCGTGGGGTCCGAAATCAGGAGTGGCCTAATCAGGCCCGCGAGTAGAGATATGCCACCTTGTACAATCAAAATCGTTGCGCTTGAGAACAACACACCTCTTCCCAACGTACTTGCAAAGACAATGGCGGAAAAGCCATCCAGGATAGCTTTAATGGCAAGTAAACTGAAATTCCCTGATAGGCCATCATTGATCGAACCCAGGATTGTCAGTGGCCCAACGCAAAATTGTAGGCTAGCGATCACAAATGCCGCCGTAAAATCGAGTTCGGCATCAGGTCGTTCGACACGCTTTTTTAGCCACTCGCCCAAATGGATTAAGCCACCATCTATATTCACGAGTTCGCCGATGATACCGCCAATCACAAGTGCTAACAATGGAATGAGCGCATTCGCTGTTTTAAGGGCTGAGGATATGCCAATTACAAGAGTCATGAGGCCAATAGCAGCAATCACGATAGCTTTGATGCGCTCTGGCAAACGGTTCCCTATTATCAAGCCCAGCGTTCCACCAATCAACACGGTAGCAACATTGATGAGAGTTCCTAATAAAGGTATATGTGGGAACGTGACTTGTTGTAAAGTTTGTATGGCTAGTATCATAGTATTGTTCCTTTCATCATTGACAACGAGCATGACAGGGGCAAGCCCTGTCACTACTATAGACGAACCCGCGTAGCAAGCTACGCAGTAGCGGTCAGTATAGTAGTGACAG
>CAZZVE010000031.1:0-4875 GCA_964657325.1 uncultured Ktedonobacterales bacterium
AGTAGGGACGCCCCCTGTGGGCGTCCGTGGGACTACATACACGCAAATGTCATGGAACTACACAAACGTTCGTCGCCACACATAAACATCCGTCGTCAACAATGTTGTTACACGTAAACGTCCATTGCCCATTCTCAGACGCACCATCATTTCGCGCTCACAGCTCGCTCTACGCTGACCACATTTTTGACCTGCCGTAGACGGCGGAAGATGCGCTCGATCTGGTCAATCACACCATTAGCTGCCGCTATTTCTAGTGTAGCGGTAATGACGGCTTTCTGCAATGCGGCGTTGGTCATAGACGTTACCATTGTCATGTTTACACCTGCATCGGCGACCACTGCTGCCACGTCTCGTAGTAGGCCAGAGCGGTCATGAGCGACAATTGTAACGGGTGTTAGATAATGATCTGGCTCGATCTGAAGCCAATTGACCTCGACTAGCCCGTTTTTGCTACTCCGCCGACGTTTCAATACACGACAATCACTGCGATGAACCTGCATGCCTTTGTGTGGAGTGAATGCACCAACAATTGAGTCGCCCGGAATAGGACAACAGCAAGAGGCAAGGCTTACAGAGCGCAATTGTTGTCTTTCATCATCACCTTTACTATGACCATTTCTCTCATCGCTTGCCCTTGCACCATCAAACAATTGCAGGTCATACTGTTGTAAAAATGGCATCAGATGACTCATGACTTGCTCTATCAACAAATCCTCGCGCCCCAATGCTACATAGATATCGTCCAATGTGGCATACTGTTTTAGTGTATCATTCGCTGCAACGTCATCAGTACGAATACGCTGCAAGAGGGCCTCGGTCTGCTCATTGAGTCCGGGTGTCCGAGCAGCCTTGAGTGCCATATCCAGGCGCTCATGCCCAAGTTGTAGATTAATCTCGCGTTCATACGTTTTCAGGTAGCGACGGATTTTTGTACGAGCTGCCGCTGTACGTGCGAATGAGAGCCAGTCACGTGTCGGATGAGTAGTGCGGTTGACCATAATATCCACAATCTCACCTCCCTTTAGCTCATAGTCGAGGGGAACGAGACGTGTTACAAGACGACCCGAATCATCCATGTTTGTAATAATGCGTGCGCCCGCGCAATGATCGCCTAGGTCCGTATGAATGCGATATGCCATGTCAAGTGGTGTTGAGCCACGCGGTAGGTCTTTGACTTCGCCCTTTGGCGTAAACACAAAAATCTGCTCTTGAAAGATATCACCCTTGACCGCCTCGACAAACTCATCAGCACCTTGTGGTAAGGCTCGCTGCCATTCACGCAACTGCTCAATCCACCCGACCATCTCATGATAAGAGAGACGCCAGCTACTCAGCGAGTCTGTATCTGTATTCTTGCCCACAACGCGTTCACGGAGATACCAATAGCTTGCAATACCATAGTCGGCGGTGCGCTGCATATCATAGGTGCGAATTTGAATCTCCGCTAACTGGTTATCCAAACAAAACACTGTAGTGTGAAGAGATTGATATCCATTCAGTTTGGGCGTTGCTATAAAGTCCTTAATACGCCCGTCTTTAGGACGCCAAAGGGCATGAATGTGCCCAAGCGCAAGGTAACATTCATGATCTGTATCAACCAGAATACGAAACGAGACAAGATCATGAATCTGGCTTAGTGGGCTGTGTGCTACGCGCCCGCTTTCTTCACCATTCTCTTGTGGTGGCATGTCCTCTAGCTTACGATTGATGCTTGCCAAATTTTTCCAACGCACACCCACTTCAGCATGAATACCCGCGTGTAGCATCTCTTCACGCAGTGTACGACACACCTCGTCAAGATAAGGTTGACGACGTTGCATCTCCACCTCTACCTCACGCGCCAGCCATGCATATTTTTCTGGTTCAAGATAGCTCAACACTAAGTCTTCTAATTCCCACTGCACGATTGCCATACCGAGACGGCGTGCAAGGGGAGCGAAAATTTCGCCTGTCTCACGTGCGGTACGCTCCTGCTGTGATGGTTTCATGACACTCAGGGTACGCATATTATGCAAACGATCCGCCAGTTTGAGCACAACCACACGTGGGTCTTCCGCCATTGCCAGCAGCATTTTACGCACCGTTTCGGTGCGTTGGCGACGTTTGTCGATGGGAGAAGGAGCAGGGCTATCAGATGAGGCAATATGTTCTTTATTCTGCTTTTCGGCAATGGCATCGAACTTTGTGACACCATCGACAATATTAGCAAGTGCAGGACCAAATAACGCGCTAAGTTCCTCAAGCGTGTGATACGTGTCTTCAACAACATCATGTAGCAGGGCAGCGATAATGCCATCAGCATCAATACGCATCCGTGCCACAAGGAGTGCAACTTCAAGAGGGTGTTGAATGTATGGCTCACCAGAACGTCGGACCGCTCCACCATGCGCCTCATTTGCCAGGTCGTAGGCACGCTTAATCCCCTCCTGGTCTTGCGGAGCCAAATATTGCTGTGCTTCCGCTAACAAGGTTTCAAGCGTAATCTGTGATGGGATCAATTTCGTCTCCCGCGACACTGTGTTCATAATAATAATGTCCAATTGTATACGTATATGCTACAACGTATGAAACATATGCACAACCACATAAAAATACAAGTGTTAACAAATGTTATGCCCCTATTATAGAGGGGATTAAACGCCTGTCAAGCAGTATAGCATAAGTCCTACCTAAAGGGTGTGATAACGGTGGAATTTGGGAATGTAGGAACTCCATTGATGGCGTCTGTGTGCGATTTATCGCCTATAACCTTTTGTATAGAAACCCATCCAATAAATTGGTCACAGACACCATCAATGGCGTCCCTGCGAAAATGTATCGTTACTATAGGAAACAGTATCAGGAGTAGGGCTTATTCCAAGAGTATTCCGCTAGATACAGTAGAACATGATAGGGGCAAGCCCTGTCACTTCTATACTTACCTGCTACAGCATAGCAAGCTACACGAGTCGAGGTTAGGTATAGTAGTGACAGGGCTTGCCCCTGTCATGTCTCAAATAGCAACAAAAACGAGGCACAGCCAAGAACACCCCTTGACGTTGCCTCTCTGCTCTGATGTATCTCTGCTAGAAAAAGATATGAAGCGATCTTAGTTTCGCGCTACACGTACCTTGTCATAGCAGGTGCTACAGTAGACAGGACGATCATTCTTTGGCAAGAATGGAACCTGTGTCTCAGAACCGCACTCAGCGCAAATAACTGTGTGCATCTCTCGTGGAGCGCGCTCAGCTCGTCCACCTGCACCACCTGACGCGTTACGACGTGCCGCACGGCAGGAAGAACAACGGCTAGGCTGATTCATCAGTCCTTTTTGCTGGTAGAACTCTTGCTCACCGGCGGTGAACACGAAATCGTTACCGCACTCACGACACTTTAGGGTTTTGTCTGCGAAGTTCAACTAGAAGCCTCCTTGTGATATGTTGGTAGTCCTCCGGGTCCATATCCCTGCAGAGTTCACCAGTTGTTCGTTCCCCCTACCAGCGTGGGATGGAATACTTGGACGAGCGCTGTATTGCGAGACCGAGATGGGATACCGAAGAAAAGCATACACTATTCTTGCTCGTTTTACAAGGTATTTTGAGGTACATTGTTAGCTAGCTTACGATTTCTTTACGAAATTTTTATGCCAACATATGTATTACAGTTATCTCTTGAATGTATATCAAGTATTATCTCCGAGTCATGTGTGTTATACTCGTGTAAAAATCACCTACAAAAAGACAAGAGAGAGTTCATGCCTGAATATATCTGGGGGCGTAACCCCGTTTTGGAAACACTGCATTCTGGGCGACAGGTCAAACGCGTGTTGCTAGCAGAGGGTCAGCGCGACGCGGCTCCGCTAGCCGCGATTGTACAAGAGGCAGAGCAACAACATATACCGCTTGAGATGGTGCCTCGTTCACGACTCGATCAGCTGAGCCGAGGAGCGGTGCATCAGGGCTGTATCGCGCTGGTTGAGGAACGCAAATATATCAGTGTGTCTGATATCCTGGCCTATGCTGAACGCAAGCAAGAGGCTCCATTCCTGTTGATCCTTGATGCGATTCAGGATGTCAACAATCTTGGCTCTTTGCTCCGAACGGCAGAGGCAGCTGGTGTGCATGGTATTGTGTTGCCAGAGCATCGCGCTGCGGAGGTTAACGCTACCGTCGTCAAAACATCGGCAGGGGCTACTGAACATCTGCTCATTGCACAGGAGGCCAACCTGACACGCGTGATTGACGAACTCAAGAAAGAGAATGTGTGGGTCGTCGGGCTTGCTGGTGAGGCGAAAACGTTCTATTCCAAAGCCAACCTCACTGGATCACTAGCCATTGTCGTGGGCAACGAGGGCAAGGGCATTAGTCGTCTCGTACGCGAACACTGCGACCTACTGGTGAAATTGCCAATGCATGGTCACATTAATTCGCTCAATGCGGCAGTTGCAGGCAGTATTGCTTTATATGAAGCGTTGCGGCAACGAGAAAACGCGGGATAAGATGCCAACAAATATATTCCTCGGCCTCATACAAGACTATAGTCTTGTATGAGGCGAGGAATATATGTCTTTTTTGATTTAGGGCGTGGGTAATGTTGGGCTGTTTGGGTCAATTGGACCTGAAGGATTAACACCAGTCGAATCTCTAGCAGTTGATGTGCCAGCAGGACGATCTGCGCCAGTGGTACCTGTATCTATACGTCCAGCCTCTTTTCCATCATCCTTGACAATCTCTTCACCCTTCCGATTCGCGGGCTGATGCACAGGTTCAGGTGGTGTATTTGGAGCCTTCTGCTCATCCATAATAATGTACGCTCCTCTTATTGCTATTGCTCTCGTCGCAACTTTCTATAAGCTTTCGCACTACAAGGCGTATGCTCATATTCGCATAAGAC
>CAZZVE010000031.1:4975-30680 GCA_964657325.1 uncultured Ktedonobacterales bacterium
GCAACTTTCTATAAGCTTTCGCACTACAAGGCGTATGCTCATATTCGCATAAGACGTATACTCATCATTAACACGTAGACAAGCCCCAAAAGGTTACATAGTTATCTCTTCTTGTGAGTTTATGAGCTACATATTAGCTCTAAGACGCAGATTTACATGTTACGAGTGTCCAAAAGGTGCCTCTTAGGATGTTGAGGGTCAATTAGAAAAGCGACAGGGCTTCCAACAGGAAATTTTTCAGCATTCCTTACTGGACTTCTTAGGGTGTACGTTTTCCCTGTTTGAGGATTCTGCCAGCGCGCAACAAGGGAATAACCTTTTTTAGGAGTATGTCCCTCATACGTAAAATCTTTTGAATTGAAGTTATAAGACTTCACGTTGTGCGTTATGACACGAGTGACTGTCGCCGTCACCCGTGTACCGGTTTTCGCAAGTTCCACGCTCTTTCTAAGGTTATAGAGAATATACCAGAATAATAGGAACGGTAAAGCAAATCCCACAAGCAGACCAGTTCCAACTCCAATTCCAAGGCCGAGTAAATTAAGCCTTTTCATGCCGTTACTTTCCTCATCGTAGGGGTCTAATTCATTACACTGTTGGCAATATAGAATGTTGGAAGGGATCGTAACACATGTACACATTTCCAACAACTGTATACGCCAACAAGGTGTAATGATTGGTGCATTCAGTAAGTAACAAGAGGACGCGCACATTGCTTCGCTCGTGCTCAGGACGCGATAAATCGGTCCCTACCATTGTGATGTTACTTACTGGATGCACCAATAATGAGACACTTCAATATATTTATATTGATAGCCGTTTGAATATTTGCTCCGGTATACTTTTCACTACGAACATAATGGGTAGCCAGAACGCGGGCAGATACACAACCTCTTTTTTGTGCTGTATCGCTTTGTAGATGCCCTCGCCAACGCTTCGCGCACTCGCCATCAGAGGTCCCTTTTTGAGTTCTGCGGTCATGGGCGTGTCAATGAGACCTGGCTTTATTGTCAAAACGGAAACGCCACTTTTCGCCAAACGGCCTCGTAAGCCCTGCAAAAATGCCGTTACTGCCGCCTTCGCGGTCCCGTACACATAATTGCTTTGACGCCCACGATCACCTGCAACAGAGGATATGACGGCGATGGTGCCACGCTTTTGCTGCTCGAAATAGTTAGCAAACAGCGTGAGCAGTGAGATGACGCTGGTACAGTTGTTGGTAAACTCTTTCAATGTCTCGGCAACACTTTGTTCACATAGCTGCTGGTTTCCTAGCGTTCCATGCGCGATAAGCAGTACATCAATCTGCTCAAGCGTTGTCACCGTCTGGTCAAGCAGAGCCTGATGGAGATCGAGGTCGGCAAGATCAATTGTGTATGTATCTACACGCTTCGCGCCACGCACCTTAAGGTCATTGGCTATCGTCTCAAGTTTTGCTTCGGAGCGCCCAACAAGAAAAAACTCGGCATTGTCTTTGGCAAAACATTTCGCGGTCTCATGGGCAATTGCTGATGTTGCCCCTAGTATTGCTATTTTCATTGTTATTATTGTCCATTCACAGGCAAAAGCGCAGGCTCGGAAGGCGTGACGCGTCGCCAAAAACTAGAGGAGAAGTGCGGGTCAATGTATTGTTCAAACTCCTGCCATTGCGGATAATATGTCTGGAATGCTTCAGGAGTCATACGAGCATCTTTCGCTGGATACACGACACCTCCGCTCTGAAGTACAATCGCATCCAGGTCATTGAGTAAGCGCAATGTCTTTTTCCCATGATACGAAAAGTCGAGCGCGAGCGTCAGCCCCGGACGAGGAAAGGAGAGCATACCAGGAGATGGCAGATCGCCAAATTTCTTTAATACCGTCAGGAAAGACCCCTCGCCGGAGTGCCGAATGCGCCCAAGGATTTCACGCATTGCTTCATGTCCAGTCGTAAACGGTACTACGAATTGATACTGCAAAAAGCCCCGCTTCCCGTAGAGGTGATACCATTCAGAAATGGAGTCGAGCGGATAAAAAAATGGGTCATAGGACACAACTTTATGCACACGTTTCGCTACTTGTACATGATAATAGGCTTCGTTGAAGGCTTTGACTGTCAACGTGTTCAGGGCAAATCCAGGTAGATCAATTGGCATGATTAACGGTAGACGCTTTTTCATTGGTTTCGTGGCAAGCTCGCGTTCCTGATTATTATTGCCACGCATGAATTTTCCGCGACACAATCCCTTGCCACCAATCAAAATATCGACCCATGACATTGTGTATTCATATGTGGCGTCAGACTCAGCCGAAATGTCAAAGAATTCGTCCAGCGACTCAAAACGGATAGAGTCCATATCAATATAAGGATTGACGATGCGCTTCAAGCGAAACTCGGCCCAGAGAACAACACCAGTGAGACCCAACCCACCAATAGTGGCTCGAAACAACGCGCTATTTTCAGTTGGAGAGCAGAAGAGACGTTCGCCATTCGAGCGCAACAATTCAAAGCAGGTGACGTGGCGTCCAAAGGTACCTGCCTTGTGGTGATTTTTGCCGTGAACATCGTTGGCAATAGCGCCACCAACCGAGACAAACTTGGTGCCTGGGCTAACGGGTAGAAACCAGCCTCGCGGAACCACGACCTCAAGAATGGTGGCAAAGGAAACGCCTGCCTCACACCGCAACAGACCCTCCTCTTCATCAAACGCCATGAAGCGGTTTAGATGACTTACATCAAGTGAGGTCCCGCCCTCATTTAAGCAGCTATCGCCATAACTTCGTCCATAGGCAAATGGCAGAATCGACTGTTCGGCAGTCGCAAGGTCGGGAAGTTCGCTGCGCCAAAAGATAGGCGTCACCCGTGCTGGCTTCACAGTTGGGTAGTGTCCCCATGATTGAGGAATTATATTTTCAGTAAGCATATATGTCTTTAACCTTTAGGTCGTATAGCAGGGAGATCACAAGGCTCTCCCCTACATTTCATATCCTGAAACATTTTTATATCTAATGCTATATTCAACGTTCCATGATACACTGTAGACACTAATTTCGCGAAAACATACCGAAAGGTACAAACGCTATGCATGTTGTGATCTTCGCAGGGGGAACGGTGCAACCTGGAACACAGGTGAGTGCCGCCCTATCACATGCCGACTTGATTATCGCGGCCGATAGTGGAGCGGAGACTGCACTACATTATGGGCATGTACCAGCCGTTGTCGTGGGTGACTTCGACTCGCTGACCATAGATACAACAGAATTAGAGGCAAAGGGTAGCAAGCTTGTACGGGCTGCCGTGGAGAAAGACGAGACGGATACAGAACTCGCCATCCAGGTCGCGCTCGAACATGGCGCAACTAATATTACCTTGCTCGGTGCCATCGGTGGCGCACGCTTCGATCATACGATGGCAAATATGCTCCTCCTAACTGATATCGAGAATATCCCTGTACGCATCGTCGATGGGCCAATGACCTGCTGGCTACTACGCGGCCCAGGTAGCACTCTCGTCACGGGGCAAAGCGGCGACCTACTCTCTCTCTTCCCTCTTATGAGTGATGCGATAGGTATACGCACACACAATTTGTATTACCCCTTACAAGGCGAAACCCTGCACTTTGGCAAACCACGTGGTGTCAGCAATGTTCTGAATAGTGACTCTGCTGAGGTTTCTTTGGAAAGCGGAATGCTGCTTGTAATACATACGAACGTAAAAGAGTTAAAAGAGAGGTAGCCATATTAAAACTTAAACGCTATTTTCCTCTTGTTCTAGTGTATGTAGAGGACGATCAGGCAATGCAAAGAAGAGGACGAGTATTAAGCTGAGGATAATACAGGCCAATGTATTAATCCGAGCTACACCAAAAATAATGAGATAAAGCAGAGGTCCATATAGGTATTGCCTACTGATCGCTGCGACAGATTGAGAATCGACGTTTTTACCCAACAGTCGATTATGATATGCGGCATAACGCCAGAGAATATTGAAGCAACTAGCCATCAGGAAATACGTTCCACTAAAGAGAAGTGCGGCTGTATGTGCTTCGGGATGAATGAGATACTCTGCAAGTAGCGCAGTAGGAACAGGGATAAAGACAATAATCAATAAGAGCAAGAGATTAATCAAAATCAGCGGATTATTCACGCGTTTTATATGTCTGAAGAGCTTATGATGATTCAGCCACATGACGCCAATTGTTGCAAAACTTGTTACATAAGCTATGAGCATCGGCCACTCACCACGCAGCATTTTCCACAGCTCATCATCTCCAGGTAATGTATTAGGAGACGATTCTAACCCAGGTATTTTAATATTTAAGACGAGTAAGGTAATTGCAACAGCAAACACGCCATCGCTAAACGCTTCCAGACGCCCCGTTTCTTTTTCATCCATCCTTTTATACTCCATTTCTCTCAATCTGAGATATCAGTATACCTAGTATACTGAACAATGACAATGGTGGAATAAACAGGAAGGACCTGTAGAAAAGTACTGCTTACAACCGTTGGAGAATTCATTTCCCATTTCGATGCACTCGCCCCGCTCTGGCGAACGTTGACAAAACAACTCCAGCAAAGGGAAATCTCCCCTTGCGGAGTACACCTGAGAAATTGAATCGCAATCAGGCTGGTAAAAACTTCTTGGGTATTGTTCTTTTTGAACGCATATTGGCTCTTTCGCTTACAGCAAAGGCAGTCCCATGACAAGCGGTGGATCGGTCAGACGCGGCGAGTGCAGGACGAGATCGGGATTACCTATCACATGTCCATGACGTATAAGCAGTGGACTCGTGTTATTGCCGAGGAGTATCTTCTCGCCGGGCAACAGAGCCGAGCGGAGATCAGTTGCTACAGGAAACGCGGCAGCCCGCAGATGGTAGACGCCATCAGGAATACCAGACAGGAGGTACAAACCGGGCGAACTGAGTCTGCTACAACGCACAGGTACCCCTTGAGGAATGGGACCGGCAAAGAGGCCCACATAGATCGTGCCAAGAAAGGTCGTGGGTACACTGATCCGACCCAGTAGAGCGTTTTTCCCTGAGGTGAGAGAGAACGCTGTGGAACCGAACTCGGCAGGCTTTGTCGGAAGCGGCTCAAATGCATGTGCCCGTTGGCGCAAGAGGCGCGGGGAGAGGCCAACGAGTCGCGTGAAACGGCTCGTAAAAGAGCCGATGCTAGTATAGCCGACATCGAAGCAAATATCGGTCACGCTGAGCGACGTCGTCAAAAGCAAACGCCGCGCTGCCTGAAAGCGTAGCGCGGAGAGAAATTCGCCAGGTGGAATGCCAATCAGGTGACGAAAGATGCGATTGAAATGAAAGGGACTCAGACAGGCAACTGAGGCCAGATCCTCGAGGGTGAGCAGTTCCTGGAGGTGGGTATGCATTGTCTGGATCACACGCTCAACTGCCTGCGTATGAGCAGTCAGGGTCGTAGAGCACGCTACGTCTTCACAAAATACGGGCGATACTGTTTGCATGGTATTCTTCCTTCTCTGAGAGGTTTCTCTCTGATCTCTTCTTTTTCGCTTGAGTGAAGACGGCAAATCAGCGTGATCTCGGAGAGGCTTGATACCCTTGTAAACGATTTTCGTAAGAATCCTAGCCCTACCTCCGAGAACTCAGTCTCTCCTGGAAGGTTGATTTTTTTCAAAAGCTTCAGGCAAAAGACATGCTGACAAAATGGACCAACGTTCAATCACTTCCGAGCGAGACGCATGATGGCGTCATGCGCCTGTGGTAGAGATATGCAAAAAGAGCAAGATTAGAGAAGTCTTGTCTCTCCTTCTGTGCTACACTGTTCCTTGTCGAGCACAGGTGCCCTTGGGCCTGAACAAGTGGAGGGGTGCATGACTCACGTACGCGTATGGACTCTCGTTCTGACTCGACAAAGAAAGAAGAGGGGGAAACAATGTTTCACAGAATCATGGCGACTGGGTTGTTTGTACGGGACTTGGTTGGATGTACAGCGTTTTATCGGGACACACTCGGACTTGAGGTGCAAGAGAGCACTCCCGATTCTGTCTCTTTCCATATGGAAAACGTGTACTTTTTCCTACTGGAGATCTCAGCCGCGGCAGACTTGATAAACTTGGAGGCCAACGCGTTGAAGCTTGAGGGAGGACCTCGAAGACTTCTTGCCGCTGGTGTTGAGGATGTCGATGCCGCATACGAGACTCTCAAGGCAAAGGGAGTCACGTTTCTCAGACCTCCAACCAATCAGTCCTGGGGGTTGCGCACAGCGCACTTTGCTGATCCCGAAGGCAACGTCTGGGAGATCAACCAATCACTTGAATTGCAGCCAGAGGGGTAGGCGGAGCCGTTCTGGTCGCGCCCTTGACCATCGCGGCCTGGCTAAGCAACACACAGCCCACCCTCTTTGGTGGTCCCACGCTCATTCTAACCGCACGACAAGACCACCTCTGTGGATACCAGGACGCCTGGGATATGCAGGACAACTACCCCAGAGCGACCTTCGCTGTGCTCGACCAGGCCGGACATTTCGTGAATATCGAACAGAATGTGCTGTGCCAAGCCCTCATGCACGAGTGGCTGGATCGGGTGGAGAAATGGACTACCGTCTGACTGCTCACGGATATCGTGATGCCCCTATGTGTACATAATTATAAGCACGTAAGCAGGGAAAGAAAAGAAAGGAAACACCGATGAACACACGTGATCAGTACCAAAGGTCGCCAGATGGTGGAGGAACTCGGTCATGAGAAAAGTTATTGTCCTCGAATTTATCACCCTTGATGGTGTCATACAAGCCGGAGGCGGGCCAGAGGAAGATACCAGTGGTGGCTTCGCGTATGGCGGGTGGATAGGTCCCTATAACGACGATGTTCTTGGAACAGTCATACAGAGGCAGATGAACATGCCGTTTGATCTGTTGGTAGGGCGCAAAACCTTTGACATTTGGGCACCGTACTGGCCGCAACGTGCGGACGAATGGCCGGGCGTCAATGCAGCGACCAAGTACGTCGCCTCGAATACCATGACTTCTAGCGAATGGCAGCCCTCTGTGTTTTTAAGCGGAGACATTGTGGAAAAAGTCAGCAAACTCAAGCAACAGCAAGGGCCGGATTTACACGTGTACGGAAGTGCAAATCTCGTTCAAACGCTGATGAAGCATGATTTGGTCGATGCGTTCTGGCTCAAGATATTTCCGCTGACGTTGGGCAGTGGAAAACGGTTGTTTACCGATGGCACCATCCCAGCGGCTTTCAAAGTGACAGAGAGCAACGTCTCCCCAAATGGCATTATTATCGTGAATTACGAGCGTGCTGGCACGATTACAACCAGCACGATCTCAGGAAGCAGACATCCCTGAGGTCGCGAGGAGCATCCTCTCCTCTGGATGCTCATGTTTCAGGGCGAAAGCGGCTTGCTCTTCAGGTCATTTACCACGAAGCGCGTGCAGATGCTGTGGGAAAAGCGCACAATGGAAGAAGTTTTTGCTGAGGGTCAGTGGTAATATGAGGAATAGAATATATGATGAGGCACACAAGAAAGGGAACGTTACACGAAGAAAACACTTTCAAAAGATGGCACTTCTCTCGCGTTCGACCAATACGGCACAGGGCCAGGGGTTATCCTGGTCGGTGGGGCATTTCAACACCGTGCGATTGACTCCGGGACAGCCAAACTAGCTGCTCTGCTGGCACCACACTTTACCGTGCTGCACTACGACCGCCGTGGACGAGGCGATAGCGAGGATACGCTACCCTATGCCATTGAGCGCGAGATCGAAGACATTGACGCTCTTCTACAAGAAGTGGGAGGATCGGCATATGTCTTCGGCATGTCTTCCGGCGCGGTTCTGGCACTGCGGGCCGCTGCTCATGGCCTCGCGATCAAAAAACTGGCACTGTACGAGGCTCCATTCACTTCTAGCGATGAAGCCCATCAAATGTCAGCAAACTACACCTCGCACTTGACTGATCTGCTTGCACAGGGTCGTCGAGGCGACGCAGCAGCTTTCGCCATGGAGTACTTCGGGACGCCCACAGAGATGGTTGCTGGAATGCGCCATATGCCCATGTGGTCCCTTTTTGAAGCTGTCGCCCCTACCCTCGCCTACGACAATGCCATCATGGGAGATACCTCTGTCCCTGTTGAACTGCTCGCGCCCGTTACGACACCAACTCTGGTAATGGACGGTGGAGCAAGTCCTACTTCTATACAGGACGCCACCCACGCGATCACAGGTTGCCTTCCCAACGCCCAGCATCGCCGTTTGCCAGAACAGACCCACAATGTCGATCCCGAGGTACTTGCACCCGTGCTGGCAGAGTTTTTCGTTGGCTGAATGGTTTAGGAGTTTACCTTCATACCGTCATGCTTCTATAGCATGACGGTAAACTATTACCATGGCAATAGAAAAACCTGCTGAGGCTAGTGTTAGTCTCAAAGTAGGGGCAAATCTTATACTTATAGTTGCAAAGATTGTGATGAAGGCGAGATAAACAGTTCTTTTCCCCTTAGTACACATCCTGACTAAAACTCTTCGTATGTTGCTCAAGCATTGTGGCAAACTTGCGTATGTTTTGCTCTATTCCCAGGAGTTCCTTTGGTGCATTTTTGTGCGTACTCAGTCGTGCACATGCATTCGCCAGTTCCAGGAAACGCTCATGCAGAACGTTCCAAGCTGCATAACGATGTGGCAACATGTAGCCTGTGCGGTAGATTTCAAAGCTTGCACCCGCCATTTTTCCTGGAGCATTCGCACCAATAGGTAGTGTTGTGAGGAGTTGACCAAGCGGCTCGATAAGCTGGAACATACCATCAACGGCGATAGTAGCAAGTGTCATCAATTCGTCTTCAGTTTCTCCGTGATAAACGAACAGACGAATCAAAACTTGCAGCACAGCCTCATAGGAGACATTGAACAATGTTGCAATATCGCTAGTAAAGGAGTCAGTAATAATCTCGACATCGCTTGTATCAAGTGGAGGACGTGTAAAAGCTGCAATCACTGGGCGCGCAGGCTCAAAGCCTGAGTCCTGGCTTTTCATCGTGTGATATTCGTTCCATACGCTCAAGAATTTACCATAATGCGCGTGTTGCCAATCGCCACGTGCACCTTCTCCTTGCTCAACAATGGTCTCGATAGCCTGAATTGCAGAAGCAAGATTCGTAACGGGAACGAGTTCAGGCCAGCCAAAATATTTCTGTGTCATCTGCGCTTGCGGTGGACCTACGAAAACTTGCTGTTCACCATACTTCTCGACAAGATGACGAAAGCCTTGCTCAATTCCTCGGTAGAGGTGCCCTACCGTAGCGTAATCCTGTGCCTCGGGTGCGATATCGTCCAATGGCATAGGAGGGTTAGGAATACCAACCGACTCAAAGCCTACCGCGTCTTCGCGCGTCATTCCCTCTGGACGTTCCAAGAAAAGAAAGTGCTGTAACGCGCGTTCGCCGAAAGGTAACAATGCAAGTTTGATACCTGCCGGAAAATATTTTCCCTGTAAAGGAAAATTTGGGCGATCAAAATAAGGAATGGAGCCGAGCGCGACGAGCAAATTGTTCACCAGCGCGAGGTGTAGCATCTCCTCAACGGCAACATCTAAGACAACGCGCTCCCAATGCTTCATCGCCTCAAGCTGAACTTGAGTTATACCTTCGCTCGTATCACGCTTGAGGCTTAACGTGGCAAACAAATACTGGCACATAATCATATGCTCTAGTTGCGCAGCCTCAGAAAGTAGAAAAAATAACTCTTCTCGGTTTTCAACAACAATTGGGTTTTCTTGCGTCATCAGTTCTACCTCTCACAGTTCTGTCTCTTATTAGTACAAACCTGACGTATCCCCTTATAGTGATCAGTATATACTATCGCGACACAGGACGCACTAGAAAAAGAGGTAGGATACGTACCTGTAGAAATGGCTAGGACATTGTTACCACTCGATAAATCTGGTCCCTACGAAAGGTGCTTAATACAAAAAGGCAGGAATGCCTTGGACGTGGAGAATATGCAGGAAGGGATTTGAAGAGAATGCTCCGGCAATGTTGAGAAGTGTCACGAGTGCAAGGACAACAAGCGAGCCGATAATGAGTATACGGTCGATTGTGCGTGGATGCAATTCAGTAAGCCATGTACGCTTACCAACACCGAAGCAGCGTAGTTCCATCGCACTGATGATATCTTCCGCTTCCACAATCGATCCAATGACAACAGGCACAATCATAGGTGCAAGGCGCGCAATCTTGCCAAAGACACCGCCGCGTAGCTTCTCTAGCTCGAAGCCCCTGGCGCGTTGAGCGTCGTAGGTCGTCAGAAAGTCACGGGCCAAGCTTGGAAGAAAACGCAGTGAAAGATCAACAGAGTAGGCAATTTTATCTGACGCACCCATGCCTTTAAATGCGACACCCATGAGCGCGGGATCAATTGTATAGGTAATTGGCAACACAAAAAGACCAATACTGATGTTACGCATAATCTGCGTAATCATAAACGTGATACTTTCAACGCTGAGCGTGAGATGACCTGGACCAATAAAGGGAGGCCTCGCAATAAGCGAGAAGAAAGGGATACGATACAGCACGTGCTCATACGTGAGGTCTACTCCCTGTACCACCGCACCTGCTGTCACAAAATAGTTCACGAGGACCAGCATCAACGCAAGTACAATGATATAACCCCATGCCGTTTTTGTCTCAGCCCATGTGAGATACGCCTGACTGTAGTAGACACAAGCGAGAATAAGACCGCCTAATATAAACCAGAGGTTTGATGATTGTGTGATCACAAAAATAAAGGCAAAAAGCATCACCAGTTTCGTACGCGGGTCCAACCGGTGCACGGGCGAATCGCGCTTGATATAAGGAAAATTAATCAGCATGTGTTACCTTGCTTTACCCAAGTCAAAGGGGAACAGAGCATGACAGGGGCAAGCCCTGTCACTACTATATACGGACCTGTGTGGCAAAGCCACGCTACTGTGGTTAGTATAGCAGTGACAGGGCTTGCCCCTGTCATGCTCACTTCGTCCGCTATACAAGTTTATCCACGCCCTCTTGCCCTAGTTGCTGCGTTATACGCAACAATCAAGATGGGAAGAAGAATAAGTCCGTTAATCAGGTCGGGCAGACCAGCGACAAAAAATTCGCTACTGGCTGCTGTGAAATCAATCTTAGAGACCCAGATATCGTTATAGGCAGCGAAGCCGATACCCACGATGATAGCGATAGCACTGGCAACCTCTGCATAGATGATGGCACGACTATTTCGATAGCGTCCAGCGGTATAGATTACGACCAGACCAGCGATGAAGCCAATAAGTGCATTGCCGAGGTCCCAGTTCCAGTAGAAACTGTGATAGCTGATTAAGTCACCGATGATGTTTCCAAGCCCACCAACAAGTAAGCCAACAATAGGTCCAAAAAGTACACCGAATAATAACGGAATAACGATACCTGGACGAAGAGCAATCGCACCGCCGCCAGCGTTAGGAAGTTGTACGAGGTTGAAGATAATACTTAGGATTGCATAGAGCGCAATGCCCAATGCCGAATACACAACTTTACGTACATCAAAAGACCAGAGAGACTGACGGGCCTCTATGCTTGAACGTTCCTGTCGTACTGCCATTGCGAGTATCCTTTCTGGATAATCTTCTTATTTCACATATAACGATACAAGGACAACGGAAAAAGAGTGTGCTTATTCACCTCCTTTCTATTAACACATTGGCAAGGATGTATGTAGGGACCGATTTATCGCGTCCTTTTGGCAATCAACCGTCAACAAGGACGCGATAAATCGGTCCCTACATACATCCTATTGCTGTGATGAATTAAGTAAGTAATGGAGCAATGATGTTGGACGTAAATTACAGGCATCAAGCAGTTTTGTGTCCGCTAACACTTGTAGTGGTGGTCCATCAGCTACCAGATTTCCTTCTTTTAAAAGCAAAACACGCTGTGTATAACGCAACGCGAGATCGAGGTCGTGAGTAATAAACAACAGAGCGTCAAGCGTTGGTAGGTCGCGCAAATATTCCATAAACGCGATGTATGAACGATAATCCTGACCTGCTGTCGGCTCATCAAGCAATAGTATTTTACTCTGCATGGCAAGGATAGAGGCAATGGCGACGCGCTTTTGTTGTCCAAAACTGAGTGAGAAAGGTGAGCGTTCCGCGAAGTCTGCAACATTCAGAGCGTTCTCAGCCTGTTGCACAAGCGAGGTGACACGTTCAGACGAAAAGTGCATATTTTCTGGTCCAAAGCTAACCTCTTTTTGTACCGTCGGTGCAAACAACATCGCACTAGGACTTTGGAAGACATAGCCGATACGCGCCGCAACTTGCGCCACGCTGAGCTTGCGCGTCGGCTCTCCGTACAACTGTACCGCTCCTTTTGTTGGGCGCAGTAAGCCAAGGGCTTGCTTCACCAGGGTCGTTTTACCTGAGCCATTAGGTCCAAGCAACGCGATGGTCTCGCCTGGATGAACGTTGAAAGAGATACCATGCAGTATCTCTTCCGCAAAACTCGAATAGCGGAAATGCACATTCTCAAATGAAAGAATAGGAGCGTCCTGTTGTACCAGTGTTTCATCACCTCTATGACGCGTCGTGATAGGATGAATAAGCTGACTGCGTACGTCTGAGGTATTGTTTAGAACACGCAATGTAGCCTCAACGGGCAACTTGACTTGCGTGGGATCGGCAAAACGCAGGAACTCATCCGCGTTCCCGAAAAATACTTGAGTCCCTTCGCGCATAAGCAATACTTTGTCTGGTTTGAGCGTCAGGGCTTCCTCGACACGATGTTCGACGAGAATGATCGTATGCCCCTCTTTACGCAGTGCCGCAATTAAGCCTTCTAGCTCGTCAATTGCGCGTGCATCAAGGTTTGCGAACGGTTCGTCGAAGAGAAAAATAGAGGGCTGCATCACCAACAGGCCCGCCGCCGCGACTTGCTGGCGTTGCCCACCTGATAGAGCGTGTGTGGCCTGTTTACGATAATGTTCTAAATGCAGACGCGTCAATACATCGGTAATGCGCTCACGCATCTCAGGTCGTGGCGTATTGAGGTTCTCCATTCCAAAGGCGATTTCCTGTTCAACCGTGCTGCCGATAATCTGTTTATCGGGGTCCTGGAGCATCGTCCCAATCTGTTGCGCTAAGTCACGCAAAGCCAGTCCGGGAATTGAACGTCCCTCAAGCTGAATATCACCCGTCAATGTTCCTTTGTAACTATTGGGAATAAGGCCGTTCAGACATTTGAGCAACGTGCTTTTACCACAACCACTGGGTCCAGCAATAAGCAACAGTTCGCCTTTTGGCAAACTGAAAGAAATATCTTGAATGGCTAATGCTTGCTCTGTAGATGACGTTGACACAGTAGTTTTTACGTTATCATCAGAATCGTCGTCAAAAGCACGATAACGGAAACTCAAGTTCTCGACAAGCACTGCCGGAGCAGAGTTTGTTGCTGTGTTATCGTGTGTGCTGTCGTCTACGCCTACTGCCATGTTGCACTACTCTAGTGTCTTACCCAATGAAGGGAGCGAACGGTTAGGGGGATGTAACGTTGGTTACATGCTTACATTTTAATAGGGCATGGTGATTTTTGTCAATGTTTATGCAGAACAGCTTTACTTCGTTTTATATTATCTTATGATTTTCATAACCGGAACGAATGACACTATCTTTTTGTAGTAGACTCATCCTGGTCATTCATCTGATCAGTAAAATGCGTAATGGCTTGTGGGTCTCCTTCGAGGGAAACAGTACCATGCGCTAGAGCGGTGCTTAAAGTAATTTGTCTTGCTGAAAGAGCGTAAAGCGTCTCGACATTCAGGTGCATGACCACATCAGGAGTAACTGTTGCTCCTTGCGCTACCTCAACTGTATCTCCGTTCACATGAACAGAAAAAACGTCATGAAACCGTTCATCCTCACAATGAATTTCGTAGGTCGCTTGTCTCTGCTGTCGCTTCTCGCCTCTAAACAGGCCATATAGTGCCATCATGACCGCATCTGGCTTGATGACCTGTTCAGGAGTCAATGCACCTAACGATTGTGCTCCCCAACGTGCCAATGCCGAGAGTGGTTCCTCAAGCTGACTACCATACTCGGTCAGTTCATAAACCATTGAGGCAGCAGGAGGAGGCAAGAAGCGGCGATGAAGCACTCCACTCTGTTCGAGTCCTTTGAGCCGTGTTGTGAGAATATTGGTCCCGATGCCAGGAAGTCCTGTCTGCAAGTCCACAAAGCGTTTAGGACCCACCAGCAGATTCCGAATAACTAGCAGCGACCAACGATCCCCAACGAGATCAAGGGCATGAGCAACGGGACAATATTGATGATAACTATGTTCTGCCATAGTTCTAATTATATCATCACTTTCTCTTCTTGTCTACTTACTTTCAATACAATTTCATACACTTGCATTTTGAAAGTATATCAGCTATACTCTTTTTGTGATGTTGAAGTATGAGGAGTGATACTCCTCTATTTTAGAAAAGGAAGTATGTATGAAAGCTATCCAAATGCAGAGCTATGGAGCCTCTGATGTTCTTCTCTATACCAATCTGCCGAATCCGAAACCTGGTCCCGGTCAAATATTAATCAAGGTTGAGTCTGCTGCGGTCAACTACTCCGACATAATGCGTCGTACCAATACCCCCTATCCTTTCCCGACACCGCTGCCCTTCATTCCAGGAGGCGAGGTAGCTGGTATAGTCGAAGAACTTGGTGAAGATGTAACTCAACCGCCCATCGGCACGGCAGTGTTTGCCTTAGCTGGAAATGATGGTTCGACGGGTTATGCTCAATACGCCGTAGCAAACGCGGCTCAGGTCATTCCGATTCCCCCTACTATCAGTATGGATGAAGCCTCTGCACTCGTGGTGGCGGGCGTGACCGCTATGCTGATAGTGAGGGAAGTTGCTCATCTGCAGAACAACGAAAGCATTCTGATACCGGGGGCTGGTGGTGGTGTAGGAAGCTATGCCGTGCAAATAGCGAAACTTCTTGGTGCCAGAGTTGTGATTGGTGCAGTCAGTTCGCACACAAAGCGAGGGGCTGCTCTTGCAGCTGGTGCTGATTTTACAGTAGACTATACGAAACCTAATTGGTCTGACCGTGTGCGCGAGCTTACTGACAGTCGGGGAGTTGACGTTGTACTTGAGATGAACGGTGGTCACGTCTTCGCGCAAAGTCTTAACTGCCTCGCACCATTTGGTCGTGTAGCTGTATACGGAATGGCAAGTCTGGAGCCTCTACAATTCGATCAGGAAACTCTCATCAAATTCTTCTACAGTCCGGCATTTAACCAGTCTCTACATGTCTTCAACCTGGGGCTCTGGTTCGGGCTACGACCTGAAGCTTCAGTGAAGGCACTACAAGACCTGATTGGTCTCGCCGCCTCTGGACAGGTAAAGGTGCCAGTCAATCAGACAATGCCGTTATCCAGGGCAGCAGAGGCACACCGGAGAATCGAGGATCGAAACGTAACAGGGAAGATAATTCTCAAGCCGTGGGAGAATGCATAGGAACACTAGTTCCATTGCTCTTACAAACCATCATACAATTTCTTTGAAAAGGAAAATATACAATGTCAACCGAACAAAACAAAGCTCTTGTCCATCGCTTTTATGAAGAGGCCATCAATCAGGGGAACCTCTCTCTTATGGACGAGTTGTTTACCTCGGATTATCAACACCATGATCCTGCATTTCCATCGGAGTGGAAGCAAGGTGGACTTACGGTCTATAGGCAGGTGAACGAAACCTTTGTCTCCACTTTTGTGCCATTTCATGCTACAGTAGATGACCTGTTCGCAGAAGGAGACAAAGTGGTCTCACGTTGGACGTTCAGTGGGAAGCATGAGAAGGAATTCCAGGGTATTCCTCCAACGGGCAAACGAGTCAACATCGAAAACATTTTTATCCACCGCATCGCCGACGGTAAGATTGTCGAGGCATGGGTAAGCTATGATGCATTAGGTCTACTCCAACAACTCGGTGCTCTTCCCGCCGCGAAGTAGGCAAACTTTCTTTACTTCGATACTAGGTATATGCTCGATGTACCATAAGTATGATACATCGAGCATATACCCATTAATGCACTAACGCGACAATCTCTTCTTGTGCGGGAACGCCTATCACCTCGGCGTCATTCGCGTGTATCAAGATGAACGAACAACTATGGAGGTAACTCTAATTACCTCACATTTTAATTGACTGAAGGAGATTACTGAGAGCTACCTCATAGGAAATGGGAGGAAGAAAAGAAACGTACTGTAATAGGTCCAGGTCAACAGGTACTTCGCATATACGATACAAAATAGGGATGATATGTTTCCCCATTGCAGGATCTCTCTGCTTCCACGCTATCGCTATTTCATCATTCACCCAACGAGACACGATTGCATCAGGTGAGAGCACTACGATAAAATGGGATCGTGCCGTCAACTCCTGTTTAATCTTGTTCCACCAAGCATCGCCTCCATTAAGACGTTCTATATCATGCCAAACGTCATATCCACGCGTATTGAGGTCCTGTGCAAGACGTGCGCTAAAAGCAGTATCTTTACTGCTATGGCTAAGAAAAATCTGTATTTTTCCAGTACGAGAGAGATCAGCGGTATTTGGAGGAAATGCTGATGGCGTACTCTTCTCTTGTACATACTGTGGAGTTGTATACACCGTCTGCTTTGCTCCATCTCCAAAACTTACGTTTGTGTTCTCAAAATTGTTGTGCGAAATGTTATGACCGCTATTTTTGTTTTCCACGCTGACCTCCAATCATCACGCTAAATCTAAACTATCTCATGCAGTTTTATTGCTAGTACTAGCCGAGTTAGGAACTGAACTGCCAGATACACTTTGTTTTGCCTCGTTCCCAAACGCAACATTAGAGCTTTGAAAAGTGTTTCCTGACACAATCGTGCCGTTGTTCAAAATATGATCCTGACGCTCTTTCAGGTCTGACGTATCAATATTCCTCACATCAAGAAAGTTCGTAATCGCTTCAAAAACCTGACTTGCAATAATCTTTTGGTACATCTCCTTGTCGAGTCGCTGAAAATAGAGCCGATAGTCAGAAGAGCTTGCCACTTCTCGTAGACTCGTTTTAGTACCATAGTCAAAAGCCGGATTCTCCCTAATACTTGTTTCGACTCCCGCCCGTCTCTGAGCAGGGTTTTGACCACGAAATAGATATTTAGCAACACGAAATGGCGAACGGAATAAGAGGGGAAACGTAGAGTTAAACTCCCGTAGAGTTAAATTTCGGAGTTTAGATATTGTGAATGTTGGCTCTATTGTATCTATTTCATGATACTTCTCTTTAACTGGGGGTAGCAATTCATAATCTATTTCAATAAACAAATTCTTACCCGCAAGTTTAAGACGAAGGAAAGTAGAGAGCACCAACTCACCATCCCAGGAGATCACGCGAATACATGTATAGTAACGGATAGATTCTGAGGGATCCTCTTTGAAACGATTCATGAGGGCTGAAGCTACTTGTGTCTTTGGAGATGAAAAATTATTTGGGAGAAAATCTGGGTTATCACGGATCGATTGTCCATTCACATAGAGCTTATCCTCAATGCTTACGTTGCTCAGGCCAAGCTGCCGTACCATCTGAATTATCTCTGTATAGAGTTCACTTATCCGAAATGATGTGGGGGTCTTTGCCGTATTAGACGCAAACTCTTTTTTCCCTTTCGAGACATCTACCGCAAAGGAGAAACCACCAACTGTCAGTCCTGCTCCTGCAAAAGGTGAATAACCGCTATACACAACAACATTGCCATCTTGTGTGCGAAAAATAGTGCGAAGTTTCTGCTCTAACAAGGGGTCAAGTGACCAGTTATTACTATCTAATCTAAAGTGTCCTTTTGCTAAAGACCTCGCATCCGGTCCATAACTGATAAACTGCTCTATCACAACAACAAGCCATGCCAAAAGAAAACCTGGTATGAGGAGAGGAAAGACAGGAGTAAACAATAAAAGTAAGTATACCTTAAGAAGGGTGGGTCTAGTGGAACGAAAAATCAATCCAATAATAAAAAAGGGAACCGTTAGTGCGAGTAAGAACAGACCAGCTAAGAGCAGGCCAGTCAAGATTGATAAGGTGTTGAGATAGCCTCCTCCTAAGGTTGATGGTGTGCTCACAGCTGATAAGGGAGCAAGGAAGGTGGTAAATAATGAGAACAAGCCAGTAAAAAGTCTGGAGAGCACCACAAAGATCAGGATAATACACAAAAAAAGGTCTCGATAGAAAACACGTTGACGTGCATAGTAACACCACTTTGCAACAGGAATAATATCAACGCCATATGACTCTCCCACTGCCCTATGTTCTTCCTCGAACACGTTGTTGATGGCGTACTCACGAAAATCTTCGTCGAGATGAGCGGCAGCGCAGAGATAGCGTGTCGTCTCCATAGCTGAATTTGTGGGAAGCATTGCAGAAAGAGTTCCTGAGGATTGCATAACCGGAGGAGTTTGTGGGGGTGTCATCATAGTTTGCCGAGGGTTGGTTGTTGAGGGAGGAGTTTGTGGGGGTGTTATCATAGTTTGGCGAGAGATAGTTGAGGGTTGCACAGGTATAGGTAACTCTTTGGGAGTCGCAAAACTCTGTGTTCCTTGTAATGCATCCCAAACGAAGGTAATGCTTGGTGTTCCAAGAGAAATTACATCTCCATCAGAAAGTTCAGAACGTGATACAACGCTGCCTTGATTTACCCTCAGTTCATATCCTTCAATGATAAATTTTCCTTGTTTTTCAAGGATACGAGCATGATATGGTTGAATCGAAGGATCTGACAAAATAATATCTATTCCATTTGGCCCACTACCAATTTTTGTCTCTTGCCTATTTATAAGGAAAGCACGACCAGCGAGTGGCCCATTCATAAACTCAAGCTTAGCAGAGGTTTGCGGAGGATTTATCATTTTCGTATTCTCCCACGTTCTAAATATTTTTTATCAGAGGATTTTCTCTCTTTATAAAAAAAACGGATGAGAATTATGAAATGTAAAATTTATATATATTAATACACAATGGTACTACCTGTTTTATGCGTCTCAGTTTCACGCATATAGAAGACACCCCGATACACCGTAACGGTACATCTGGGCGTCTTCTATGATTAAAGTAGTCCAACAATCTCTTCTTGTACAGGAACGCCTGTCACCTCGGCATCATTCGCGTGTATTAGCAAATCGATCTCGCTTCGCACGCCAAATTCGGGCAGGTAGATGCCCGGTTCGATAGAGCAACAGGTATTTATGAGTAGGACACGCTCGTCCTGCGTCTCGAAATTGTCGATGTTCGCTCCGTTGCCATGATCGACGGTAGCGATATTATGGCCTGTGCGATGCACAAAGTAGTCTCCATAGCCCGCTTTCACAATCACAGCCCTCGTCACATCATCGACTTGACGACCCTCTACGCGCTCGCCAGCCGCCAAACGTTCGCGTACAAACGCGATACCTGTGTCGCGTGCGCGTCGCACAATCTCAAATACCTCGCGTTGTTTTTGAGGAATTTCGTCGCGTGTTCCCGCGAACGCCATCCATGTATAGTCGGCGAAGATAGCACCATCCTGTGGCAACTTGGCCCAGAAGTCAAACAGAATGAGGTCGCCATGCTGAATCGGCGCGTGCTGTTGTTCTGTCGGTGCATAATGCGGATTGCCGCTATGAGCATTTACGGCGACGATTGGTGGTTCAGGTGTTATAAGTCCTGCTTGTTGAATGAGAGCTCCAAAGCGTTGTTGCACCATAAACTCGTCAAGTTCTGTACTAATGTGCAAGTCGTGTGTAAGTTCTGTGAATAGTTGGTCTTTCGCCGCAATGAGGCGACGACCCGCCTCGCGATGACTCTCAATCTGCTCGTCGGTTAGCTGCGCCACAAAACGTTGAGAGAGATTGGCAGAGCTTACCACCTCGACACCAAACGAGCGTATCAGTTCAACCGTACCAGCATCCACACGTGAAATGTAGGGAATAGCGTTCATTGGTGAGTATTCCATTGCGACCCGCATTCCTGGTCGCAAGAAGCCTCGTACATGCTGCTGCATTTCTTCCCATGTACGAAATACGAGTCGTGCTCCTGCAAGTGAGCTTAACACATGTGACTCGACGGCACTGATAATAGCGGTTGGAGTGCCTTGTGCTGGCACAAAATAGAACCAGCGACGTGTGTACATATCCTGACGTGGCAGTGCCAGTACCTGATAGGCAATAGGATTCGATTTACGAAAATCATAAAAGAGCCAGCCATCTATATGCTCGTCCTGCAATGCCTGTTGAATGCGTTCAATATCCATCTATATATCCTTCCAAAAAATGTGCTACTCAAAATAATGCATAAGGCATTGTATCACCTTCTATCTTCACCTCCGATTACAAGTCCTTTTGGATTTGGTTGCTATACTGACTTTAAATGAATGTTGACAATCAAATACGGTAATTCCTCTCGGTAGGGGCAGCAATTCATTGCGCCCAAAGATGGGAGCGGCGGGGTAAACGTCCCCAAAACGCATCTTATTGCAGCGTGGACCCCTCCCGACCCATCTTTGGGAGCAATGAATTGCTGCCCCTACCGACAACTGCTGTATTTGGTCATCAAAATTCATCAGAAATTTATGCTGTAAAAGATGTGAATGTAGAGAAAAATATGATGCGAGACGAGCAAAATAAAAAATGGTCAGTACGAAGCAAAGCAGAAAGCGCGGTTTCATTCAAGAAGGCGCGTCTTGTATCCTCATTATCGCACCAGCATACAGCATCCCCTCTACAAGAACAGCCTTCCCTTGATGACAGCGAGACCATTCAACTTTCAAGCATATCCTCTCGATCACAAAACAGTAGAGAAGCACTTTTTCAGATGCGCACTCTTCCAGTGGGTATCCATCAGCACAAACATGATACACAGCCGACTATTATCGTACCAGTCATCAAGCAAGGAAAGAAAAAGGGAAAGCAACGCAAGCGTGTTTCTCGACTTCTACTCAGTATATTGCTCCTCTTTATTTGCATCACAGGGGGCGTTCTCGCGTATGGCTATTCTTACTACAACACGAATGTTCATGCACCTTTGAAGAAGTTTATTCATCCTGTACGTCGCAGCAAGGAAGAGCCAGCGTTGAACGTCACCCCATCGTACAATGTCATTATGGGTCGTTCCTGGAATATTTTGCTCATGGGGAGCGACAATGATGGGAAATATACGTTTCCAGACGTGCTCACACAGGTGATGATGGTCGTGCATATTGATACTGTTACAGGTAGTGTCTCAATGGTCTCGATTCCGCGTGACTCATGGGTGCAAGTGCCAGAGATAGGTGGCATGCATAAGATCGACCAGGCGTTTTTCCTGGGTGCGACACAACACAATAGCTTTGACGATGGAGTGCGTTCAGCCCGACTCACGATAGAAAAAGATTACGGCATTCCCATCGACCGCTACGCATGGGTGGGACTTAGTGGCTTCGCGAAGGTTATTGATACGCTTGGTGGTGTTGATGTTGATGTAACACATCCAATTGTCGATGATAACTACCCCGACGATACGGGCGATGGCGCGAATCCCAACGATCCTTACGCGCTTAAACGCATCTCGCTTGCTCCTGGCTTGCAACGCCTTAATGGAACACAAGCCCTGGAATATGTGCGCTCACGCCATGCGGACCTGATTGGTGACATTGGGCGTACACAACGTCAGCAGCAGGTGTTAGAGGCACTCAAAAAGAAGTTGACGGTTGACAAGCTCCTTACAGACATGCCACAACTCGTAAAAGACCTGACAGGTACAGTCTACACAGATTTGAACGAACAGGAGTTACTCGCGTTCGCAAACTTCGGACGTACACTAACAAGTTCAGCTATTCAACATATTACGCTAGGACCGGGAACAGGCACACAAGATTACGGCGACCTAACGAGCGTAGACGATCCATCGCTTGGAGCAAAACAGGACGTGCTACTACCACGTTGCGAAAATATTCAACCTATCGTGAATCACGTTTTTGGCTTAGGCGACAAGCAAAGCTGTCATACTGGTGCATAAATGAATGGTAGATGGCTTGGAGGCAATGCCTCCAAGCCATCTACCATTCATTTATGCACCGAATTTGTCTTTATCGGTCTCGCTCCTGCGTCGTCAGTGCAGCTTGTGCGGCTGCAAGACGGGCAACGGGAACACGGAACGGTGAACAACTTACGTAGTCGAGGCCGATCATGTGGAAGAACTCCACGCTATCAGGATCACCACCATGCTCGCCACAGATACCAAGTTCAAGGTGCGGATTCGCCTGACGGCCCTTTTCAACTGCCATGCGTACTAATTGTCCCACGCCTTCACGATCAATGGTCTGGAACGGATTGGTCGCCAGGATTTTGACCTTGTGCTTCAAGCCCGGCTCATCAAGACCATCGACATAGCGCAGCAAGAATTTACCCTCGGCATCGTCACGGCTAATACCAAAGGTGGTCTGTGTCAGATCGTTCGTGCCAAAGCTGAAGAAGTCCGCGACAGGCGCGATCTGTTCGGCAGTTAGGGCGGCACGTGGCAGTTCGATCATTGTGCCGAACTTGTACTCGATAGTACCACCAACCTCGTCGGCGATCTCATGGGCAACAGCCTCTAGCTGGCGACGAACCTCTTTCAACTCGTTGACATGCCCAACCAATGGAATCATGATCTTGGGTTGAATCTTCTTGCCTTCCTGCGCCAGTTCGCGTGCCGCCTCAAGAATGGCACGTGTTTGCATGACGTTGATCTCTGGGAAGAGCAAGCCAAGGCGACAGCCACGTAGACCAAGCATAGGGTTCATCTCACGCATGTTGCCAACAGCATCTAACAACTTGCGTTTCTCTGCCAGTTCTTGTGGATTGTCGCCCTTTGTCTCAAGGCGTGTCACCTCAACGAGGAGTTCCTCGTAAGAAGGCAAGAACTCGTGCAGAGGTGGATCAATTAAGCGAATGACAACAGGATAACCCTCGCCTGTCTTAGGATTGACCATCGACTCGAAGATACCTTTGAAATCGCTACGCTGGAAGGGCAGCAACTGGTCAAGCGCGGCCTGACGCTCTTGTGTTGTCTCAGACAGAATCATCTTTTGTACAATTGGCAGACGTTCCTGCTCCATGAACATATGCTCTGTTCGACACAGACCTATCCCCTCAGCACCGTACTTGATAGCGCGTTCGGCATCACGTGGGTAGTCAGCATTGGCCCAGACACCAAGTCTGCGCTCTTCGTCAGCCCACGTGAGTAAGGTCTTTAAGTCTTCCTCTTTATCATAATCGGCCTCGACGGTCTTGATAATGCCCGCGAAGACTTCGCCAGTTGCGCCGTCGATAGAGATGTCGTCGCCTTCTTTGATAACCATATCCGAACCAACAACGCGGAAGAGACGCTCGGCATCGCTGACGCGAATACCTTCGCAGCCAGCAACACAGGGAAGCCCAAGGCCACGCGCAACCACAGCCGCATGGCTCGTCGCACCACCACGAGCGGTAAGAATACCCTTTGCCACAAGCATACCATGTACGTCGTCTGGGCTTGTCTCAGGACGTACCAGTACCACAGGTGTACCAGCCTTGCCGAGTTCTTCAGCACGGTCAGCATCGAAAATGGCTTTACCAAAGGCGGCACCAGGGGAAGCGTTTAAGCCCTTCGCCAGCAAGCGACCCTCTTTCTCAGCCTGTTTTTTCTCTGCTTCATCAAAGCGTGGCAACAGGAGTTGATAGACATGATTCGGCTCAACACGCTTGATAGCATCCTGCTTGGTGATAAGACCTTCCGCGACCATGTTCACAGCGACCTTGACAGCAGCACCAGCGTTGCGCTTCGCGGAGCGCGTCTGGAGCATATAGAGGTGGCCCTTCTCAACGGTAAATTCCAGGTCCTGCATATCCTTGTAGTGCTGCTCAAGGCGATTCGCAATCTCCTGGAACTCCTGGAAGACATGCGGTAAATCCTGTTGCAATTTGCTGATCTTCGATGGTGTGCGGATACCTGCTACCACGTCCTCGCCCTGTGCGTTCAGCAGGTATTCACCATACAACTGCTTCTCACCTGTGCCGGGGTCGCGTGTGAAGGCTACGCCAGTACCGCTATCGCTACCCATATTGCCGAAGACCATGCTTTGCACGTTGACGGCCGTGCCAAGTGTATGCTCTATTTTGTTGAAATTGCGATAGTCGATGGCGCGCTTGTTGTTCCAGGAAGAGAACACGGCCTCGATAGCCTTTTCCAACTGCTTATACACATCCGTGGGAAACGGCTCGCCGGACTGCTTTTCGGCGATCTGCTTGAACTCAACCACGAGTTGTTTCAGATCGTTGGCAGGAATCTCGGCATCGGTCTTGACGTGTGCCTGCTCTTTGTACTTTTCAAGAACATGCTCGAAATCCTGTGGATTGGTATCGAGAACGATCTTGCTGAACATTTGGATGAAGCGACGGTAGGCATCATAGGCAAAACGCTCGTCACCTGTAAGTGCAACCAGCCCCTTTACCGTCTCATCATTGATACCAAGATTGAGCACGGTATCCATCATCCCTGGCATCGAGAATTTCGCGCCAGAGCGTACAGAGACAAGCAGAGGATTCTCTTGCTTGCCAAAGCCCTTGCCCGTCTGCTGCTCCACAATTTTGAGGGCCGCTAATGCCTGTTCCCACATACCCTGTGGAAAGTGTTTGTCATCATCGTAGTAGGCATTACAGGCTTCGGTTGTAATCGTGAAGCCAGGAGGAACAGGCAAGCCTGCATTTGTCATTTCGGAGACGCCCGCACCTTTACCGCCAAGCAGGTCACGCATTTTGGCGTTGCCTTCACTGAAAAGATAGACCCATTTTCGTGGGGATTGTTTGACCGCCTCGTCCAAGCCTGAACGAGTAATTTGTTGTGTCATATTCGGTATCCCTCCAACATAAAGTTCTAAGTCGCTAAAATAAGAGTAACTTCACACTAGAGTGCCCACAAGGGGACACCCAGGCTCTACGCACTCAATACAATATTTCTGGCCCAACGTAGTATAGCACGAGCATGTCCTATATAGTCGCTGGCCTGCTCCGCACTAATTACTTCGTCTGCCTCTTCCGGTGGCGTATTGACGTAGAAAGCTTCCGGGTGAAATGGAGTAAGCACCGCCATCTCATCCTGAATGTTAGGAGGTGCACCTACGGCAATAGCCAATGTACGCAAGTCATGGTCATAAGGCGAACGACGACCAAAGCGTAATACGCTGACTGCTTGTGCCGCCTTCTCTACCGCTTGGTTGCAGAAGTCCGCACAGGCAAAATGTCGTCCTAGGCTCAACTCGACACTAGCAGTCGCCATGTCCTGGGCCGCCTCAGCGAAGACCGCTAACGATCCCTGTATATCATCTTGCAAGGAGTTAGAAGGGATGTCATCCTCATTCTCTTCCTGAGCACGCGATGTTGTGTGCGTGATAATTGCTTGTGTGTCCTCATCAAGCGTGACCTCGTGCAAAAGAAGTTGTTCTAAATCTTCCTCACGCTCACCATTGGGAAGTATATGTCGGTCATCGTGCATCTGTGCCATGATATTGTATCCTTATGCAATAGTTAGCTTACATGTAGTATACGTTCTCTTCGTCACCATGCCAATAATATGCCCAACTGATGGGTCCTGTCAATGTGGGAAAAGAGTAAGAGAGGCGAGGAACTTTTGCATCTGCATTTTCGTCTCCTGTATGGAGTTACGACAAAAGCA
>CAZZVE010000031.1:30780-36336 GCA_964657325.1 uncultured Ktedonobacterales bacterium
ACGGTTCATGCGAATTTTACAAAGATCGAAAACGTTATCAGAGCAGGAGAAACAAACGATGCATGACAATCTTATCGAATATGATAGCCTCATAGATGACAATCCTGATATGCAGAAAAGGGTTGCCAAGGGAGAAACTAGGGGGCACAAGAGGTATTAACCACGCTTGTTGAAGTCCGTTTTCCTCAACGGATAGAGGTTGCACAGCAAAAGGTCACGAATATTCAGAGCGTAGAGATGCTTAAACAGTTGACAAAGCAAATTGCCACTGCTGAAGACGAAAAAACTGCTCTCTGGGTTCTCAACTCTTACGCTGCTTAGTTCACACGCAATGGTTTGACTTCGCGGCGTACACGCTTGCTCTGCCGAATCTGTTGGGCAGCGGTGCGGTCTTTCTGTGCTTCAAGCCTGATGAGCGGAAATGGGCGATTGAATTGTCGATCAAAGGACTCCGCCTTTTCTTCGGAAAGCACCGCACGTCGCTCGTAGGAGCGGGCGAAGATATCACGTTTAGCGTCATCAGAGAGATTTGTCAGAAAGAGATAGGCCAACGTAAATTCTGGCTTCCCCTGCTCGGCGTACGCATCTGCAAGCGTTAGCGCGTCGGCTCCCTCTTCGATTTGTTTACGAGCCTGTTCGATAAAGACATCCTTAAGTAATCGACTATACATTTCCGCAAAATCTGTAGGCATGGTCAGGCTCCTATAACGGCAATCGCACCATGACAGGGGCAAGCCCTGTCACTACTATAGACGAACTCGCGTGTCTTGCCACGCTGTGGCGGGAAGTATAGTAGTGACAGGGCTTGCCCCTGTCATGACCATCTCCCTTTGTTTTACTAGAATTATATCGTACCACGTTTTCCCACACGCTGCTGTTGTTCTTCACTATGCCACTTCCGTGCGTAGACGAAGAGTTCGCGGAAGGCACGGGTGATAACGGAAAGTTTTGCGCCAGTCGCACGACCTCCACGACGTGGAAGGTGATGGACACCAACCTCGGTGTAGGTGTAGCCCTCACGTGTGAACTTGTAGAGCATCTCGGTGTTTATCATTGCACCGCGCGTCTCTAAATGGTTGTGCTGAAAGAAGTTGGCTTTGTAAAGTTTGAAGGCACAATCAATATCGCGCACATGCAACTTAAAAACCGACTGCACAAGCATCTTCCATCCCCACGCATTGAGTTTACGCAACCATGTATCCTGACGATGAATGCGATAGCCAAGTACAGCATCATATTGACCAATCAAGGGAAAGAAGCGTTCCAGATCGCAGATATCAAACTGCCCGTCAGAGTCCATGAAGAACACAAGGTCTTTACTCGTTGCCTCAAAACCACTGACAAGAGCTGCTCCATAGCCTTTGTTAACCTCATGATTGATAACACGTACACGCGGCTCCTCTGTTGCCATCTCCTCTAAGAGGGTACGTGTCGCATCCTTACTCCCATCGTTCACCACAATCACCTCGAAGTCCTGCGTCCACTGGGTTACTGCGTCAATCACTGAGCGCATTGTGCCCCCAATAGCCACCTCTTCATCATGAGCCGGCATAATGATTGAAAGACTATAAGCAATACTCATTTTTTGTTCTTCCACCTGCACGGGTTGTTCTTGCATCTTCCAGGTCCCCTTCTCTTCCAAATATGCTTTCGTTATATTATCATCATTGTGATCCTGTGGGACTACTATAGCGTTTGTTACCCCTCTTTTATAGGAACGTCTTATACTAGGAAATATAGGTCGGCGCATGTATTTATAGGAGTTATTGATGGATACTCTGGACGCAAAACATACCTCAAAAATAGAGGGACCGATACGAGCTTCCACTCCAGAAGCCTCGACTGGTGCTGCAATACTACAGACGCCTGCCTCGACCCCGCAGCGCATTCGCCACACATGGTTGTCTGCAACACTGAGTATACTCCCAGTCTACATTGCTGTCCATATTGGATTTTTTTTAACAACATGCCTTTCTTTTTTATTCACTCACAGAGATTTCGATGGGACGTGGGTTCCCCTAACTGCACTACCAGAGGCATGGCATCACTGGGACACGGGCTTCTATATGGTTATTGCCAGGTATGGTTATCAAAAGATAGAGCAGACAGCCTTCTTTCCACTCTATGGCCTGCTCGAACGTGCATTGCTACCTATCACTCATGATCCACTTGTCGCAGGACTTATCATCTCCGATATTGCTGGCTTTTTTTTACTGATCGTGCTCTATCAGCTCGTACGTGAAGATTTTAATGAGGAGCGTGCGAACCGCGTTGTTCTCTATCTATCACTCTTTCCCACTGCCTTTTTCCTCGCTGCTGGTTATAATGAAGCACTCTTTCTCTGTCTAGCGGTGCTCAGTTTTTACAATATGCGGCATGGCCAGTGGTGGTTAGCTGGCCTATTCGGATTTTTCGCCAGCCTGACACGCTCTGCTGGTATCTTCCTGCTATTTCCTTTTTGCTACGAATATTTGCGACAACATGAGTTTCGTATAAGGCACATCCGTTTTGATGTCATAAGTGGCGGACTTATAGCGGCAGGCATAGGGCTATATGCGCTTTATTGCTATTACAAGTTTCATGATTTTCTCGCGTTTTCGCATGTGCAAGCAGTATGGAATCATCATTTGGAACCGCCGTGGTATGGCATGATTGGCTCGTTCACAGCTATCAGCGAGAGTGGGGGATTGATAGGTTTCCAGGCTATGCGCAACCTGCTTGACCTTGTGCCAGATATAATAATGCTTGTCATGACTGTATTGATCTTCGTGGGACCGTGGCGGTTTCCGCGCTCAATGTGGTCGTATGGTATCTATGCGGCGGTCGTGTATATCTTCTTGCAACTGTTTCCAGTTGGCGGTACAGGACTCTTTCCCTTACAGTCTGTTGGACGCTATTTACTGGAGCTTTTCCCAGCTTTTATAGTACTAGCGGCACTGGGCAAGTATCGAATGTTCCACATGAACTATTTGGTGATCTCTGGTGCGCTACTTTTCTTCTTGCTCACACAGTTCCTCACAGGGCACTGGGTTTTGTAGGGACCGATGTATCGCGTCCTCGTAGCGTGTAACGTACCCAACGAGGACGCGATACATCGCGGTCCTACAGAAATATTAGGAACGTCTATGCAATCACCTACAAATCAGACGCCTGATACAGTTCAAAATAGAGTTGTGAGTGATGAAAGCACAATACATGGTGCCTCTATCGAGAACATACATACACAACAAGAAGTTCAACAGATACAGAAGCGTAGTAACTGGCGTGAATGGTTTGCTGCGTTTCAGCATACCTTCCCTATCTATTTGGCAACACACATAGCGTTCTTTCTGCTCACCTATCTAGTCAATCTCTTTTTTTTAGCAAATTTCTCTCAGCAAGCATTGAAAATAGGTGATACGCTAGAATATTGGGATCATTGGGATACTAGTCAGTTCACTGCGATAGCGCAAGATGGATACAATGTAGCGTGGCGCACAGCTTTTTTCCCATTATATCCAATGCTCGAAGCAGCACTTACACCAATCTGGCATCAACCATACTATGCAGGTTTATTTATTTCTAACCTCGCTACACTGGGTCTCTTTACTGTCCTCTATCGTCTTGTCTATCAAGAGTTCAATGCGGAGCAAGCGGGACGTACGGTATTGTATCTCGCGGTGTTTCCAACAGCCTTCTTTCTCTCGGCAGCATACAACGAATCACTTTTTCTTTTTCTAGCTGTATCCAGTTTCTATTGTATACGACGTGGAAATTGGTGGTTAGCAGGCTCGTTTGGCCTGCTAGCAAGTTTAACGCGTTCGGCGGGTGTGTTCCTACTTATTCCCTTCTGCTATGAATATGTGCACCAGCATGATTTCAAGCTGAGGGAAATACGTTTCGATGTTGTAGCTGGCGTTCTCATACCTACTGGTCTTGGACTCTTCGCGCTCTATTGTTACTACAAATTTCATGATTTGCTGGCCTTTTCGCACGCGCAAGCATTTTGGGATCGTCGCCTCACCGCACCATGGCAAGGCTTTAGTGATGCCTTTACGGTCATCTCAAAACATGAGGTGCTGACGTTTGACGCCATACACAATGTAATAGATGTGAGCGCAGGACTCTTCATGCTAGTTATCCTGATACTCTGCTTTATCGGCCCCTGGAGATTTGGTCGTGACCGTCTGGTCTACGGACTCTACGGAGTCGTTTTCTACCTCTTCCTAATACTCTTTCCCTCAGCGAGCACGTTTCCGTTTCAATCGCTCTCACGCCTCGTGATAGAGTTATTCCCAGCCTTTATTGCGCTTGCCTCGATGGGCAAACGACCAACGTTTAACCTATACTACCTGACTATATCAGTCAGTCTACTAGCGTTTATGCTGCTCCAATTCCTGATGGGACGCTGGATTGTATAAAAAGAACTTATTCAGCCAACATGTATTCGTTACATTTCCTCAACTTCGCGCATGTAGGGTAGAGCTTCGATACCACCGTAGCGCGTACAGCTGATAGCTGCTACCTTATTGGCGAACAAGCCCATTTGCTGCAAGTCGTCTTGAGACAGACGAGCAAGGTCGGGAGGCGATGCGTAGCCACGTTCCGCTAATGAATAGAGAATCGCACCCATGAAGGCATCACCCGCTCCTGTTGTATCTATAGCACGAACAGGGACCGTTGGCACCTTGACATGGTGCGTTGCTGTCATTAAAAGGGCACCTTTGCTGCCAAACGTGATGATGACGAAACGCGGCCCTTGTTGCAGTAATTGCTTCCCTAACAGAGCGAGTCGCGCCACATCCCCTTGTTCAGGTGTGGCGAACTGTAGTGTTGAGTCAAATAGGTGCGCCTCTTCCACACTGAGTTTGAGGACATCGGTACGCGGTACGATCTCCACCATCGCATCGTGCATCGCTTGCTCAGAAGGCCAGAACGCAGGACGCATGTTGACATCGAACGAGACAAGGGCACCGAGTTGGCGCGTATGATCCATTGCCGCAAGGGTCGCGGTACGCGAAGGCTCGGTAGATAACGTAATGGAACAGGCATGACAAAGGGCAACATCATGCCACGCGTTCCAATCCAGGTCCGACACGTCTAGCAGCGTATCGGCGGTGCGATGCCGATAAAAAGAAAATTGCCTCTGTCCGTCATCTTGTAATGAGACAAGGGCGAGGGCCGTAGTACCCTCATCGGTCCTTCGTACATACTGACTATCGACGTTGTTGTTTTGCAACACTTGAATAAGTAGTTGGCCAAAGGCATCGTGCGAAAACTTGCCAATAAAGCGTGATGCTCCACCTAAGCGTGCAACCGCGACGGCGGCATTCGCGGGTGCGCCTCCTGGATGTGGACGATAACAGCCATCGCCACCTTCAAGCGTGTGTAGGGGAGCGGTAGGGATAAAGTCTATCAGCATTTCACCAACGCTAAGCACGTATTTCACAGAACACCTCCGTATCTATACATTGATATGATAGAAGTTGGCATGACAGGGGCAAGCCCTGTCACTACTATACTCACCACCACGTCGTGGCTTTGCCACGCGAAACCGTGTATAGTAGTGACAGGGCT
>CAZZVE010000032.1:0-9120 GCA_964657325.1 uncultured Ktedonobacterales bacterium
TACCTTCTCAGGTATTCCGTGTATTGTTGTAACAAGCATCTTCGTTTAGGGAGCTACGTTCAAATCACTGCGAATAAACAATCCCATGTCGTATGCACCATCGGGACTACCAATTGGTGTGCGATTCCACCACCATTGCCAGATGTTATTTGCCGCACGTCCAAGATTGAATTTCGCGTTAGAAGGCGGGTTATCTCCATAGCTGAGCCAGAGTGCAGGACCAACACCACCCCATGTTGGCTCACCATCACAGGAAACGGTTTTACTTGGCACACACACGGGTGGCTTGTAACCTTCATCCCACCATGTACGCATGTGATATTCCTGAAAGGCATAGTGAGGGCCTTTACTTGCCGATGTGCTGTATTGCGCGCTGGTCGCAGGAATGTCTTCTTGCCCCGTAATGATTACAGGAATGTTCTTGGCACTAGCAGGACAGCCAGTAGGGAAGTTGAAACACACGTTGGTATAATCACGCAGATACCATGCGAAAGGCCAGGTTGCCGTATTCGTTAAACCGATGGACAATTCATGTCGTCCACCATAAAGTTTCTGATCGAGTGCGTCAACTTTTGCCATCACCTTGTTTACATCAGTGGTCGTCTGCACATATACCATCATCTCATGCGGCCCATCAGCAGCATGCACATATGAAACCTCATACATATTGTGAATAGTGGGTAGTAGCAATAAAAATGCAAAGAAAACACTTATTGCTGCCGTAACGCCTGTAAGTACACGCACTTTCTTAGGACGAGGAGTTGTCAGAAATGACCCAGCACTTTCAAGTCCACTTCCAGCTACTTGTGCCTTAGATTGAGCATTTCGTTCCATGAGCCACTGCTTTGCCCAGTTGTAAAGTATTACTACGGCAGGTTCGAGACCAATTGCTGCAAGCAGCATCATTGGCATTGTCATGTGAATCATCAGCCATGGCATCTTTTCTGCTGCCCAGGAGTAGATGACTACGTTACCAACACACCAGTAGACGAGAAAGAGGCGGAAACGGGTTGGCTGGACGAGACAGCGAATAACGCCGACGATACCAAAGATGACGCCAATCTGCTCATACAACGGAATGAGCATGAGGTAGTAGTACCACGGCTGACCACCACGCGCTACCTGTTGTTGCTGCAACCAGTAGTAGAGTCCTTGCCAAATACCGTCACCAATACCCCCACGAATATTTGTAAAGAGAACGGTGAATAGCACCAGGAATATAGTCCAGCCACAGAGCAACGCGAAGAACCAGTGCGTCCACGGCATGGTAAGCAGTGTATCAAGCAGAGTCTGCTTTTTTGGGTCAATACGTCTCGCAAGTGCGTTGCGCGTACCAGGAAGAGGCATTTTTCCAAACATTTCGCGTGTCAGGATAACCAGCACAAATATACCAAGTACAATTCCAATCCATGGTACAAGTGCCACTGTTTTGTCTTTCAAACCCTGTACATAAGCATCCGCAAGAGGTGTGTACTTTGGATTGGTGATGTAAATAGACAGGCTCTTCATCCAACCGAAAAGAACTTTGGCAATAGGTGCTAGGATGAGAAAGTATGCGAATAGAGTCACGGGTGCCCATGTCGTAGGAACGTATCTTACGTATGCAGCATCCGGCGAAACTTTTGCACGTAACGACCACTTCAGTCCTAACTCCCATGCCAGCAATGCACCAAAGAAACTCCCAAAGACCGCAACAGTTAAAAATGTTGCCTCTTTTGTCGCATAGGAAAGTGCGAAGCCAGCAGCAGCAACTAGGATCCAGCGCAACTTACGATCACGCAGGTAGCGCGCGGTCCCAACGACGAGGAGCAGTGTAAAACACGCCATGTAGATATCCTCACGTGCGAAACGCGAGAAATATACCATGCTTGGTGAGACCGCCAGCAAGAAACACGCGAGCCATGCACCAATCTTGCCAAGATAATCACGTAAGAAGAATGGTAAACCAACAATAACGGTACCCAATGTTGCAGCCGCAATACGTACCGTCGTTGTATTCACACCATTGTCTGGTGCTCCCAAAATTTGGCTAATCTTGTACACCAGAGCAATAGCATGGAATTGAAACGGTCCATGTAGGAGAGGGTTATATTGATAGCAAGTTACCGTCGGGCTAAAGCAGCTAGACCAGTTCTCCATGTTGTGCATAAGCTGTAGGGAGTAGTATGCATGCAAGCTTTCATCATGATGCAGTGGCTTATCGCCAAGGCCCCAGAAACGGAGTACCGCACCAAGAAAAATGATAGCCCAAAAAGGTACCCAGAGGAGCAATTGATCGCGTGATGGGGGCACAAAGCGTCTTCGTTTGGGTTGCTCGACCTGCTCTTCCTCGTATTCTGCATACTCCACAGCATCTGTATCCGCGAGTGCACTTTCATCGGTTACACTCTGTTCAGCGACAATATCTTTTTCAGCTACTTTATTGTTAATGCTCTGTTTAGCAACTGGAAGTGATGCTACTACCTGTTCGCTTTCAGCATTTTTATCGTCTTCCGATGAATTTTCTTTGCGTTCTATTTCATAGCTTTTCAAAAGGTCTCTCCCCCTTGTTTAGAGTATCCAACTGCTTGCGGATACGCTCTTACGACCTGACATGCTCGCTACCTCACCTCATTTTATAGATAGTGACACCATCTGCATTATAAACCACTTGCATATACGTACTAAAACGATGCAAGTTTGCCGAATGATACTTCATATATTCTAAAGGTCCCACATAGAGATACTGGGCATGGTAGTAGTTCATGACAGATAAAACTGTGGTGGGATTTGTATTAGTGTAAATTGTATCTACGTCTGCCCCTCTACGTTGAAACTCAGCATAATTCGCAGGTATGTTAATCCAATTGGCACGCCACTGGTATTCATGTCCAACCCAGCCCATCAGCGTGGGTAGACCGGTAAAGACCGATATGCGTCCCCAATTGCTATAATCATTTCCTATAGATTCTATGATAACAGGATCGCCCTGTACATTCGCATTTATCCAACGAATAGCCTGATAGTCACCAGGACTAGAAGAATCGGTTTGTAGATAGCTCAGACCATCAAGACTATTTGAACGTTGCAAGTATGGCTGTCCTGTCTGTGGGTTGCTTCGAGCGAGCCGTTCGGAAGGTGCAGTGAGTGGATAGACAGTACCAGCTAGGAGCAAGAACACGAGTCCTACACCCCAAAGTGTTTGTAGACTTCTCTGTGTAATACGAAGTGCAGGCGTAGCCGAGAGCAGAGGTTTAAAACTCTGCAAAATGAAGTACAACCCTGCGCCAGAGGCAATCGACAGCATCGCCCACGCTTGAAAATACAATTTGAACACTGTATTCATACGTGGGTAACTATCCGCGAAGACATCTTTCAGAAAGAGAACTTCGCAAAACGCGATGAGCGCGAATGCAACTGCTCCGAGCAGCAACGTAAATGCATGTGCACGATCCCCTATATGTACAAACACTAGCACCGCACCGAGCAGTGCAATACTCGCGGTGAGCACAAATGTAATGCTATTTTTCATGAATATAAGCGTTAGAAGTTCTACAGCCGCGACAATGCCTAGTGCAACAAAGGGCAACCAACTACGACGTTTTGAACGCGGCGATACATTAGTTGTGTTTCCTCTCAGTAGCGAAAACGCAAACAAGGGACGTTTTGCGGCACTCACAAAAAGGAGCGAGAGAAACATGAACGCGAAGAGTCCGTAGATGAGTATTTCATCGCTTAACTGTGAACGGTCCGCGGCACCTACAATGCCTATCCCTTGCGCGGGAGAACTGAAGTTGAGATAGAAGGGAATGTATAAGAGAAACGAGAGCGCAATTAAGCTGCCTGCCGCTGTAAAGATATCCAACAATAAAGTTGGGCTAATGCGGGTCTCATACGTGAGCCATTGCTGCAAGACAATACATACAAGAGTAAGAGCAAGATACGTTGGAAAATCCCAGCCATTCATAGTATATAAACCACCAAGAATGAGTGCGGTTGTGCCCAATGTGAGAGGAAGACGCCATCCACGTCCGAAGACATTCAATCCTCTGCCGTCAGCTTCTAAAAAAAGGTTGAACGCGAGTCCAATAGCAACAATAGTAAACGCTAGTGTTAGTACATGAGCGTGAAAGCACGAGAGCAAAAAGCTAAACGCAGGAAACTCGTTGATGGTTTTCGTAATTACACGACTCGCATTAAACCAGTAATAAGGGTCTTGTGTCACATCACCATGCATCTTCCACCATGTTTGTGTCGAAGCAAGATTGCCAAGTACAAGTCCCATTACCATCGTGAGCACTCCGTATGGTGCGGCGGGTAGTAGCGACGGATGGACAGTATCCGGTCGCTCTATTTCAGTAGGTGATGAGGATGTTGTAGCATGAGTTCGTGCATGACGCGCCCACGCCACAATATTACTCGTGACGCCAAAGAGGTTACAGGCAGTCAAACCGAAGAACATAGAGATACCTGTATTGAAGGCTATGGATGGCGATTGACCTAGCAACTTTGCCAGCATAGCAACCGTAAAATGAGCATAGTAGTAGTAATTGATTGAGTAACCCGCAAACCACATGTCGTTGGGCGGGAAGTGCGTACTGCGCATGATTGCGGTAATAAAGCCCTCATCCATATACATTTCGTAGGAGCGAATATCGGGCAAGTACGAGCGCATATAACCAAGGAGAAATACCATTCCCAGGAAAATAAATTCAGTGAGAGCAATATATGGGATGTTGAGGCGCACAACCTTCGCAATCGCGTGACGCATTCGTACAAATCCGAGAAGGTTGAAGGCAAGCAGAATAAGAACAATTCCTGCGATAAACAATTGTGTAAATGGTAAGAAATGCAACACCATGAGCGGAAGCCAGACGCAAAAGGCAAGCAACGCAACGCCAATAGCTTTGCTAAAGGCCCAGCCACGATCTGGTACATTATGGAAAACGGTCATTGTGAGCGGTAAACAAAGAAGTCCTAACGCTTCGACAAGTGCCCACATTTGGAATAGTTCGAGCATATACACTCTCTACAAAAATAGGTCTTACTACTAAGACACACAAGAGGGGTACTATATTTACGAATTACTTTATTATACATACTAACGCACATAAGAGCGCATTGGTTCTCTTTTTCTCCATCAGTCCTAGTACATCGCTTTTGTACACGAGTTATGGCAAAATTGACATGCATGATACAACATGAGTAAATACAGCAAACAATATAGTCTGTGGAGGAGTATGGCGTTGAAATGGTTGCGGTTCTACATTGTACGCGAAGTACTCCTTTTGCTTCTCATAAGTGTCATTCTTCTCCTTGCTGATGAAGCATGCTATACAATTATGCTTCCTGTAGAGATTACGCTACAACACACTGTTACTACACTACGTGTAGGCACAACACAACTCGTATTAGGACGCATAGGAACACCTGTCGCGCTTCAATTTGCAGCACATGACCCTGTTGTACATGAATATCAAATTGATGGAACGGATAGTACTAACAATTTCACACTCGATACCAGCTACCTGCGTGCAATTGCGTCTTCACCATATTATCGCTTTCAAGCATGGATGCGCAACCTCGATGGCACAAGCCGCTGGCGAAATCTACAAATCTCTATGGACGGTAAACAACAGCTACAACAAGATTGGCCATTAGAAAGTAACCCTATTCTGTTGCCTCTCTCCTCTTCGCTACATATTCAGGTGCAAGTACAACGTCCAGAGACACCAATTACACTTAACTTGCTCATGCAAGATCATTCAACGTTGCATATCACACTTGACCGCAACAATCGCGCGATCACAGTCACACGAGATAGTACAACACAAGGACCTTCTACAAACCTTGCCAGTGCCTTTTTTCCAACAAATACAGCACCCTTCGCTGCGATGGTTCTTGATACTCTGCTCCGCTCAATGCTATGGGCAGTGCTTTTGCTGCTCATTGTGCTTTTAGGTGAAACGTTAATCGGGGCATTTTCATCTCGCTTGTATAAAAACAAGGAAGAAACAGCTTCTCTGCTTGTAAACGCTACACAAGCAATACCTGACAACACACAATATAGTCAGATAGTTAACAAGTTGTTCTTCAAGCGAGTTCTTTTCTTTTTTCAGAGCAAATGGCATGAGGTTACAGCAGCTCTCCACCCATTGGTGTTGTTAGCATTAGGAGCATCGTTTCTTTTTGTCGCGTGGACGGCGGCCGTGCAATATCATGGCGAACCACATATATTTGATGCCAGTGCCTACTTCTTTGCCGCAAAGATGTATGCACTCGGACATCTTTCTGTTCCCATACCACCTGCAATAGACCGCTTCCCCGGCCCTTTTATGATTTCGTTTAATGGTCGCTGGTTTGGACAATACGCGCCGGGAACAGCGGTCACGTTGGTACCTGGAATTTTGCTAGGCGTGCCATGGCTTGTCGAACCAGTGCTAGGGACATTTGCATTGTTCGGAATAGGGCTGATCGCGACTCGACTTTACAACAGACAGGTAGCGACACTTGCCGTTCTACTGGGAACGCTTTCACCATTTTATACGTACCTCGCGGCTAGCTATCTCAGTCATACGATAGCACTCTTTTATTTTGTATGGGGGCTATGGGCCCTGTTACGCTTTGCACAAGGGAAGGCTATCTGGAATATGGCTCTCTCTGCGACACTCTTTGGCATGGCGGCACTTACACGCGATCTTGTAGCACTACTCTTCGTCGCGGTTATGCTTCCAGGTGTCTTGCTCCTTTCATGGCATTCTTTGCGTAAAGAGTGGAAACGCTGGCTCATAGGCAGTGCCTTTTTTGGTGCGATAGCACTCTTTTTTCTGTGCATCAGTTTGATTTTCAACATCTTATTAACTGGTAACATCTTCATAACTCCACGTTCACTATTTTTCGCAGGTGATCATTGGGGCTTTGGGCAAGGAGTAGGTTTCTATGGACAACATACGCTCGCGGCAGGTTTCGTCAATCTGGATGAGTTACTAACCATACTCGCTATAGACCTTTTCGGCTGGCCCTTCTATCTCTCATTTGCATTTCTCGTAATGCCATTCCTTACACGTCGTGCAGTTAACACTGATTGGCTCCTCCTGACCGCTGCTGGCATTATGACCGGAGCGTATATAGGCTATTTTTATCACGGTATTTATCTTGGACCACGCTATCTATTTGAAACGTTGCCATTTCTATTGATGCTTACAGCACGGGGTATCATCGCACTCGCTGAGACAGGTAAAGATGTGAGAGTCAAAATGCGGGGAGACCGCAAGTGTTTCCCCTACATTTCATCATCCCAACGTGTAGGGGAAACACTTGCGGTCTCCCCGCATTTTCTCAAAAGGCCAAAGAGCCTCATCTCCTCTAGTGTTATCACAGTGCTACTTGTAGCGATTCTCGTCAGTTGTAACATTCTGTATTTCATGCCGCGTCAGGTTGCACTACATCAAAATTATACAGGACTATCAGCAGGAATAAGTATTGACCTGGATACAATTTATCATCCACCTTTGCATAATGCTATTGTTGTAACAGGAGACTATAGCCTGTATCAGTTTGTGCTTTTTCCGCTTAACGACCCATATCTTCATGATAGCGTTATTTATGCATTAGCAAGCAACCCGTCTGACTATGCAGAGTTACGTCTGGCCTATCCGGGGAGAGCATTATATCAGGTAACGGTAAGTGTTGATGGGTCTATAAGGTATACATCCATAACCTCTTAAAATTACTCTTATCATTGAACACGTACGAAAAAGAATCACACCGAGGAGAGCGTGTACTTCCTTAGTAAATACAGTGATATCCCGTGGAGCACAAGGGCAAGAAGTGAAGCTAAACCGAAAGCAAGCACAACGCCGAGTGGGACGACGAGTTCAGCAATGACAAGAAAGAAGACGGCAAAGGAGAAGACGCCCGTGATGAGACCACGCAGGAGGCGTCGTGTCGAAGCAGCACCCTGTGCATAATGTGTAAAGACAGCAAGGATTGTTGCATAGATAGGAAAGGGAGCAAGGAGACCACTCAAGCGTGGTCCAAGCAGGCTCGCAAAGCCTGTGAGTGCAAGCACAAATGCAGTTGCGACAAGCATGCGTAAAGGTGTATCCCAGGAGGCTGGTTTTATAGGTGCAACTTGACTACTATTGTCGGGCAACAACCTTAGCGTAAGAGCAAGACAGCAGAGTACGACAATAAATGCTACAAGTAAGGGAATAACAACATATTGCAAGGCAAAAGTCACGATGAAAAACGCGCCCCAGCTTAGTAACATGCAAACTAGCCAATTTCCACGAAATGAGAGCCAGCTATAGGTCAAGCAAAATGCAGCAAGAGAAAGTAATCCTATAAGTGTTCCTTGCGCAGCATTGGAGGCGAACGAGCGTCCCAACGCTAATGCGAGAAAGAGTGCAACGGGTCCCGATGTGAGCGGTAGACCAACAAGCCAACCACTTACAACCGGCCCCCAACGTCGCCCTGTAAGGCTGACCAAACCGACTAGCAGTGGTGTTAAGAGTAATTTGAAGAGAAGCAGCACAGTAAGTTTTACCTTTTGACATTGATACACTGGTTGTTCTATTCAGTAAACCACAAAGGGGAGCATGTTATGAATACACGGATAGCTACTTTAAACGATGTAACGGCTATTGTTGACATCTATAATCAAGGAATTGAGGATCGTAGCTCAACATTTGAGACACGTTTACGAACCATCGAAGACATCCAAATGTGGTTTGATGCTATACACCCTATTATAGTTGTCGAAAACGAGCAAGGAGTAATTGCCTTTGCATCTACCTCTTCCTATCGGAGTCGTGAGTGTTACGCAGGCATCGCTGAATGCTCCGTTTACGTTAAACGTGATATGCGTAGACAGGGAGCAGGTCGCTTAGCGGCTGAAGCGATTATTCGTGTGGCTGAAGAAGCTGGTTTTTGGAAATTGGTCTCGCGGGTCTTTCTTGATAATCTTGCAAGCCGTGCACTCTTGCGCACGCTGAGTTTTCGAGAGGTAGGTGTGTATTATAAACATGCTAAATTAGATGGCATCTGGCGTGATGTCGTTATTGTAGAACGTCTTTTGCCTGCGAACATTGTATAACTATTGTAGGGACCGTCAAAACACATTTGACAAAAGCAAGGGCA
>CAZZVE010000032.1:9220-36266 GCA_964657325.1 uncultured Ktedonobacterales bacterium
GCGGGTGCCCTGGTTCAAGTGACACATTTCGTTTGACAGACTAGTTGGGACCAGATTCATCGCGTCCTCGGTCAATTCATTGACTTTACACACAATACTAATCCCACATGGAACAAGCCTCTCGCGCAATGCATTGCCCTTTGTACGCGATGAATCTGGTCCCTACGAAGTTCAATAGCAATTGGTAATTCACTACGGAAGTTTGACACCTGTTAAGAGTTTTTGTAAAAGTTGCTCAGATGTATATGGATACGGGTTGTCACGAACAAAGATACGCGCCGTCGGATGATCGAAGACGGAGTAACTTTCATCGGCGTTACTATCATCCAATGTGATACCAAGCAGGTTTGGATGGTTCTCGAATGTCGCGGCAAGGTGAAAGCCGAGTTGCCCGTTAAAGAGCAATTGATAATAATGGATTGTTAGAGGATAGCGGTCTGGCAGACGGGGAATAGACTTATCGAGACGATCAGTAGGCATTGTGATTGCGCCAATCGTCGGAAGAAGACGCGACAACAGTTGCGCCTTCACCATTGTGTCGTCGCCATAAAGGTCTAGTCCAGTAGTAGCTTGCCCATACGCATTTGTATACGTGGTTTGTGTAAATTCAGAGGGATCATGTCCATCAACGGCAACTGGCAAAGGGTCATCCCATTGTTCATAAGTAAGAGTAGTGCGAGGTTGAAGATGGCTATACATCCAGCGTGACGCTTGTATACGCGTGTTTGGCTGACTATATACATTGAGTAGTGCTAATCCTTGAAATAACGTACCGCCAAGTACAAGAACGAGTGCGCTTACACTTAGTATTTGCAGTATAGTAGCTTTTCTTTGTAGTTTGCTCGGTTTAGCATCCTCTACAGTTGTTGATGTAGAATTCCATGCGACACGTATAAACACTATGAGTACCGATGCGGCAAGTAGGCTGAGGAAAGGGTAGAGTGGTAGCATATAGCGCATAAATTTTGCATAGAAGCTTCCTGTGATAATGCCGTATGTGAGTATCCAGGATAACACCACAAGCCAACCATTGAATGCACTGCCTCTTTGTCTCCACAGGTGGAAACACGCCCACCCAAAACCAGCACATATCGCAAGCCCAAGAAACACACCCATACCCCAGAAAAACATGTTTTTTGCTTCATAAAGATAAGGAATTGTCCCCGCGAACTGACGTACATATGGAAGATCGAGCAGGCCACGAGCCAAGTTTCCTTGATCGGACACCTGCTGAATAAAATTTGGCATATCTAATAGAGCATAAGGTTCTGCTATAAGAAATATAATAATTGTAAAAAAGCCTGCGATGAGAAGAGACGTTAAAGAGGTAAAAAAATCTTGTCTGCGCCAACGTAGTACCACAGCGACAAGTAGCGGCACAGCAAGTGGAGCAGCACTAGACTTTGTTCCAAGTGCAAGACCGTAACCTAGACCTACGAGCAATGCCCAGCGTATCGGCTTCTCAGTGTCAATCAGATGTACACATGCATAGACGGTCAGTACAACAAAGAAAAGCAAAAGGGTATCAACAGCGTAAAAATGTGAAAGTTGTAGTTGTAGAGGTGTGAATGCTACCAATGCGGCAACCAGCAAAGCAACATTCCAGGCGTATCTTCTTCCTGGTGTTGCATCATCCGTCAGTTTCAAGCCAAGTAGTCCTGAAAAAAGAACTGTACCGCTATCAAATAAGGCTGAGAGGACACGTCCAACAAGTGTGAGATTTGTGAAAGTCCCCAGAGCAGGAGAGAAACGAACTAAAATATTTCCTAAGAAGGCTAATAGATAAAGTGGAAATGAGCCATAAGCAAAGAAGTGTGGGTTAAGCGGTGAATTTACAGGATCAAGAAATTGTGCCACACTTTTAGGCCACGTCAACACAGTGACATGGAACATAATTTGCCGTTCGTCGGGATGAAAATTGTTCCCTGCATCCCAGTTCAAACCGTATAAGCGCAGCAATAGGCCAAGCAACACAATACCCCATAATGCGAGTGGTCGCCAGCGAATAATAAATTTCACAACGCTCCCTTTTTTCTCTTCTGTAAGCCTGTGAACAAAATAATTACCAAATAGAACCATCTCAGTATAAAGACTGTTCATAGATAGGTCAAGAGGATAGGAACGAGCAAGAGGGATGAGAAGTCTATGCTTCTCATCCCTCTTGCTTGTGCGATGTTACCCTAAGTTCTCGTAGATAACACTACTCTTCTCTCCACCCTAGGCGAGTTCGTTAATGACTTCGCGTGCGCGGTTTAGTGCCTCGCGCCGCACATAATAATAAGCCCATAATCCCTTTTTACGACAATCGACCAGACCTGCATCACGCAAAATACGTAAGTGATGTGAAATGGTAGGCTGCTCTAATGTGAAGCTCTCTACGATCTCGAAAACGCAGACCTCACCCTCGTGACGGCTCAGCAGACTTAAAATACGTAAGCGCGTGGGGTCAGCTAACGCTTTGAGCAGTCGTGCCTGTGTGACTGCCTCATCCTCGTTTAATGTTGGCGCAAACTTTGGCGCAATGCTTACGATGCCAGCCTGTCGGCTTAGTACACCTACTGCACTCGCGGATGCGGCAACTGGTGCCATTGTTGATGTTGTTCTTTGTGTATTGCCCTGATGTATCGATGTCATTTTCTTCTCCTTCCATCCTCCCAACCGGATGCTTAACCTACGATATATTTAGGGTAGTTTTAGCTTTCGACCTCACCATTTCTGTGAAAGCACGTTCCTTGTAGTGTGGTCTTATCATCATTATACAAACGTATGCAAATGTAGGGTTTAAGAATAGTACTCATACGAATAGATGCTCTCACAGGGTTATAACCCTATGAGAGCATCTATTCGTATGAGTACTATTATGAACGTTTTTCTTCGGGTCGGATGCGTAGGTGCAGTTCTTGCAACTGTTTCTCCTCGACGGGCGAAGGCGCGTTCATCAAAAGGTCCATCGCGGTTTGTGTCTTGGGGAACGCAATGACCTCACGGATGTTGTCTTCGTCAGCAAGCAGCATAACCAGACGGTCAATGCCAAGCGCAATACCTCCGTGAGGTGGTGCGCCATATTCAAAGGCTTCTAGCATATGTCCGAACTGCTCTTTTATCTGTTCGTCATCAAGTTTCATAAGCGAGAAAACTTTGTGCTGAATGTCAGCCACGTTAATGCGTACACTACCACCACCTACTTCATAGCCATTACAAATGATGTCATATTGCTTGGCACGAATATGCAACGGATCTGTATCCAGCCTTCCAATGTGAGAATCATCCATACCGGAGAAAGGATTGTGTTCCGCGTCGTAACGCTGCAATTCTTCATCAAAATGGAAGAGGGGAAAGTCAACTACCCAGCAGAGAGCCATTTCATTCGGGTCGATCAAGTGTAGACGCTCTCCGAGTTTGACGCGCAAGCGAAACAATACATCGTTACAGACCTTCGCACTATCCGCGACGAAGAGTAACAAATCTCCGTGCTGGCCCTCAAGACGGTCAATTATTGCCTGGACTTCATCGGTAGACATGAATTTGGTCAACGGCGATTTGATCTCGCCGGATGTACCAATAGCGAGCGAGACAAGTCCCTTTGCGCCTAGTGTACGCGCGAACTCTGTCAACTCGTCCACTTCCTTGCGTGTATAGCTTCCCGCCCCTGGAACACGAATGCCTTTTACCATACCTTGATTAGCTAGTGCATTCTTAAATACACTAAATGTTCCGGCTGATGCAAGGTCCGATATTTCTACGAGTGGAAGTTCAAAACGAAGGTCGGGATGGTCGGTACCATAGCGTGCCATCGCCTCCTCGTAGCTAATATGAGGGAAGGGACGCTCTTTAATGCGCTTCTTCGTCGTCTTCTCGATCAGATGAATAAGCAGTTCCTCGATTAACGACATGACATCTTGCTCTGATACAAAGGTCATTTCCAGGTCAAGCTGTGTAAATTCTGGTTGCCGATCTGAACGCTGGTCTTCGTCACGGAAGCAACGAGCAATCTGGAAGTAGCGATCAAGACCCCCTACCATCAGTAATTGTTTCAGTTGTTGCGGGGATTGTGGCAACGCGTAAAATTCGCCAGCGTAGAGACGGCTCGGCACGAGATAATCGCGTGCGCCCTCAGGTGTGCTTTTCATTAGAATAGGCGTTTCTATCTCCAGAAAGCCTCGATCATCAAGAAAGTCGCGCATTTCCTTGACGACGCGATGACGCCTTATGATGTTGTCCCGCATTCTTGGACGCCGTAAATCAAGATAACGATATTTCAAACGCAGCGACTCTTCAGGCTGAATCGCATCACTATTGATGGGGAAAGGCGTGGTACGAGATGGGTTGAGTATCAAAATCTGCTGTGCCGCGATCTCAATGGTACCAGTACTTAACTGCGCGTTCTCCGTGCCAGGTAAGCGATGAACAACGGTTCCTGTGACCTGTACTACATATTCCGAGCGCAGTTCCGAGGCAACATGATGCGCTTCTGGTGAGCGTTCTGGATCACAAATGACCTGTGTGAGACCATAGCGGTCGCGAATATCAAGAAAAATTAAGCCACCGTGATCCCGGCGTCGATTGACCCAGCCAGCAATTGTCACTTCCTGGCCTACAAAATTGTTATTTAACTCGCCACACGTATGTGTACGATAATGTACCTCAAAACTCACTTGCACGACTCCTCAAAGAAGCAAAGATTGTCGTATCCAAAAAGATAGTCCTAGAGGTACTGTAACATACGCTGTCTAGTTTCTTTTTAAGGAGTGCAGGTGGCATTCTGTGTCATATCAACCGTAATGAGGTTACGTACTGAAGGGTTTGGATCATTTTGAGCGACCATGTATACAGATGGTGCTTTCGGGTCCGGTACCAGTCCCTTCACGTTCGTAATGAGACGCGATGAAGTATATTGATGATCTAGCTTCATAGTGACAGAGGTTGTAGCACCCTTACCTACCTCAAAGTCGAGAACACGATGATAGGTACTATCATCTAACACATACAAGTGTGAAAAATTTCCTACATTACCAGCGACAAGAAGCTTCGCGCCAACGAGTTGTAAAACTTGTAGTGACTGCGACGATGAAACATTGGGTGCCGAAAATCGTGTAGATGGCGTAAAATCGTTTGTAGTAAAGGGAAGTGGAGCAGCAACACTCTGAGATATTGAAACAGGTGTTGGTAATGCTTGTGTTCCACCTGTGAACGTCAAACTCTGCACACCTCCATCCTTTGTCAGAAAGAACAGCTGACGGTTCGGAAATGCAGCAATACTTGCAATCGGTTTTGTTGAAAGTGTTGCACTATACTTCGTGGAAGCAGGAGCGAGTTTGTTTTTATTGTCTATTGTGTAGTATAGGATAGTCGCGGATGCAGGGGCAGCTTCCGACGTTAAAACAACATATACATCCGTACTCCATGCAGTTAGCAGTTGCGGTATCCCATCTTTTGTAAATGTTGCATCAATCGTCAGTGGTGTGTTTGCTTGCTTTAAAGCACCAGAATCATCTGCGGTGAAGAGCAATACGCTATATGGTGCAGAAAATCCACTCTGCGTAACTGTTCCAGTCAAGGCCAGAAGACGCGAACCATCACTAGCAATGTGCAGAATTTTTGTATTATTTGCTATGGGAGGCGTACTTTGAAGCGTTTTACTGTCATTAAGTTGATAGAGATTGTTGTCATCGCCCAATACGTAGGAGAAAAGTTTCGAGCCATTATTGTTCTGTATAGTGGCAATACTACTCGCTGATGCGTTCGTACCGCCGCCATTCACAGGAGTTGTTAGGGTACTGGCACAAGGCAAGGTAGTAATCATTGACTGTGCATTGTAACTGGTAATGGCTACCTTCACTTCATCAGCAAATCTTCCGTTAAGAAGTGATTGAACCTGAGTTTTTTGTGTATTAGTTAGTGCGTTGCTTTGCAAAGACAGCAAAATTGACTGTGCAGCCGAAAGATGTTGTAGCGCTTGTCCGGGTTTACTATTCACCTCGCCCTGTCCTTGAGTGATAAGTGTTTGCGCTTTATTCATGGACCCATCGAAGTCTACCGGATTATTGATATGTAAAAAGTAATAAATGCCACTTCCTACAAGTGTAACAAGCAGAAGAATAAATAAGACAAGTGTAGGATACAGTAAACGTGCACGTTTGCGCCCTGAAAACTGTAGTGCAGGCTGCGGAGCGGTAACGCTTTCAGAAGGGTGAGCAGTTCCCAGCAAAGGAGCGGTAGGAACACGTCCGTTGCCCCCGGATAAAGCAAGTTCTGGCGTTTGAGCATCAGTGAGCGTTGGTTGATTTGTGATGTCATGGCCGTTGGTATATCCATTACGATGTGCGGTAGGTGGCTCCCAACCAACTTCCTGAACATGCACGACAATAGCGGTGATGTTATCAGGCCCCCCATTTTCGTTCGCACGTTCAACAAGATGGTAGACGCTCTCCTGAGGTACATACTGATTCACAATTGCACGAAGATCGTCATCGGTCACGAAACCAGAAAGGCCGTCACTACAAAGAACGAAGCTATCACCTTCCTCTAATTCTTCCGCGAAAATATCCACTTCAACATCGGCTTGTGTACCTAAGCATCGTGTGATCACATTGCGCTGTGCATGTGAGCGCGCCTGTTCTTCCGTAAGAAGTCCTACACGGACTTGCTCAGCGACCCACGAATGGTCTTGTGATATTTGTCTAACCTGACCCTTGCGCACAAGGTAAGTACGACTATCTCCAACATTTGCAATGTACGCAGTACCACCGCGTAGCACACCAGCCACACAGGTTGTCCCCATACCACTGCGAAGCATATTTTCCGCGGCTCGCTGGTGAATAAGCGTATTCGCCCGCTTAATGGCATGTACAAGAGAGACAGCGATATCATCGTTGTCTTCTTGATAGTATGCATAACTAACAGTATCAACGGCGATCTCACTTGCTACCTCACCAGCCGCATGCCCACCCATGCCATCAGCAACGATGAACAGGGCACCTTTTTTCGTCATCACTTGCGGGTCTTTTGGGATGACATAGGCCATATTATCTTCATTGTGAGGACGTTTGCGACCAACATCCGTTAACTGTGCAACATCGAGCCGGAGTTGTTTGGACAACGCGCTATCTCCCGTACTTCTGTTTGGTATAAATCAGGCAGTCGCCGGAACTTCAAGCTATAATACACTGACGCAAAGAAAAACGCAATGCATCGGCTATTTCATGCATTGACAGTACTTTCCCTTTGGGCTTCTCTACTACTTGTCCAAGAGTATACTCTTTCAATCTTCAGCATGCAAGATGCTTGCCCGTGGGTACTAGGAAACAAGAGCAAAGGCAAAATAATGATAGACGAACACAACAAAAATCTTCTCGCAGCCATCGACGCTTCTGCATATTCCCTGGTCGAGACACTACACACAATCGTAGCACAACTTGCACAAGCCGAGCAGAATAACACGCTTGCTACCTACATAAGTTCTCTACTACAACAACATACATTTATGTCTCAGCCGGTAGACGACAAACAACACCTCATTTGTGGCATATATTCTAAACATGAAACGAAGGCATTGCTTCTTTTCAGCCATTGCCCACCACAGCAAGACTCTCTTGCACGTTGGGGGTCTTTTGTAACCCGTCTCCTGACATTTGCATTATATCATAAGACTATAGGAAACATACCGTACAATGTTGTTTGGCTCATTGAGATCGAGGAATATCATGAGAACAGCGAAGACCTTTTGCAGTGGTTAGCAAAAAATCGAGCATTACTAAGAGTCGATGGCTGTTTATACGATATGCCAAGTGACACTTCTCTACCCGCTCCATGTTTAGCATTGGGAACGAAAGGGCTACTTCGTGTCGAGATCGGAGTCGAAACAGCCTCTCGCGATCAGCATGTTCTCTCCGGTGCAATTTTACCGGATGCAGCATGGCGTCTTACATGGGCGTTGAATAGTTTGAAAGATGTACGGGAGGAGATACATATAGAGAGTTTTTATGACACATTAGTGCCAATGGAAGATGAAGAAATAGCGTTATTGCGAGGCATGGCTGATGATGAACAAGCACTCAAGCAGCGTCTACATGTCAATGAGTTTTTACTACACCTTCATGGTTTTCAATTGTACTATACTTATCTTCTTCTACCTACGTGTATCATCACAAGCATGCGTAGTGGAAGTACAACAACATCTTCACATACTCTTCCATCCTTTGCAAACGCGTCGCTTGATATACACCTTGTACCTGATCAGGAGCCGGAAGATATATATAAGAAGTTACGCAAGCACCTGGATATACAGGGCTTGCAAGATGTATCCATACGGGTGCTAGCAACCCGAAGCCCACAACACACGCCTCTTCGTAATAAGTTCGCTAAAATTGTTTATGAAAGTGCGTTTGCGCTGTATGGCGAGACGCTATCTGCGTTTCCTCTTATGCCATCACAAAGAAATTACTACCCATTTCAGTCGCTCCTTGCTTTCCCTGTTGTATACGTTCAAACGGGTTATGAACATGGTCAGCTTTACGAACATGATACAGTTACTAGTGAGGAAAGACACAAGCAAATTCTCGCTTATGGAATGAAGCATCTGGTAGGGATCATAGAGGGGATAACACATACAACTGATACAACTCAGTTTTAGGTAGGACTTATGACCTTGAATAAGTGTAAACTACAAGCTGACGCGTTTAAACATGTAGTAGCAGGTCATGGAAAGGTCTAATTCTGTTACCTCCTGAATTTCAGAGACGTTATGAGCATTGAGGAGTTAATAAGAGATATGCATATAGGTATTAACGCTCAGTTGTTGTCGTTTAGTCAGAATTATCGTAGTGGTGGTGTAAGCCGTTATATTCGCTATCTTCTAACAGAACTTGCGAAGCATCCAGGGGACGCTCAATACACGATCTTTGTCAACGGGCAGGATATTGTGGAACGGCTGAGTGCATCGCATCCTGCTATTACGTATGTCTCCGCGCCTTGGTCGGAATCACAACCCGCCGCACGAGTGGCGTGGGAACAGTTCACGTTACCAACGGAGATACGTAAGCGTGGAATAGACGTACTACACTCACCAGTGAACGTGTTGCCCGAATGGGTTCCACAGTCGTGTGCAACGGTTGTCACGTTACACGACCTGGCGTTCCTGCGATTTCCTGCGGTATTGACACGAACGAAGCGTTTATACCATCGCACTTTTACGATACGTAGTATGCAACGTGCGACAGAACTGATTACTGTCTCGGATAGTACACAGCGAGATGCATATGAACTTGTTGGTATACCTTACGAACGGATGCATACTGTATATACATGTATCGACGAGCGGTTCTCAAACGTTGTGACAGAAGAAGAGATACGAATATTCCGCAAGCAGCATGGATTGACGAGTGGATTTCTGCTGTATCTAGGAACACTAGAGCCGCGAAAGAATATTCTAGCGATTATTGATGCTTATGCTCAATTGCGAAAAAATTATTCTATACAAGAGAAATTGGTGTTAGCAGGCGGGAAAGGGTGGCTCTATGATACAATATTTGAGAAGGTTCAACAACTTGGTCTCCTAGAGGACGTAATATTTCCTGGCTTTGTGGCTGATACCGAGCAAGCGTTGTGGTATCATGCTGCATCTGCGTTTGTGTACCCTTCACTGTATGAAGGGTTTGGCATTCCTGTGGCGGAAGCTTTAGCATGTGGAGTGCCGGTTGTCACCTCGAACGTGTCCAGTCTGCCTGAAGCAGGCATGGATATCGCTTTGAGCGTGAATCCGCTCGATCTTGATACATTAACAGAGGCGATCTATAAAGCACTCACGGATAGCCAATTTCGGGAGATGTGCCGTACATCAGCCTCGGTTGTCGCACAGAAATTCTCAGCGCAGAGAATGGTGGAACAGACACTTGTGGTATATGAGCAAGCAGCAACACATAGAATGCATTCCCTCAGGCATGGAGCGTTTGTCCAATAGCGTAGGATATGGTTTGATTTGTGAATACGAGTAAATTATCGCCCCAAACAGAAATAGATATTGATACTGACAGAACAGGAGCCGTTGAAATGATGGCTGGAGCAACGGGTCCAATAACAAAGGCCATTTCGCGCCGACGCTCACATCGTCATCAATGGCGTGTGTTTGAGTGCATTGCGATGGTCATTTTAGATGGATGGCTTGTAGCCGTTGCCTTTCAACTCGCCTATCGTTTTCGTGCCTATCTTATCAGCGACAAAAGTTTTTTCGCCAAAAATTTAGCTCGAACGTTAGAGGTTGTACGCAGCAACTTTGCTTCTAACGGTGGCCCCCATAAGTTCTTTGAGCAGTACAGTCCACAGTATTTCTTGTTAATGATCGGTATCGTCATTGGGCTTATCATCATTTTTGCGGCACGTGGCCTCTATCGTATCCGTTTGACAGGTACGTGGTTCCGTCAAGCATGGACTATTATTAGCTCTGCAACAGTGGGACTGGCGTTTCTGATCACGTACTACTTTGTCTTTCAACCACCAAACAACTCACGTTTAATTGTGCCATTTGTGTGGGGCACAACAATTCTTGTGCTATGTACTGGTCGGCTCGTTGTTTCAATTGCCATGGGTATTCTTTATCGTTCAGGCTTGGGCGAAACGCGGCTCCTTGTTGTCGGCTCCGGTCGTCTTGGCAAGATGACAATGCAGCATATCGCTGCAAATCCAAATCTTGGCTACTCGATTATTGGTTTCTTACATGATATGAGTGAGGCACCCAGCGACTTTGGACGCTTCAAAATGCTTGGGACGCTTGACGATATTGGTCTAGTTATACGCTCAATGCAAGTTGACGAAGTTATTATAGCTCTACCATCATACCTTCACGAGTACGCAATTAGAAGCGTGAAGATGTGTGAACGTTTGGGAGCTTCCTTCAAACTTATACCAGACCTCTACGAAATGAATCTCTCACGTATTGACATGGAGGCGATGGAGGGCATTCCCCTTATCGGTATCAAGCAAGTATCGCTCAATACAGTACAGCGTGCGGTAACACGTGTGTTTGATATTCTTGTAGCGTCAACAGTGCTGATTATTGGCCTACCATTATGGATTTGTATTGCATGTGCAATTCGGATAAATTCACGCGGCCCCATCATTTATGGGCAAAAACGTGTCGGACTTAATGGACAAGAGTTCAGTTTCTACAAGTTCCGTTCCATGTATCAAGATGCAGATAAGGTCCTTTCTGCGCTTATAGCAAAAAACGAAGCACAGGGACCACTGTTCAAAATGAAGGATGATCCGCGCCGCACTCCTGTTGGAAGATTTTTGCGTCGCACAAGTCTTGACGAATTTCCACAGCTTATCAATGTGTTGAAGGGTGAGATGAGCCTTGTAGGACCACGCCCGCCACTTCCTCGTGAGGTTGCACAATATGAAGAGTGGCAAAAGGGACGTTTGGCAATCAAACCTGGGCTTACCGGATTATGGCAGGTACGCGGACGAAGTGATTTGACGTTCGATGAAGGCGTTCTCATGGACCTGTACTATATTGAAAACTGGTCGTTGCGCCTCTACTTCCAAATTCTCTTGCGCACTATTCCAGCAGTTCTACTTAGACGAGGAGCGTATTAGTTTCATGAAAGTTGCTCTCGTTCACGATTACCTCAATCAGATGGGCGGCGCAGAACGCGTCGTCCTGGCACTGCATGAGATTTTTCCAGATGCGCCTATCTACACATCCATTTATGATCCACAACGCGTTGACCCAGCATTTCAGAAGATGGATATTCGTACCTCGTTTATGCAGAAATTTCCTGGGGTAACAAAGCATCATCAGCCATATCTGCCGTTTTACCCATTCGCAATGGAAAGCTTAGACCTGCGTGGTTACGATCTCGTTTTGAGTAGTTCCAGTGCCTTCGGAAAAGGAGTAATTACTCGGCCTGAGACAATGCACATTTGCTACTGTCACACACCCATGCGCTGGTGCTGGAACTATGACGAGTACGTAGAACGTGAGCAATTAGGCAGTACAGCTCGTAAAGTTCTCCCATTTCTGATTACTGGTTTGCGTGTCTGGGACCAGACAAGTGCAATGCGCGTTGACCACTTTATCGCCAATTCACCCGTTGTGGCAGAACGCATTCAAAAGTATTATCGCCGTGATGCTATCGTCATTCCACCGCCTGTCGAGGCCAGTCGTTTCCTTTTTGACCCAACAGTAGAACCAGAAGACTACTTTCTCACACTTGGTCGATTAATTCCCTATAAACGTGTAGACCTTGCGATTGAAGCATGTAATCAGCTACACTTGCCTTTGGTTGTTATTGGCAGTGGACGTGATGTAGACCGACTAAAGCAGCTTGCAGGCCCAACAATTCGTTTTATGGGAAGGCTCTCCGACGACGAGGTCCTGCACTATTTCGCGCATTGTCGCGCATTTCTATCCTTAAACGAAGAGGATTTTGGGATTACACCTTTAGAGGCCCAGGCGTCCGGGCGTCCCGTTATAGCCTATGCCGCAGGAGGCGCGCTTACATCAGTCGTCGATGGTATTACAGGAACATTCTTTGCGGAACAGACGGTGAATAGCCTGACAACAGCGTTGGCTTCATTCGATGAAAAGACTTATAATTCTACTGTTATTCGTAATCATGCACTTGAATTTGATTTGCCACGTTTTAAACGCCGCATCCTTCAGTTTGTAGAAGCAAAATTGAGTGAGGGAAAAGCAGGCAGTACGCCATTAGCACATAACATAGTACGATAAAAATATTTTCTCCACGAGAAAGGGTTTTATACCGTGGAATTACGGGCTTATTGGTCAGTCATCTTGCGACGCATCTGGGTTATTGCCCTTGTTGTTATTGTCGTCGCCTTATATTCTGGCTATCAATACTATAAAATTCGTAAGACGCCAGGAGCACTACACGCGTATCAATCGAGTGTCTCGCTTCTTATTGGCTTACAGGCACCAGAAAAAATTACAAGTAGCTATTCTGATTATGTCTCCGTCTCTGAGTCAATTGCAGACGGCTTCGCTACAGGACCATCTATTACGTCATCAAAGTTCGCCCAGCAGGTGTATACGCAAGTAAACGCGGATATGCCACAGATCAAACAGAAATTTGGCTCTAATCCAGACCTCGGCGACCTTGCCAATCCAGGTGTAGCGGTAGGGGCGATTAAGGGGTCGATTACAGCAGGTCGCTCGCGTAACCTTGTCACGGTCTCCGTGTCCTGGAATACTCCTGCTGGTGCATGGGCTATCGCAAATGCTGCGGGTGAAGTGAGTGTTGCACACATCAATGACTATACTGATTATGTCGTTTCGACTAATGTAACACAGCCCGCGACTGCTGTTCCAAACCGTCCAATCGTCGCCGCGAAAGTTGTTATTAGCGCAACCGATGCCGCAACCATCGCTGGTTCGCAAGCAAGTAAACCGACGCTCCTACTAGTGCTGGTCCTCGTCGCACTGCTCATTGGTATCGCGCTTGCATTTCTTATTGAATACCTTGATGATCGCATTCGTAAGACAGACGACGTTGTGCAACTCTTACAGCTTCCAATTTATGGTGAAGTACCCCATGCTCCATCACCAGGAAACACAAAACAACGGGGAACAACACATACTGCTGCATAATATATCGTATACCACTACATGAGGAGCTTTCTTGTGAGTATTCCTTCACAGGAGCAGGTAACACTGCTTACTGACTATGATACAGATTCGGCTTTTAATGTGGCCTATCAAAAGCTGTACTCGAATATTAGCTTTGCTTGGGATCATGAACACATACATCAACAAACAATGTTGTTCACAACTCCAACACCCTTCATTGGACAAGCAACCGTTCCAGCAAACGTGGCTATCGCGGCGGCACAAAGTGGCACACCAACGATTCTTGTGGATGCCAATGTGCATACGCCGACATTAGAACAACGCTTTGGAGTTGGTAAAAACACTGGCTTGAGCGACATATTGACACAAAAGATACCTCCGCAAGTTGCAACAACTCTTTGTGATACCTTCGTGCCCAATCTTCGTCTCCTCGGTGCGGGAACAGCAATTTTACCGGAGATAAGTATGCTGTTCTCAGGACGGTTTCATACGCTCGTTGCTGATCTTTGCGCGTTTCTAGCAGAGACAGAGCGTGAGCCTGGAATTGTCGTTTTTAACAGTCCAGCAGTACTAGCCAGTGCAGAAGCGGCACTGATTAGCGACGCAGTGAATGCAACATTTCTCACGATTGCTTCTGGTCGTACCACACGACGCCAGGCAAAGAAAGCCCAGGAGCAGTTACAATATACTCACGGCACGTTAGCAGGCGTGATTATGCTTGATGTGTAGAGTAGAAAGGTAGAGAGGAGAACATTGCATGCAAGAAAGACCAGGGCAGGGGGGGGATTCAGAGGAAGACTCGTATAGTAAACGTTTAGCCGCGCTCAATGGACTAAACGGTACGGGGAAGCATCGTTCACCTCCTCAACGTCCTCCTGGTATGACTCGTGTTGAGCAACTACCGCAAACACCCCGTGTAGCTCGTCCCAAAAGACAGGCACCGAAGGGATTGGGACGTGGCTTACTGATTCTAGGCGGAATACTTCTTTTGTGTACGGTTGGAGCCTGTATATTTGGCTATTCTCTCGGTTCCAATTTTCTGGCTGGCCTCGGCGCAAGTTCTGGCGCGGCAGCCACATCGAATGATTTTCTCTCATCGGTTGTGAAACGTGACTATGAAAGCGCATACAAAGACCTGGGTGGGACTATAACACTACAACTCACATTAGAACAATTTGAGAATCAGGCGCAGCATGACGACGTGTGTTATGGCTTCGTGAAAAGCTACGCAGAGGTGCCCAGTAGCGCGACTGTGCAAGGCAATACACAAAGCTATGCATATACGATAACAAGGGAAAAGATACCAACGTCCTATCAGTTACGTCTTACGTTACAACAAGATATAGAATCGTCTAACATCTGGAAAGTGACCAGTTACGGAGCAGATTTAGGCCCTTCCACGCCGTGTGGGAAATAATAGAGTGTTTAGGCATGACAGGGGCAAGCCTGTCATGCCTCGTTGCTGTCATGACTCGCGGTTTCCCATCTGTGTCATAATGAGAGCATGATTATTGCTGCTCTTATCTCACTGCAAACGTTACAGAACGCGCTAGCAACCTTTGGCTATCCGGCAGTCATCGTATTTGTGATGATTGAGTGCATAGGCATCCCTTTTCCAGGAGAAACGATGTTGTTGCTAGCCTCGTTTTATGCTGCGGTTGATACACGATTGCAGATACCATTTGTCATTGCTTGCGCGGCACTCGGCGCAATTCTTGGTGATAATATTGGTTACCTCATTGGTCGTACAGGCGGACACGCCTTTTTACTGCGCTTTGGACGCTTTTTCTTTGTAAAACCACAGCATCTTGCATATGCAGAGCAATTTTTCATACGACACGGCAATAAAACTGTCTTCTTTGGACGCTTTACCACCCTACTACGTCTGTGGACAGCGTTACTCGCGGGCGTTAACTCTATGCACTGGCGAACTTTTTTGCTGTATAATGCAGCAGGAGGCATAGTGTGGGCAATCTTCTACGGCTTGCTCGGCTATATTACGGGTCACCTGTTTCATAATAATTTTGCACAGGTAGAGCGGTTAGCGAGTACGCTAGGGTGGATAGCAAGTGGAGCTATTGTTGTAACGGTATTGCTTGTTATCATCATTGTTCGTACACGGCTGACAAAACATAGACATGTAGGGGAACAGAAAGAGGTTATCAAAGTAGGAGACAGGAACTGATGCTATGAGAAACGGACTACTTCTCGTGTTGATACTTCTCGTTGTCGTTATGGGTTTCTTTATCTATAATTATGACAACCGTGTTACTGTTTCGGGTGAGCCTGTGCCACTGGCAGATCAACCCTCGGCTTTACGTATTCCCACACTACACATTGATGCCTCCATTCTCAGTGTCGGCACAACTTCCACAGGGCAGATGGATGCACCAGTATCTAAAGCTATTAATTCACCTTACTGGACAAGCGTTTTCTGGTATCAAAAAGGTGCTGCTCCAGGACAAGCTGGCAACGCCGTCATAGCAGGACACGTTGACCGTGTGGGCGGCGATCCAGCTATCTTTTGGACATTAAGCCACTTGAAGCCAGGTGATAAACTTTCTATTTTGACGTTAGGGCAACAAGAACTACATTTTTCGGTAGACCATGTAGTACGCTATGCCGCGAATGCATCAAGCAGCGATGTGCTGGGAGCAGTCTTTGGACCAACAACGGCACATCACTTGAATCTAATTACCTGTAGCGGCGTCTGGACCGGCAATGGATATGATGAGCGCCTGGTTGTGTTTACAACACAGGTGAAATAATTCAGACAACAAGGCGTAAGATGCATGACAGGGGCAAGCCCTGTCACTACCATAGACAGACTGGCGTGGCAAGCCACGCAGCGGTGGGAAGTATAGTAGTGACAGGGCTTGCCCCTGTCATGCATCCTCTCTCTGTACAATCATTCTCTATTCAAACGCACTAATTCCCGTGATGGCTTGCCCAATAATCAGAGTATGAATATCGTCTGTCCCCTCGTAAGTAAAAACTGATTCCAGGTTGTTCATGTGACGACTGACAGGATATTCCAATGTGATACCGTTTGCACCAAGTACGGTGCGCGCCTCACGTGCCGTCTTGATGGCTTCACGTACATTGTTGCGCTTCGCCACAGAAATTTGTACGGGATGAAGCAAGCCCTCATCCTTGAGACGTCCAAGTTGGAGCGCGAGCAACTGACTCTTTACCAGTTCCGTTGCCATGATTGCGAGTTTTTGCTGCACAAGTTGGAAGCTGGCGATAGGCTTTTTAAATTGCACACGCGTTTTAGCATACTCAAGAGCCATTTCATAACAGGCACGCGCGGCACCAGTCACGCCCCACGCAATACCAAAACGTGCTTCGTTAAGACATGAGAGTGGCCCACGCATGCCACGGATGTTTGGCAGCATGTTTGTGGCAGGAATACGACACTCATCGAAATGCAGTTCAGAGGTAATGGATGCGCGCAATGAGAGCTTGTGATGAATGTCGTTAGTGCTAAAACCAGGCGTGCCACGCTCTACTAGGAAGCCACGCACACCATCCTCGGCCTTTGCCCACACAACCGCGATATCCGCGATACTCCCGTTAGTAATCCACATTTTCGCGCCGTTAAGCACATAAGAGTCACCATCACGACGCGCCGATGTTATCATGCCACCTGCATCACTGCCAAAGTCAGGCTCGGTGAGACCAAAACAGCCAATGATTTCACCCTTTGCCATGCCAGGAAGCCAACGCTGTTTCTGCTCTTCGGAACCAAAGGCATAGATTGGATACATTGCCAATGAACCTTGTACAGAGACGAACGAGCGCAGGCCACTATCACCAGCCTCTAGCTCCTGACACGCTAGACCATAACATACCGCGCTCAGGCCAGCACAACCGTAGCCTTGCAGATGCATACCCAGTAAGCCAAGCTCGGCAACCTCTGGAACAAGTGAGCGTGGAAACGTACCAGCTTCAAAATGCTCGCCGATGATGGGTAACACACGTTCACGAACAAACTGACGCACCGTATCGCGCACCATGCGCTCCTCTTCAGAAAGTAAGTGGTCTATGTTATACAAATCAGAGGCAGAAGGCATCTGCACTTTCGGTTCAGCAGTTGTTGTCATGGTAATGTATAATCCCTTTCGTGATAGTACTCATAAATTGCTCCTCGCCGAGCAACACCTTCTGATATTATATCTCAGAGAGAAGGATATCCGTACGAGTCATAACTGTATTCGATTTTTAGAAAAAAGTAATTTTGTTAGAGAGAACTAACGGATGCTAACAAGGGGCACCCCTACTATACTTGACGTGCATAGGCTGCAAAATATATAGTAGGGATGCCCCTTGTTAGCATCCGTTGGGGTTATTTACATAGTGATGAGATTTCCTTGCCACCTAGTTAGCGTAGAAAGGCCCGTATGCCCAAGGCACTTCGACGACGCACCTACCGATCAGCACTGTTACGACGTTATTTGAGAACCGACCTACCTATGGTCTATTATGCACTGGTTGCTATTGTAATAGGATTTTCCCTTGCCTGGATATTTACTACAACCATTCACATCTCCAAACGAGGCTTCATCTTCACCGCTCCGTCTGCTGGAGAATATACAGTTGCCGGTCCCCCAACTGTTCGCGCGGATTTTATCGATTCCGTCCTGGAACATTACCATTCGCCGGCAGCCGGAAAAGGCAAGGTGTTGTATGACGATGGGGTGAAATATAACATTGATCCAGCGTTTGCGCTGGCTTTTTTTATGCAGGAAAGCACCTTTGGCACACAAGGTATTGCTAGAGTGACGCACTCGCTCGGTAATATTCGTACCGAGGCTGGCTATCCAAGCTATGAGGGTTATCGCCTCTATCATTCATGGGAAGAAGGCTTCAACGATTGGTTTAAGCTCATTAGCAACTTGTATGTTGAACAATGGGGCCTATCCACCGTCGATCAGATTATTCCAGTGTATGCTCCTACCGCCGACAATAATGACGAGAGTGCTTACATTCAAAATGTGAAGAACGCGGTGGATACATGGCGCAACGGAACGATTGTAGTGTAGGGGCCACGTTCACGGCGTCCGTCGAAACAAGTTTGGGAATCTAGTAGGAGTCTAATTCTATTACACCCGTCGGCATCCTACCATGTTGGCAGTACACACAGCACTATTCTATTACACCCTGTGACGCGAGGAGTAATTGATTAAATGTTACTATTCTTAGTACTGAGACGTAAGAAATCTAAGTGCAAGGAATGCGTATGAAGAAACCCAAGAAAGTACTGACTCACTTATGACGAACTTTGAGAAAAAGAGCAATAGTTTGCAAGAAGTACCAAAAGTGCCCCCTACTACCGAACAGCAGACATCTTCTGATGAAAATACCTCCCGACATGGGCAAAAAGAAATTGTTGCTTCTACCCCTACAGCAGCACAACGCTTTGCTCAGGCTGTGTGGGGGCCACTCTTTGGATTAGGAGTGAATCTTGTTCTTGTGGTGGTAAAAGTCATCGCGGGTCTTGCATCTGGGTCCGTAGCATTACTTGCTGATGCAGGTCACTCAGGAGCCGATATTGTCAATAATACTCTTATTCTAGCGTCTCTACTCTATGCTCGTCGTGGTGCCGATGAGACGCATCCCTATGGGCATGATCGAGCAGAAGTGCTAGCAGCCATTACCTCAGCTTTTATCCTTATGGCAACGGGTCTCTTCTTTGGGTGGGACTCCATTCAAAAAATCATCGTTGGAACTCCTGAACCATCATTACTCGCACTGTGGGTTGCCGTAGGCACATTGGTGATTAAACTGGTGGTGGCGTGGATTGAGCAGGGTATTGGAAAAAAAGTGCAGTCGCAAGCAGTCCAGGCTGACGCTCGTGATAATCTGTCTGATGTTTTTAGTTCAGGAGCGGTGATCGTTGGCGTCATTGCAGCGCAGTTTGGTAATTCGCGTATGGATGGCATTGCAGGGCTAGTCATCGCCTTTCTGATCTTGTTTAACGCGGTACAAATAGCGACGAAAGCTAGTCACGAACTGCTCGATCATAATTTGGATGTGAAGACACTCGAAGCGGTACGTAGTGCAGCTAATCAGGTTTTGGGAGTAACTGTTATCGCAGTCACTGGCCGTGAGCATGGGAGTGATGTCTTGGTAGAACTGAGCATACAGGTAGATGCACAGCTTACCGTTACTCAGGGAGTGATGTTAGCTGAAGAGGTCCGTCAAACGGTCTATACAGAGGTGCCTCATGTAGGCGACGTGGTCGTGGAACTCAATACCAACCACTTCGCACGTCTGCGCGGCAAACTTCGCTAAACACCTCAATGCAAAGCACTCTATTAGAGGGACAAATATGCGTAAAACTTCAAACCAAACCGCTTGACAAATCCCAAATGTTCTGATACTATGTTTCTACAGTGAAGCAAGAACTTCACATATGTCTGTACCCGTAGCTCAGTGGATAGAGCGATAGATTGCGGATCTATAGGCCGTAGGTTCGATCCCTATCGGGTACGCCTTTTCTTTTGTCGGAGTGGTAACTATGTATGCCATTCCGACATTTTTGATTACAGACCAGTTTTTCTTCGATGTTATCAACGTCTGGAATAAGATAATGAGTGATATGACTCCCTCATACATAGGTATAGATATCGGTGGCACAAACACGCGCATCGCCCTCTTTTCAACATTGAATACACCACAGTGTACTGTTCTCGCACGCTTCCCCACGTTTTCTTCTTGTGAGGAGCAAATACAACATATCGTTACAGCTCTACAAGATGTATCCTCTATCGCTGGCATCGGCGTTTCTATTGGCGCACGGATTGCGAAGGACGGACGCACGGTAGTCTTTGGACCAAATGTACCTGACTACATCGGCAAGCCCTTTGCACAAGACCTTACAGACCGCTTTTCCTGTCCCGTCCGTCTGGCACACGATACCGTATGCGGCTTATTGGGCGAGCAGGCATTTGGAAGCATTCAACATGATGAACGGAGCGCCTACCTCACCGTCTCGACAGGAACAGGTGCCGCAATTCATCTACAAAAGGCGGGAATGAGACTAACAATTTCAATCGAGATTGGGCATCAACTACTTGATGGCAACACACGTCGGTGCTTGTGCGGACAGATAGGATGCCTGGAAACGTATACAGGTGGTAGGCAATTAGAATTACGGCTAGGCAAGCCGCTTACACAGGTGACGGACTCCGCGTTTTGGAAATTGTTCACAGAGAAGCTGGCACTGGGCCTTGTTAATCTCGCTCAACTCACAAAGGTCGAGACAATTGCAATAAGTGGTGGCATTGTCCTCTCACGACCTTTTTTGCTTGAACGCGTACAGTCTCTCGTCAACGAAAAGCTGCAAGGTGCGACACTTACACTACGTCTTGCAGTGCTTGGTGAAAACGCGCCGATTGTGGGAGCAGCTTTGTTGCTTGCTACGCCAGAAGAGACAATTTTGCATTGATGGAGTGAGAAAGGATTTCAAATTATGGCTATTCGAGTGTGTGTAGCAGGCGCGACAGGCTGGACCGGTAGCGCGGTGACAGGTGCTATCTTAGCATCAAGCGAATTTCAACTTGTGGGTGCCGTTGCTCGCCGACACGCAGGCAAAGATATTGGGGAGGTACTAGGTCATGGTAGTGCCAACATAAATATTGTCGCCTCCCTAGAAGAAGCATTGGCGGTCCCAACAGATGTCCTCATTGACTATACTGGACCTGACGTGGTGAAGGAACACATTCTGGCTGCACTGGACAAAGGCGTTCGCGTGGTTGTTGGAACATCTGGGTTGACCGCGAGTGACTACACAGACATTGCACAAAGAGCAGAGGCCCAAAAGCTTGGAGTCATTGCGGCAGGCAACTTCTCCATGACTGCTGCCCTAGCAAAGCATTTTTCCTTGATTGCGGCTCAATATCTACCATCCTGGGAGATTCTTGATTACGCCAGTGCCGCAAAAATTGATGCTCCCAGCGGGACAACTCGCGAACTCGCTGAAGAACTGGCAACCATCTCCCAAAATCAATTGGGAGTTGCTCTTGAAAATACTCATGGTTCAAAAGAGGCGCGTGGGGCAACAATTGACGGGACACAAGTTCATTCAATACGCCTACCAAGTTATGTTATTGCGTTTGAAACGATTTTTGGGTTGCCCGATGAGCGTTTGAGTATTCGCCACGATGCTGGCTCTGGTGCCCAACCGTATGTGAGTGGGACACTCCTTGCAGCAAGGAAAGTGCAAGAGATGAATGGACTGGTGCGCGGATTAGATCGGCTCCTTTTTCATTGAACATATAACGTATCCACATTATTTGTCAATATTCGTTTTCCAGGGACTTTTGGCATACATTCCTCCATTCCGTGCCTCTTTCCCTTGTCTACATGTGCTTTTTCCCCGATAGAGAACAGTAGTAACACATAAATAGCTGTGTTATAGTGAGGGAAAACCAAACTACTTCTGTTAGTGTAGGAGGAGTGGGATAATGAGTACATCGAATAAGTATACAACAGAGGCAAGACAGGCGTTCGCGTATGCGCGCGAAGAGGCTGTCCGCTTGAAACATAGATCGGTGGGACCAGAACATTTGTTACTGGGACTGCTGAAATTGAACGACACACTCATCGAGGGCTTATTTTTATCACTTCATGTGAGTACGATGCGTGTCGCACAAGCTATAGAATTTGTCATGGGACGTGGTACGAAGGGGCATAGCAATGAGCCTGCATTGAACACTGCTGCACGTCACGTTATTAGCTATGCTGAAACGGAGGCAGCGCGAGCGGCAAGCGACCTTATTGGTGTTGAGCATCTTTTGCTTGGTATCTTTGGTGAGGAGAATGGCATCGCGGCAGGAGTGTTGGGTAGCTTTAACATGTCGATTGAGGCAACGCGTGAGCAGCTTGCGACAATGACACCGATTGGACTTGAGCAAGTGCTGTACTCGAAACAGTATCAGGCACGCTACGACGCAACACCAACGCTAAATCAGGTCAGCCGCGATCTCACGGCTGCCGCTATTGCTGGAACGCTTGACCCTATGATTGGGCGCGAGGACGAGCTAGAACGCACAATGCAAATTCTTTCACGTCGCTCAAAGAACAACCCTGTACTGCTCGGCCCTGCCGGTGTCGGGAAAACAGCGATTGCCGAGGGGCTAGCGCAACGCATCCTCGATGGCAAGGTTCCTGATACGCTCTCGAATAGGCGCGTTGTCGCACTCGATGTTGCCATGCTCACAGTCGGGACCAAGTTTCGCGGCGACTACGAAGAGCGTCTGAAAAAGATTATGCAAGAGATTCTCACAGATAAGGGCATTATCATCGTCATTGATGAACTGCACACATTGATGAGTAGCGGTGTCGCGGAAGGTTCGATAGATGCGGCGAACCTTTTCAAGCCGATGCTAGCTCGTGGAGAGTTTCAGTGTATTGGAGCCACAACGTATGACGAGTACCGCAAGACGGTAGAGGGCGATCCGGCGTTAGAGCGACGCTTTCAGCCGATACAGGTACGCGAGACAAACGCGCAGGAGACGAGCGAGATTCTACGCGGCTTACGTTCGCGCTATGAAGAGTTTCATCATGTCGCCATTAGCGACGAAGCGTTGATAGCGGCGGTGCAGATGTCTTCACGCTACATCCAGGGCCGCTATCAACCCGATAAGTCTCTTGATTTGATAGACGAGGCAGCGGCACATATCAGTGTGCAACGTACTGTGGTACCGGAGGACATTCGGCGCATACGTGACGAAATTGTTGTAGTGCAACGTGACAAAGAGCATGAGATTCGTCAGCATAACTTCGCGCTCGCATCTCTACATCGTGGACGCGAGCTGCGCCTGCGTCAGGATTTGCGTACACGAGAATATACGTGGCAGAGCCAGCAGCAAGAACACACGCCAGTAGTGGGTGAACAGCAGATCGCAGAGATCGTCGCAAAGTGGACAGGCATTCCTGTAGCGCAGATCGCATCAGCAGAGGCACAACGCCTACTCATGTTGGAAGAAGAGTTGCATACACGCGTTATTGGACAACACGAGGCAGTGCAGGCAGTCGCAAAAGCGATACGACGTTCACGCACAAATATACGGAATAGCCAGCGTCCAATTGGCTCGTTTCTCTTTGTCGGTCCAACTGGCGTCGGAAAGACCGAATTGGCGCGTGCGTTGGCGGGAACGCTTTTTGGCGATGAGGATGCGTTACTCAAGCTTGACATGTCTGAGTTCATGGAAAACCATACCGTTTCGCGTCTCATCGGTGCCCCTCCTGGATATGTCGGGTATGATAGCGCGGGTCAGTTGACCGAGGCCGTCCGTCGTCGCCCGTACAGTGTTGTCTTGCTCGACGAAATTGAAAAGGCACATCCCAAAATCTTTGATCTGCTCTTACAGATTCTTGATGATGGTTGCCTGACTGATACGCGCGGGCAAACGGTAGATTTCCGTAACACTCTTATAATTATGACCTCCAACGTGGGGACAGCATATGTCAAAGCCAACGAGATGACCTTTACCACGCGTCGCCGTAATAGAGAAGAGGAGGCAAGCATAGCTCACGAGAGGATGCGCGATGCAGTTACCCCTGCATTAAAAGAGATGTTCAAGCCTGAGCTACTCAACCGTATCGACGAGATTGTGCTTTTTCACGCGTTAGAGCAGACACATCTACATGAGATCGTTGATATCATGATCGCGCAAACGCAAAAACGTCTCTTGGAACAAGCCATCACAATGGAGGTGAGTACAGAGGCACGCAACCTGTTGGTAAAACACGGCTACGACCCTGTGTATGGAGCACGTCCACTAAGACGAACTGTGCAACGTATGCTAGAAGACATGCTAGCAGAAGCGATTTTACAGGGAGAGTGTGTGCCGAACGATGCAATTGTTGTTGATGCTACAGATGAACAACTGAGTCTGCATAAGACGACGCTTATGATAGCAGAGATGGCAACAACCAATAGTAAATACGAGGCGGCATAAAAATAAAACACGTGATGCAGAAACACGTTGCTGTGTGCATCGCGTACAGCAACGTGTTTCTGCATCACGTGTTTTATTTACCTCCAAGCTGAGCTACCACGGGTGCAAATGCCTCTATAGAGCTATCAGGAATGACAAAGTATGATAAACCGTACTGTTCGCGTAGTCTATAAAGTTTCTCAGTGATTTCATCCACAGAGCCAATCAGGATTGAGGGCATGTCCAAAACATCCTGCGTCGCAAGATTACCCCATTCCCGTTCACGCATAATATGTTCTGCTTTATGCTGTGGATGTTCGGTTATGTACAAAGAGACGATCATGCTCAGTTCTATCTCCTCAAAGCGTTCCCTTGCAGCCTGACGAATCCACTCGACTTTTTGAGCGAGAGTGCTTACCAAGCGTTCTGTAGGATTATCCGAAATGGTTCCGTTGGTGAGCGCAATGGGAAGTATTCCGATAATGTCGGCCTCCTGAGCAGCGATAGAGAGCATACGTTTTCCACCCGCTCCTATAAACAAAGGAGGATGTGGTTTTTGAAGAGGCTTTGGAAAACTTTCGAGGTTCGTGATGGTATAGTGCTTGCCAGCAAAAGTAAAAGAGTTTTCGGTAAAAAGTCCTTTGAGCACATGCAGAGCTTCCTGCATTCGCTCTACACGTATTCCTGCAGTATTGAATGGTAGCCCGATTTGTTCATATTCATCTTTAAGCCAACCAGCACCGAGACCGAGTTCAAAACGTCCACCCGAAAGTACATCGAGTGTTGCGGCTTCTTTGGCGAGCAGAACAGGATGGCGATAATCGTTGGAGAACACCATACTCCCTACGTGCAATACACTTGTCGCGTCAGCGGCTGCCATCAATGCTGGCACAGGAGCTAATTGATGATTAAAGCCTCCATGAATAAAGTGGTCTCTAATGAGAAGCGTTGAGTAGCTCAGTTGCTCAACTCTCTGAGCCTGCTGAACCCACTCCTCTCGTGTGAGGGAACTTTCATCAATTACACCAAAGCGGAAGGCTTTCTGACTTTTTATCACGATGACCTCTTTCTACTAATTTGTTATCAAGAATGTGTACAACCAGGATAGAGCATTTTTGAGCGAGAAACTATCTGTTTCCTGCTTTCAAACTTTCCTTTTCGCATGTGAAGCTGTATTTAGGAGAACCGAGAACACAGAATACGAAATTTGCCGTATAATGGTCTCGTGTAGGACGATTTGCTCGTGTGAAACGTGATACAACTTAGAGACTCGTCTTGTACTGAATTGTGGCAATGAGAAAGGATTTCTATAATGGAACTTGGATTAGTTGGCCTAGGTCGCATGGGTGCGAACATGGCGAAACGCTTAATGAACAATGGTCATACCGTAATTGGCTCCGCGCGCCGTGATAGTACCGTGCAGGGTGCCTTGAAAGAGGGCGCAATCAAAAGTGGCACAACCTCGCTTGAGGAACTCGTAAAGCAACTCGAACAGCCACGTGCGATCTGGTTGATGGTCCCTGCCGCCTCCGTTGATGCAACACTTGAAGTGCTGATTCCACTGCTGGCAAAAGATGATGTAATTATTGATGGTGGTAACTCCTACTATCATGACGATATTCGTCGTGCGAAGACGCTCAAAGAGTTTGGCATTCACTACCTCGATGTTGGCACCAGTGGTGGTGTGTGGGGTTTGGAACGCGGCTATTGCCAGATGATCGGTGGCGAAGACGATATCGTGAAGCGTCTCGATCCCATTTTCTCAACTCTTGCCCCTGGCGTTGGTGCAGTGGAACGCACTCCTGGACGTGAGAAGATTCAGGGAAGCACGGCAGAACAGGGTTATTTACACTGTGGGCCAACCGGTGCAGGTCATTTTGTGAAGATGGTTCACAACGGTATTGAGTACGGCATTATGGCGGCTTATGCTGAAGGTCTCAATATCCTGCACTATGCAAATATCGGGAAGGATCAACAAACAATCGACGCTGAGACAGCACCTATCAGTAGCCCCGAATACTACCAGTATGATATGAATTTGCCTGAGATTACTGAACTCTGGCGTCGTGGTAGTGTTATTGGCTCATGGTTGCTCGACCTCACAGCGACCGCGTTCCTCCAAAGCCCTCAGCTTGAAGGCTTTAAGGGCCGTGTCGCCGACTCTGGCGAAGGTCGCTGGACGATTGCGGCGGCTATCGACGAGGCTGTACCAGCACATGTGTTGACGGCAGCTCTCTACGAACGCTTTAGCTCACGTGGTCAGGCTGATTTCGGCAACAGAATCATGTCGGCTATGCGTTTCCAGTTTGGCGGACACGTAGAAACTGAAGAGACACACAAAACCGATCAATCGCCGGAAACAGGTGCTGGCGCGATCTAACCTACTATTCATAATAAAAGACATGCTCTCTGACATGACAGGGGCAGGCCCTGTCACTACTATACTTCACGCCACTACGTGGCTTGCAACGGGAGTTCGTATATAGTAGTGACAGGGCTTGCCCCTGTCATG
>CAZZVE010000033.1:0-35132 GCA_964657325.1 uncultured Ktedonobacterales bacterium
TAAACATCATAGAAAAATCAGGTTAGCACATGTGTTAACCTGATTTTTCTATGATGTTTAGCGGATTATATCTGATGATTGACAAGTGATTGTCTTTTGCTCAGTCTAATTTCGATTTTGCTGCCCTTCTCCATGAGAGTTCCCCTTGGTGGGCTTTGCTCTACCACATGTCCTGGTGCGACTGCGTTCGTTGGAATGGCATCACCGGACACCTCAATGTCCAATCCCAGTTCCTGCGCACAGTTCATCGCCGCGAGTAAGTCCATGTTTTTCAGATCGGGTGCTGCATGTATTTTCGAGGTGCTATCTAATGACGAGACGACGGTTCCAAACCATGTTTCTAGCAGTTTACGCTCGTCATTTTCCTTCTTCACCTTGTCTTCCTTATCCTTATGATTCTTGATGGCGTAAACCTCGTCCTGAATCAGGAAGGGATGGTCAACACTTCTGAATATAATATCCGGCGAATTGCCAGGAGTCTCAACATAGACATCACCGATATCCAAGAAACGCTCAAGCACGTTCGGCACCTTCACTTTGATATCACGCAAACTCTTATATTCCGCTGCAATGCGTGCTTCGACAGTAAAGAAAAACTTCCGCTCGATGTCTATAATGCGTCGGTTCGTTAAGATGTAGATGTCATCGAGCCAATTTATGTAGACAAAAAACAGCGATATCAGCAAAGCCAGGAACAGTACACCCATGATGAGCCACCAATAGGTTTCAATTGTTGCTGGAATATAGCCAATACTCGGTGGAACAATGGCAACTGGTAGTATCAGTATAATCAGTAAGGCAGGGACGATCAGGTTTTTCAAGAGCACGTACTGAGAGCGCTGAATGTAGCGCACCGTCTGCTCGCCCGACATATAGTGAACGCGGCTGGGGATGCGCAGGATACCACCAAAAGTACGGCGTGGACCTCGCATGCGATCAGAATTGTGAGGAACAGGATAGTTTTCATCCGCGTCAGCCAACTTAGGTACGGGTTTGCCCTCAGCAAGTTTTTTGAGTACAGAGGCCAGTTCTGGGTCTTGTGGAACTGGAATAGGGTCTTCTTTTTTCTTCTTCAACTTTACAACGTCGGTAACGCCCTGAATCGCATCCTTGACTTCACGCGGGTGAGGAATATCTTTCATGATAAGATCGCCGCCCGCCAGATAAACATGAACTGTACCATATTCCAATAGTGCCTGTAGTGGTGATTTTACATCTACTCCCACCTGTGTAACCTTTTCGATGGGTGTTTCCTGACGTGTTGGCTGCAAAAGACCACGCGAGTTGATGATACGTTTATCCGTGATGATGTATGTCTCAACCCACCATACCGCCAAGTCTTTCCAAGCAAACCACGCACCCGTGCCAATCGTGAGCAGAACAACTCCTATCTCAAGATATGCCCAAATGAGGTCGTACTTGGGGTATGCAGCGATAGCACCTAGAACGAGAAAGATGGCGACAATCGAGGCAAGAAAAGGCAATGCGGGCCTTACAAGAAACCACCAGTGCTTACGTACAACGGCGCGCACCTCTTCACCCGGCTCTTGACCCGAAAAGTGCCACTTCTTATCTCTCCCCATACGAAATTCTTGAATACTGAAACGGGGACGACCAGACTGCCAACGGTCTACAGGTTTTGTTGCCACGCTTTGCTTACTCTTGGATGTTTCAGCCATTCATCACCTCGACACGATGTGCATAAAACACAGTATTTTTTATATTGACGTATATCCGCTATGCTATTGGGGCTTCACTATTAATTTCTCGCGCCTACTACTACATATACTACGTTTTCCACTACTTTTTCGCGGCAGGTGGGGCGGACTTTTTCGCCCTTCCTGCAATGAGTCCTACGACGACCGAGACGACCGCGATGACAAAAATTATCGGCATATAGTTGGTAGGGTCGGGTGGCTGGACCACAACCGAGAAGAACGATTGCCCAGCCGTATTCTTGGCAAAAAAGTTGCCAGTGGTGAGGTAGTAAAGAATGAACGCACCAGAGATAACTGAGGGGACAATCCCAATAAAGCGTTCAGTTGGCGTGGTAGGCTTAGGAAACACGCGGTTTCCAACAAAGTAGCCAATGGCTACGACAATGAAGAACACAAGGAGAGTGCCCCACGGTCCTAGGAAGTTGTTGGAAACCGCGGTCCCCGTTGCTCCTGTTCGTGTCGAACCTGAAAAAAGGTAGTCAAACATTGCTGGAATACGTGCGAAAAGCCCGGTAATAAACCCACTATTCGAGTCGGGACGAATTAAAATGACCGCGAGCAATACAAATACAAGCGTAATTAATTCACGCCGCCAGCCGCGCTGAAAGCCAACGACAATAAATACAAGAATAGCTACAAAAAAGCATTGCGAATCTGTAAATGGCAATGATGACATGATTCTGGAACTCCCCCCTATGGCATCAGAGCTAACACTAGACTACATTAGGGCTGATGGATGAGTACACTATCGCTAAATGTACATCTACACTCCCTGAACTTCCGCTCTTGCACTTAATGATACCACACCTTCTTATTAAAGCATAGTGGTTTAGAGATCAAAATAGTTCAGGTCTTCTCTCTCCATAATACATGAAGGCATACACTTTTGCTAGTTGTGTATAAGTCTCAGGTGATTTAAAAATGGTTTTCCGGTCATCCTCGAGGATGACCGGAAAACCATTTTTAAATCACCTGAGACTAGTCCTATCGCGCTTGCTCATAACTATAGCATATGATATAATAAGGAAGGTAGGAATCCGCTTTTTGAGACCCCTCCACCCTATAGAATCAACGCTTCAAACCGATATCGCCTTCTGGCTATGTCTGACTTTTTTTGGTGAGGATGTTTTATGGAACTTGGTAATATTAGGCCAGTTAGTATTGTTGACGAGATGACAGGTGCATATCTCGACTACTCGATGAGTGTGATTGTTAGTCGCGCACTCCCCGATGTGCGTGATGGCTTAAAGCCTGTCCATCGTCGTGTCTTGTATGCTATGGAAGATATGGGTCTCCAATCAACAAAGGCATTTCGCAAGTGTGCAGGTACGGTTGGCGAAGTGCTGAAGAGCTACCACCCACATGGTGATGTCGCCGTTTATGACGCTCTCGTGCGTATGGCTCAATCGTGGTCAATGCGCTACCCGCTTGTGATGGGGCAAGGCAACTTTGGTTCACAAGACGATGATCCACCAGCCGCCATGCGTTATACCGAGGCGAAAATGGCTGCGATTGCCGATGAACTGCTACGTGATATCGACAAAGATACAGTTGATTTTGCACCCAACTACGATAACCAGACCGAAGAGCCAACCGTCCTTCCTGCTCGCCTACCTAACCTGCTCTTGAATGGCTCTACAGGCATCGCAGTCGGTATGGCAACCAACATTCCACCACATAACCTTAACGAAGTGTGTAGCGGCGTGATTCATCTGATCGACAATCCAGAGGCAACAACGGAAGAACTTTCACATATCATTCGCGGTCCCGACTTCCCCACAGGCGGTATTATTCATGGGCGTGAAGGCATTCGCAACACCTATCTCAATGGACGAGGACGCGTTGTGGTACGCGCACGTACAAACTTCGAGCAGACCGAGAAGGGGCGCACCAGTATTATTGTGACTGAGCTTCCCTATCAGGTAAACAAAGCAGAACTGGTCAAGAAAATCGCGGAGTTAGCCCGCGACAAAAAGATTGAGGGTATCTCTGAGGTACGCGATGAGTCGGACCGCAACGGCATGCGTATGTATATCGAGTTAAAGCGTGACGCCAACCCAGAGAGCGTGCTGAATACACTCTTCAAATATACCGCGATGCAAAGCGCGTTTAACGCAAACATGCTGGCACTGGTTGATAAACAGCCTCGTACGCTGCGCCTCAAAGACTTCTTGCAATATCACATCAACCATCGAGAAGTCGTCATCACACGGCGCACACAGTTTGAACTGGCGAAGGCCGAAGCACGGCGTCACATTTTGGAAGGTTTGAAGATCGCGCTCGACCATCTCGATCAAGTAATTGCCACTATTCGCGGTTCACAAACCACCGATGAAGCGTTGAAAAATCTGCAACAACAGTTCAGCTTCTCAGACGAGCAAGGCAAGGCAATTCTGGACATGCGTTTAGCACGTTTAGCCGCCCTTGAGCGTCAGAAGATAGAAGACGAACTCAAAGAGGTGCTACAGCATATTGATTACTACAATATGTTGTTGAGTGATATCAACGAGATTCGTAAACTGATCAAGGCCGACTTAAAAGAACTCATGGAAAAATATGGCGACCCACGCCGCAGTGAGATCGTTGAGTCGGAAACGGGCGATTTTAAGAGTGAAGACCTTATCCCAAATGAAGAGGTTGTGGTAACACTGACTGAGAAGGGTTACATCAAACGCTTACCGTCCAGCACATATCGGGCACAGAGACGCGGCGGACGTGGCATCACTGGCATGGTAACGCGTGAGGATGACGCGGTACAGCACCTGCTCGTCACGCACTCGCATGATAGCTTACTCTTCTTTACGGACCGTGGACGTGTCTTTCAGCTACGCGTCTATGAGTTGCCTGATACAGGTCGCACAGCGAAAGGTGAGCATCTCATCAATCTCATCTCCATTGAGCAGCGCGAACGCATCACCGTGATTGTGCAGGTACCCAAGGGTGTGAGCAACGACTTCATGATTGTTGCCACCAAGAAGGGCGAAGTCAAGAAGACGGCAATGGAAGAGTTCGAGGTAGTGCGGCGCAATGGCCTGATCGCTATGAACCTTGAAGATGATGATGAACTGATCGGCGCGAAATTAGCACGTAGCGATGATGATGTGCTGATGATTACCGCACAGGGCAATGCGATTCGCTTTACCGTCGCAGAATTGCGCTCAGCTTCACGTACCAGTGGTGGTGTACGCGGTATCCGTTTAGGCAAAGGTAATACCGTTGTCTCGCTCAACCTGACTCCCGCGAACAGCGAATTGCTGGTCGTTACCGAGTTTGGCTACGGTAAGTGTACGCCCATTGACGATTATCCACTTCAGACCAGAGGCGGCGGTGGTGTGCTTACCGCGAAGGTGAACGAGAAAACCGGACGTGTTGCTACGGCCCGTATCCTCACGGAAAAAGATAACGACCTGATGATTATATCGGCGTCGGGTGTCGTTATTCGTATGGATGTAGCCAACATCATTCGTGGTGGACGCGCAACGCAGGGACGCCGTATGATGAATCTCGGTGAGAGCGATACAGTTGTTGCAGTTGCCACTACGAACGGCAAAAAGCTAGAGGATATCCCTGAAGTAAACGATGAAGTCGATGAGGTAGAGGGTGCCGAAGTGCTTGAGGATGTACAGGTGCCAGAAGAGGAAACCGAGGTTGTCGAAGAGACCGATGAGGATGATGCATTGGAGACAGAGACAGAATAAAACGGTGTAAAATACAAGGGCAGCTAGCACGATGTGCTAGCTGCCCTTGTATTTTACACCGTTTTATTCTTCACCCATGTCATTCTTCCGTATACCTCTTCGTGATATCCAGGTATTGCGAGGAGTAGTGAACACTTGGTTCAATCATCGCTCCCTCGTACCATTCGTTAAACGAAGTGATCGTGACCCAATCAGGGTTACTACTCAAAGCAGCATTCCAACTCGTATTATAGGTTTCACCATTATTGCGTGGTACTACAAATGTGCCTGATCGTCCTGGAATACGTGTATCATCATAGCCTGGCATAACGCCTGCCGCCCATATTTTGTGCGTATGGTGTATCGCGTTATAGTTATCCACCAGCGCACGAAAACTCTGGTCAACTGCGTACATGTTGCCATGTAGAAGTCCCCAATAACCCGCGCTAAAGAGATGAATACCATCAAAAACATTGAGCAAGCTTGCATCAACACCTTCCGCCGACCATAACACCTGATTATGTGGGTCCACTTGATGACGTACATTGGCCCACCACGAGAGTGTACGTCCATGATCCAGAGGTCTCCAAACAAAGAGTATTGGCTTGCCATGCCAGCGAACAAAATGAGAGTTCGCACTGTAGTTCTGAAGAAGATAGCGTATTCCGTTGACCATGTTATCTGTACCTTGCAGCGCAGGTGCGTTGCTCTCGATATAGACAGTTGAGGCAAAATGGTAGCCTGTGCTTCGCTGTAGAGAAGCTGAATGTGCCAACAATTTGGCAAAGTTGCTATCGGTCTGATCGCCTGGACCCCACCACGAACTGATAAAGCCTGTAATGCCAGCATTCGCCGCCTCATGGACCTGTCGGTCAACTGTAGCGTCGTCAGATGAGTCATACTGCTTCGTTGGCAAGTCCGACATATGACAACTACACCAATCCGATGATTGATACCACGGATAATAGAACGCTAATACTGGACGGTCTGGATTTCTTGCGTTGTGAGTGAGGGTCTGGGCATGAGCAGTGCTGGTTTGTAGTACTGTTCCCATGAATGGAACAAAGACGAAAATACTTACAAGAACGCATGTAGTAAAGACGGTAGTAGAGGACCGAATAGCCCGCATGAATGACTCCCCCTGTGCTAGAAGAAAACGCTATGGTTCCAACATACTGCTGTCGTTGACGACAAAAGAAGGAAATAAGTTCCCTATTTCACCGAAGGGTGGTCATCAATCGAAAAAAGGCATCGCTGAGGTCTTGCCCCAGCGATGCCTTTTTTCGATTGATGACCACCACTCAATGAATTATGGTCCCTACATCTGTTCTTTCCCTTAGAAAATCTCTCGTACGCTCTCTTGTAGTGGCGTAAGCGCGCTTCCAATTAGTTTTTGCAGATCCCCTGATGCAGTCGCAAAATCTCCATTGGCGATTGCTCTGTAAAGCTGAGTCTGGAAGGGAATAAAATCTTGCGGCATACCGGATTTCTTAAGTTCGATTCCTATCTCGGAATTTGAGACGGAGCGATGGACTACCTTCTTGCCAGAAACCTCTGTGAGAAGCTGAGCAAGTTCATCGAAGTTCCAAGGTTGGGGAGCAGTAAGCTCGTATACCTTATTCTCATGCCCCTCTTCTACAAGAACCGTTGCCGCTGCAAGGGCGTAGTTGCTGCGCGTTGCCGTATTGAGTTTGCCACTGCCCGTAGAGGTCACTAATTCACCACGCTCGACTGCCTCTTTAATGCCTGGATTTACAAAAATATGAGTATAGAAAGCGTTGCGCAAGATTGTATAGGGAATACCGGTAGTACGCAGCGCGTGTTCGGTCGCCAGATGAACTTGAGCCAGAGTCATCCCTACTTGCTCGGCATATGCCACGCTCGTATAAACAATCTGTCCCACTCCCACCTGCTTTGCCACCTCAATTGCCGTAGCATGCTGGCGCACTCTCTTAGAATCATCCAAAGACGGAGAGGAGATAAGCAGCAACTTGGATGCTCCCGCAAACGCCTTCTCTAGCGATGCTGGATCATCATAGTTCCCCAGACGTACCTCAATTCCTTGCTCCGCCAGTGCAGCAGCCTTCTCTGGATGTGGCACACTCACGGCAATATCGCTGGCTGACATCTTCTTCAGTAAATGTTGTAAAACAAGATTCCCCAACCCGCCCGTTGCACCAGTAATCACAATCGACATAACAATGCTCCTTTATTTCATTCATATCATCATTTAGGATATCCGAGTTTCCTTCTAAAGGTTACTATAAAAGAGTAACTCTCTTATTGCAAGAAGGCACCGAAAAGTGGTATAGTCACTTCATGGTAACAAGGAAAAAATTAATTCTACCAATCAATCCTCTTGATGCCAACTGTCCCTCACGCCGCGCGCTTGATATCATTGCCGACAAGTGGACATCATTGGTCATCTACCTGCTCAGCGACGGTCCTCAGCGTTATACTCAGCTAAAACGTCAGATAGGAGGTATCTCGCAGAAAATGCTGACACAGACGCTGCGCAAATTAGAAGAGGAAGGCTTAGTCACTCGCACCGTCTATCCAACAGCTCCACCATCCGTCGAGTATGCCCTGACACCTCTGGGAGAAACTCTGTTAGACCCCTTAATAAGTATGATTAACTGGGCTCAGACCTTCGGCCTACAAATGCACTCTCTCTCAGTAGAAAAAATAGTGGAATAGATCAGATTTGAGAAAAACAAGGAGGTGAATGCAACCGTGCTGCATTCACCTCCTTGTTTTTCTCAAGTCACTATTTTACTATGCGTTTTGCGTATACCCTAGCACATCGGTGCCACCGGGGTCGCCGTGGAAGTTGAAGTACATGGGGCGTTCCGCTACTATCTTCGCGTTCGACCCAAGTGCTTGCACAGTGAGTGAGACCGAGTACGAATCGGGACCCATGTTGTCATAAACTTGCGCGATTGGGACAACAAGTGAGTTAATGCTAACTGTCTTACGGCTTTGCGCCTTAACGACCACTTGCTCTTGTAGCACATACGTGTCTACAAAGAGCGTGACCGCTACGGTCTCGTCATTCATTGTAGGATTTTGCAGCGTCAGGTACTCATCGAATGAGCCTGCCGTATAGCCTTCGGCAAAGGCGTAGACGCTGTGTACTGCTGGTCCAGCTTCGCCGACCGTCTCTGTTGCACCCGAAATTTTAGCACTCCCTTTGTGGAAGTACATCAAACGGTCCACGACAATGTTTGCAGCCGAGGTAACTTCAACTGATGAAGCTGTTGAGGTATGACATGGATTGGTGTCACAGGTGCCGCTAGGTGCTGCATTCGCGTGATTCACATCGAAGTAGATATGGCTGAGCGCAGGCACACTAACGGTAATAGCCTGTCTATGTCCATTATCATACTCAAGTGTTATATCCGCACTGGTCGCCGTTGTGCCAAAGTTTGCCAGGGTTAGATACTCCTGGAAGTTGCTACCAGTGTAGCCCTCCGCGAAGAGCCAGTCTTTGCCTGGATTCGTCGCGCCCACTTCACTTGCCGCACCAGTTGTCGCGCCACCTGCGTTCGCAATCGTATCTTTAAAATACGTAGGACGCTCCACAACAATGGAGTGATCGCTCATCACACTCGCCGATGTCTGTTGATACAGGTTCAACGAAAGTGGAGTCGCAGTACCACGATGAAGTGGTGCAATCGCTACCGTTTGTGTAGGGCAAGCCGACTGACTTGATTGTCCACACGCACCCGTATAGTAAGTCACAGTAACATTCGCGGTTTGTGTCGTACTTGGGTTGAGCAAAGTGAGATAAGAAAGGTATGTGCGACCAGTGTTACGTGTGTCTACCGATGGGAAGTAATAAGCACTTTGTGGATTCGTAGCACCCATAACATCCGTACCACTCTGAATACCATTGTGTGAGAAGTACATTGGGCGTTCAACAACAATACCAGGACCATTGTTTATGACTTGTACGATTGCCGAGAGTGCCTGTTGTGGATCGGTTGGCTTTAGTACATGCAAGTCCTGATTGACACTGACCGTTGCGCGTGAGCTTGCAGGTACAACGTGACTCACAACAACTGATGCTTTGTTTTCAAAAAGGTAGGTGATGTTGACCGTCGCCGACTGATTCACACTTGGATTTTGCAGCGTAAGGTACTCTTGGAAACCATTACCAACACTTCCCTCGGCGAAATACCATGTCGTATTTGCGGGTGAGGTACGTGTCGGTCGCTGGCTCAGCGCGAGGGCAACGAGATTTGTAGCGAGATTGAATGCCTTGTAACTACCCAGACCCGTTGCCATGTCATAGTTGTTTGAGGTCGGGTATAAACCACCGTTAAGATTATTGTAGTCATCTGTGCCGGAGGTCACGTCATGGAAACTGTTCGCGTACTTCGTCGCGTCGCTCGCGACTTGATACAGGAGCGGGTTGACAAAGCCAAGATTGAAGCCACCCTGCCGAATCGACATTTCGTTCGTCATCGCCATCATCGCAGCCCACATAGGTGCCGCAGCCGAGGTGCCACCAATACTATTCCACGGACGCGTAGGGTCGCATCCCGCTTGTGCTGCTGTACAATAGATGAGATAACCGTTGTTAGGATCCGCATGCAACGAGACATCAGGCGTCTCACGACAGATACTGCCTGAAGGCGCACCACATGGAGTTGCGGAACTATGACTATTATTGACGCCAGGACCACTTTGCCATGATGGAGCTATCCAATATTTGCTGATACCACCACCAGAAGCACCACCAGTGTATTGACCAACAGGGAGGTTATTCCAGGCTACTTCGTGACTATAGGCCGACGTTGTGCTATTGATAGAGAGCGTTGTACCACCAACACTCGTGACGAATGGCTGTGAGCCAGGATCGCCCGCACTCACACCTGTGTAAGGATGTGATCCGTTGCTGGTAGTATCGAAGGCACAGCCCGCGCTACCACTATCGCCCGATGCGGCAAAAACGCTTTGTCCCTGTGCAGCTGCGGCCATAAACAGAATGTTCTCCTGCTGTATCTCGTTTGGGTCCATGTTCTGTTCACAATCGCCCCAGCTTGTGCTCACAACGGGAACAGCATCCTGCACAATTTGTGCCCATTGTGCGAGACGGTCAGCCTCATCATTGCCAGACTCATAGATAACAAGTCGTCCAAGCTGTGGTGCCGCGCTTAGAACGAGTTGCGCATCAAGCTCAACCTCTACGATACCGCTATCGGATGAGACGGCGGAAGAACCAGCGATCACGGTCTGAATAGGCGTGTGACTATGACCATAGCAAGCTGCATATGCCGTAAGGTCATTTTTGTTGAAGGTATCCAGCTCGAAGAGGGCAACCGTCTGGCCTTCACCGTGAAGCCCCGCATTATACAGGCTATCTATGTTGTATGCAGTAGCCATTTGATCAGCAGTTAGATAGCGTCCCTGTGGGTCATGTCCTGGACAAGTTGTCGTCAGAGGTGCATGAATATCTTGTGTGTTTGTCCGAGTACTCAGTGGTGGATGTTGCAAGCGAACCGCGTTGTTCAGACCCGCGAAACTCTGTACCTGATTGGCGAGCCATGCAGGAAGTTGCGGGTCCGTATCGTTCGCATAGTAGGAGATACCACCCGGAGCACTATAGTTCCTGAGTGTAACTCCAAAAGTGCGATTAACCTGAGCAACTGTACCACTAAAGGCAATAAGTAAGCGATTACTATAGGTATGCGTGATGATGAACCCCGCCGACTGCAAGTAGTTCTCCACTGCACTATAGGTTGCCTTGCTTGGGCTAAACGCGCCCTCGTATTGCGCGGGAGAGAGATAACGGTGGTAATTGACTGATCCTGGACGTGAGATGTCCTGCACATATTGTGTCAATCCTACCTGATTGGGAACACGTAGCCCAATGGATAGCGAGATGCGTTGCTGTACGTTGGCATCTCCATGAATACTGCTTTGCTTCAGCACAGCGGGACGTGTTGTAGGAAATGTGACAATTGCATTCGCTGATGCCGCCCGTGCAGGTGCGAGATGCAGAAATTGAAAGACACCTACGCCTATGATACAAAACACCGCAAGTAGCGACGCGATAAGAATAAGCATACGACTATAAGAAGTGCGCCTGTGTTTATGACCTATGCCTGATGAATTCCATGATGGCATGAAAAACTCCTCCCTTTCAACCTATCCTCAAATATGTAGAGACCGATTAAGTAGAAAAATTACTTTGGTAATAGGAACCATCGGACGCCCACAAGGGGCTACCCTACTATATGACGCTCGTGTGGGCTACGCCTACGGTGTATAGTAGGGTAACCCCTTGTGGGCGTCCGTTGTATTACCACGTTATTTCATTAATTTGCAATCGCGTCCTTAGGCAATATCGATTGCTAAGAGGACGCGATACATCGGTCCCTACAGGTAATAATTAACCTGATATCAGCCGTGCCATTGTTTAGCGAACTGATGCGTCAGGTTCAGGTACTGATTTCCATAGTGAACACTTGGCTCGATCATCGCCCCCTCGAACCACTCATTAAACGTAGTAATGGTGATCCAGTCAGGTTTACTGCTCATTGCAGCACGCCAACTTGTCTGATAAGTTGCCCCATTGTTACGTGGAACAACATATGTTCCCTGGCGTCCTGGCACTCGTGTGTCATCGTAGCCCGGTAACACACCAGCAGCCCAAATTTTCTGTGTGTGATGCGCCTGATTGTATGCGTTGATCTGGTTACGAAAGCCTTGATCGACCTGCGGCATGGTACCATGCTGAATGCCCCAGTAGCCCGCGCTGAACAGGTGAATGCCATCAAAGACATTTAACAAGTTCATGTCGAGACCTTCGGCAGACCAGATCATGTTGTGATGAGGGTCAACCTGACTCCGAATGTACGCCCACTCGCTAAGAGTACGTCCGTTACCGAGCGGACTCCAGAAGAACAAGACCGGCTTACCATGCCAGTGAAAGAAGTGACTGTTCGCACTGTAGTGCTGCAATATGTAGCGCAATCCATTAATCATCTTCGCCTGAGTATTCAGTGCCGGGGCGTCACTCTCCATATAGAGTGAAGACGCAAAGCGAAAACCCGTGCTTTTCTCTAACGAAGTGGATTGAGCCAATACCTTCACAAAGTTCTTATCGGTGTTGTCATTGGGACCCCACCAAGAGCCGATGAAGCCCGTAATACCAGCACTCGCTGCCTGCTCGACCTGACGATCTACTGTCGCATTATCGCTGGAGTCATATTCTGGCTTGGGTATATCTGACATATGGCAGGTACACCAGTCGGAATGGTGATACCACATGTAGTAGAATGCCAGGACAGGCTTGTTATAGTTCACCGTCACAGGTGGAGGTGTCGCGGGTACGCGCGTGGGTGTCACAGGTGGAGTTTGTCCTGGCAACACTTTCAAGCCAACATGAAACCCTCTAGACGTTCCACCACTTGCCTCGGCCCAACCATAGTTGAGTACGCCAAGTAGAGTGATGAGCAATGCGACGACAAGGGCCGTCAAACGAACAAATGAAGAGGTACGCGAAAAATGGGGACGCGAGACAATTGGATGAGTTTGATGTTCACTACTGCTGTTCTGACCACGAAACAAATGCATGAGAACCTCCCTTTGTATCTAAGATACACACCACTTCCAAATACCACTTAATCACGCATCTGTACTCTCGTGGCACAGCATATGTACATAATAACATCCTTTTTATTGTCAGTACAGTATATGAGACAATGGTACTGTAGGAGCTATAACTGGATAAGTTGGATCAAATATTTGGATTGTGCTGGTAGAAATTAGACATTACTGAACTTGTGGTAAAAATGGAGGTGATAGAACGTGATAGAGAAAAAGAGCTTACGATTTGTGAAACGCAGATATTGGAGTTACTATGTTCTATTCGGCGGTCAATCCTGGTATACTACAGATAGGCGTGGGAGGGACGAGCAATGAAAGTACTTCCCAAGAAGAGAGAGCCAGCGTGACCGTGGATAAACCAGTCGAGCCTCACGTGTCAGCCGAGAAAGCAGCTTCACAAACTAATGCTGTCTTGACGGTTGCCCAACTCTATGAGCAATTTAAGCGACCCATTCACTCCTATATTTATCGTCTGCTCGGCAATCAGGAAGACGCGGATGACGTAACACAGGAGGTATTTGTGCGTGCCTGCACCTCCTGGCACGGTCTTTATGAGCGCGAACGCCTTTCGCCTTGGCTTTATCGGATTGCTACAAATCTATGTGTTGATATGTTACGCAGACGCAAACGTATCTCCTGGTGGTCGCTTTCACACCGCTATCGTGGTGATGAATATGGTGAGGAAGGCGCGCATGAAGATACATTTGCCTTTCTCGCCGATAATGGAGGTATTCCAGAGATTGCCGAACGTGACCTTATTCGGCGCGCACTCGATAGTTTACCGCCAGAGTACGCGACCGCTTTAGTACTGAGTGCTGCACAGGGCGTGTCTTATCAAGAGATTGCGACGATTATGGGTATCTCTCCCAATGCTTCCGCGACACGCATTTCGCGCGCGAAACGTATGTTCATAGAACACTATCAACGTCTCAATAAGGATGGTGGAAAACAGGAGAAGACACGATGAGTGAGCGCGATCTTTTCTTCCACCCAAATATGCCTTCAGAAGAAGCTGACCCTCGCGTATGTGAAACCATGCGTCAGTATCTCGCTGTATGGGATGATCTCACGACAGAGCAGAGGCATACCGTCGCTACTCATGTACGCGCCTGTCCATCATGTAGTACAGAACATCTTGCCATGAATCAGGTCACACACCTGATAGCATCGCTTGAAGCTTCAAGCCCTTCGGCACGTGTGGATAAAGCGGTCATGGATGCGATTACAGCACAACGCAAGCAAGGACAAGTACAACATCTTTTACCAATTAGTAGACAGAAGAGACGCAGAAATACACTACAAGCAGTAGGACTTCTTGCCGCGGCTGCTGTTGTGTTGATAGCCACCTTTGCGACGGCGCGCTTTATGAAAACGCAATCATCAGCAACACAAGCTTTTCTTTTGCCCACAACGCTTACATGGAGTGCATACATTCTTTATCATAGTCAGACAAAAATAGACACGAAGGGCAAACGTTACCATATCGACAGCTATGATCGGCTTGGAAGTGACGATCTTAATGTAGAAACGGTCCAGGAAGGTAGCGTTGATGTCGTACTGATAGAGCACGGCTCGAACAATCTCGGTATGGATGAAATGCATCATATCGCACAACAAAACGTGCAGGGCTGGGGCATCGACATGTCGCAAGAGTCGCTGTTCGACTTGAACGAGATACGACACCAGCTTAGTACACATCAAGCAAGCTATCTGGACACTGATTCATTTCATGGTACAGATGTGTATCGTATTCGTTGCGAGGACGGGTTAGTGCTTTTGCTGGATATGCACTATCGCCCCGTAAATATCCTGGCAGGAGCCGTGGGTCCGGGTACAGGTGAACCTGTCTACGATACGGTATCGCTATTGCCACCCACAAAAGTTCCGCCCTCGATGTGGAATATGCAGGTCCCCGCAGGCTTCAAAATGGGCGTTTTACCTGCACAACCGTAATCAGAGAATTTGCATCCTCGTAGGGACCGCTGTATCGCGTCCTCGTCGGCACTTCAGAGGCAAGCAGGACGTGATACAGCGACCCCTACAAGATGTATCCACATTCTTGCATCACCTAGAACGTAACCTTTTTAGCAAAAAATTGATTCCAACACCCATAGCAATAACCACAAAGAATGACACAATCCCTATAAGCAGATTCTGTGTCACTGAACCAATAAATGTGCTTACAAGAATAGCGAAAATAATGAGAAAGACTGAAAGTTCTCCTTGCCCTCCTGCACTCCTAAAAGGACTCGATGTACCTATTCCTGACAGCCTACCTAACCTTCCAGACAACAGGGGGTTCATGGGGCGTGCGTGTCCTGCTTCCGTTTCTCGCCCTTGCGAATCTGAAGCATCATTTAAATTTGGACTCATGAGATATTTCTCCTTCTCGTATCCGATATGCATTATTTATTACTAATTGCTATATAATAAATAACATATTGTCATTATCGCTGTCAAGCGGTTAAAGGTCTGATTTGACCTCTCGTCCCCAGAGGGAATACAATAGCGATAAAGAGTCCTGGCGTATACACATATCCACAATGCTGTGGAGGAAGAGAAGTAAAGCATGTCCGAGATAAAAGTAGCGATAAATCGTATTCCGGTAGTGGTTGGAGCCGTTCGCACACCAACGGGCAAATTTTTAGGTGGTTTGAGTAGTTTTACTGCTCCTCAGTTGGGCGCGAAGGTGATACAGGAAGCGGTACGTCGTGCTGGTATCGACCCGGAGACGATTGACGAAGTGATTATGGGCAACGTGGTATCGGCGAATGTGGGGCAAGCTCCGGCACGCCAAGCTGCACTCCATGCAGGTCTACCAGATTCCATTCCCGCATTTACAGTGAACAAAGTATGTGGCTCCGGCTTAAAGGCTGTTATGCTCGCGGCTCAGGCTATTCGTACAGGTGATGCACAAGCATTTGTCGCGGGTGGTATGGAAAGTATGAGCAATGGTCCATACATGTTGCCAAAGGCGCGTACCGGCTATCGTATGGGCAATGGTGAGATTGTCGATAGCGTCGTACATGATGGCCTCTGGTGCGCCTTCGAGAATATTCACATGGGTGAAGAGGCCGAGGTAATCGCCGACAAATTTGGCGTCACACGCGATGAACAGGACCGCTATTCACTACAAAGCCATCAACGCGCCGCAGCCGCTACTGCTGCCGGACGCTTCAAAGATGAGACTCTGCCAATTGAGATTAAGCAGAAAAAAGGGAGCATGGTGATTGAGGCCGACGAGCCGATCCGTGGCGATAGCTCGATGGAAGCACTTACAAGACTGATGCCTGCCTTCCAGGAAGGTGGTACCGTGACGGCAGGAAACGCGCCTGGTCTTAGTGATGGAGCATCGGCAACTGTGGTTGTCGATCAACTGTTAGCAGTCAATCAGCACCTGGATATACTCGCATATATCACAGGTTATGCATCTGGAGCAATCACGCCGCGCTACATCTTCGCCGCGCCACCAGTTGCAGTACACAAGCTTTTACAGCGCACAGGTATGAAGATCAGCGATTTCGACCTGATCGAGGTCAACGAGGCGTTCGCAGCTCAAACGCTTGCCAACGGGAAGGAACTCGATTGGGACTGGTCGCGTGTCAACGTCAATGGTGGTGCTATCGCGCTTGGACATCCCATAGGTTCCAGTGGCTCACGTGTCCTGACGACGCTCATCTATGAATTGAGGCGTCGTGGTGGTGGACGCGGCTTAGCAACACTCTGTCTGGGTGGTGGTGGTGCCGTCGCCATGTCTATTGAGGTATAGGAAACCCATAGGAAAGGAGACCCTCACATACATGTATGTGAGGGTCTCTTTTCCTATGGCTATTTCCTTTCTAAGAAAATACCCAATTCTTCCCGCATAAACTCCTTCACACCGGCGCGTCCCGTTATTTGAAACCGCAATGGGCCATTATCATGCTCAACTGTCACCTGAAAAGTAAAGAAAGGGCAGCATTGTCGTTCCAGAGAAATGAACTCAGCGAGTACTAGGTAGAGATCGGCAGGGTAGCTGAACAAGTAGCCATCAGGTAATTCCTGAACTTGCAAGACAACATCATGCAGGTGCTTGGCAAGAGTTGCGCGTCGTTCTTGTTGTGCAGCGTCTAACGCGTTAATAGCACAGGCAATGGGGGCTTCGTGAGAAGTATTCATGTGTTTTCCTCATCAAACCAATATTTCTGCTTTGTTTCTGCAATTTTCTCCACACCTACTGCTCTTCGACCATGTATGAGTGTCGCAAGGAGTGTTGAGCTAACACCGCTATATGGGTCTAGTAGTGTTATCTTTATCATATGTATTCATGACATTTATTGGTGGAACATCAAACGCTGATTGAAATAAGGAAGGTGTTGTCATACTGCTACTAAGCCTCGCAAAATCTTTCTATAGCTACCGATAGCAAGTATACACGACTCTGATGAATATTGACAACCAGAAACTGTAATTCTTCTCGGTAGAGGCAACAATGAATTGCGCCCAATGATAGGTCGGGAGGGGTTCGCTTTGGGAGCATGAATCGTTGCCGACATGGTGCCCCACACCCCATCATTGGACGCAATGAATTGCTGCCCCTACCGCCATTGTCGTGTTTGTTTATCAAAATGCATTAGGGTTTAACAAGAAGATCACTTGAAACTCGCTAGCAACACTCTTAACACCCACACAATGCCAACACCAACAATCATCGAGAGCAGCACGTTACGAGTTCGTATGGCAACAAGGACTGTCGCCAGTGCGGCACCAAGTTCGGCAAAGCCTGTACCAAATATTGTAGGGGCAACAAGAGAAACGATAACCGTACCAGGAATATATCCTAACCATGCTTTTAGGCTTTGGGAAAGTGGAATCCGACTCATGAGCCAAAGTCCACTTATGCGTGTCAGGTAGGTCACAAGTGCCATACCTATAATGGTTACAAGTGCTGGTAAGCTAGTCTGCATGTCGTAGTCCTCCCACTATGCTCCCAGCTAAACCGCCAAGCAAAATATACCACTTGCCCGGAAAGAGGTGTGCGCACACAACAGCTACAATACCTGCAATGATCCACGGCAACAGGTCTGACTTGCCTTTCCATAATCCGACAAGTAGCGCGAGAAATACTGCTGTAAACGCAAAATCGAGACCGAAGCGCGCAGGATCGTGAACTATGTCACCAAGTATTCTTCCAATAACTGTTGAACCGAGCCACGCTACGTAGAGTACGAGACCGCTACCAAGCAGAAATGCCGCGTTCCGTTTCCCTTTATCAAATTCGCCCATCGTCAATGCCCAGTTCTCATCAGCTAGAAAAAAGAGTGTGGTATATGACTTGAGACGAGGAAGCGGCAAGAACCAGGGACTGATTGCGACACCTAAGAGCACGTTGCGTACGTTAACAATGAGTGTTGTAAACAAAATTACTGCAATCGGTAATGGCGTCGTCCACAAACTGAGTACAATCAACTGTGCAGACCCAGCATAAACGAGACCGCTCATCAGGAACACTTCGAGAATACTCAACCGTGCTTGTTGTGCTAACACTCCAAAGGCAAGCCCTTCGGCGCAGACACTTAGCGCAATCGGTAACATTTGTCTTGCTCCTGCTAGCACACCTTTGAAATCAAATGTGACCACTTCTTCTGTAGGCGGTTGCGACGTTGAGGCGAGTTGCTTTGCCATGCGTGTTCCTTTCAGGTTGAGTTGGCGAACGATTATTGTCGTTGTGAAAATGCAAGACGAACACCAAGTCCAATAAAGACACCTCCCGTTAGCCAACGAATAATCTTAGACGCTCCTGCATGTTGTTGGAGCCATGTCCCAAGAAGACTTGCGAGTATTGCGATGCTAGCGTCTACGGCTAGCCCTGTTCCATTGAATACAAGACCAAGAACTAACAACTGGATGGAGATGTGACCTTGCGCCTTATCGACAAACTGAGGGAGAAACGCAAGATAGAAAAATGCGACCTTTGGGTTAAGGAGTGTCGTGAAGGTGCCTTGCCAAAACGTGCGCGATAAACTTGTTTTCGCGCCAGAAGACCCTCTGACAAGTTCTTCTCGACTGAGAATTGCACGAATGCCCAGATACACTAGATAGGCTGCACCAACATATTTGATGACATCATATGCGACTGGTACAACGAGAAAGAGGCCAGTAAGTCCCAATGCAACAGCCGAAGTCTGTAGCAGACCACCTAGTGCTATCCCGATGCAGGAAATGACACCAGCAGAGCGTCCTTGTGTGGTACTGCGTGCAATAACGTACAGCATATCGGGTCCAGGAATAATACAGAGCAGTACTGTAGCTGTAAAGAGCAAGAGGATACTAGTAAGGGTTGGCATAATGAGCTTTTTCCTTTCTCCTAAACTGGTAGTAGTGACGTATCTTTCAACTCTGACAAATGGTCTATGGTGTGAAAGGTACGGATAGGAGAAAACACTATCCATACCAAGGCTAAAGGCAAGCAGCATACACCAACGGTCAAGGCAGTTCTTAATCCAAACAAGCCCCCTAACAATCCTCCTGCGAGTGCTCCTATTGGCGTTGCACCATATACGACTAAAAGATAGGAAGCGTTTACCCGTCCGAGCAAATGGTCTGGTGTAAGAGTTTGCCTCAGACTTACTACTTGAACGTTAGAGATAGCGACGCCCACTTCATTTATAAAAAAAGCAGCAATTAGAAGACTCACGACAAGGGGAGTTGTCCTATGCGCGAATGGAAGGACTAGAAGGGCTAGACAGGCCAAAAACATAGAACTTATGAGCGTCCGACCGAAGCCGAAGCGACGTTGTATTGTTTGAGCAGACAGTGAGCCAAGTAACGCACCGACGCTTCCAGTACCAAGAATCAGTCCCAGAATAGCAGTAGGAATTGCGAGTTCACGTACTGCATAGACTACAAACAAGGTGAGTATCAGTGTCCCAAACAGGTTATATGTTGCTGCTTCTAGCCCAATAGCACGCAGTGTTGAATTGGTAAAGGTAATGCGTATTCCTTCACTAATTTGCTGCCAAAGCTTTTGCCGACCGCGAGACAATGAAGGCGTTGGCTCTTGCTTACGAATGAGCAATAGGCTAAGTGTTGAAACGAGAAAAGAAGCAGCATCAACGAGGAGTGCGAAAGGTGCCGTTATCAGTTGTATGGCGAGTCCACTCAGACCTGGACCGCCAATCTCCGCCGCAGATGCGCTGGCTTGCAACTTGCTATTCGCGTCAACTAGATGTTCCCGCGTTACAAGAGAGGGTAAATAAGCTCGATATGCCAAATCGAAGAATACCTGGCAGAGACCCATAAAAAAGGCGACTATATACATATACTCAATACGAAGTATATGTAACAAAGCTGCAAGAGGAACAAGGATAAGTAAAATTGCTCTCCCAAGGTTGGTATACATTAAAATTGGTCGCCGTTTGTGAGTGTCTACCCAGACGCCTGCAAAGACTGTGATAAGAATAAAGGGAGCATAGCGGGCCGCTCCAAGCAATCCTATTTGCGCTAGCGTGGCATGTAACGTCAAAATAGCAGTTAGCGGAAAAGCTAGGACTGTGAACTGTGAGCCGAACAACGAAACTGTTTCGCCACTCCATAATTTCAGAAAATCGGGATTTTGCCATAGTTTTCCTAAAGGATGCTTCATATACGTTCTCCCCTCTCCATCTTTTTTGTAACGTCCATATGTGGCATAATACCATTACATAAAGTATAATGTAAAGGGAAAGATATACTGATTAAAATAGTCATAGGGGAATACGAGCGAATGGATATGCTTTGTTTAGATATACTAAATAGTGATTGGCACGATTACCGTGGCACTAGCAAAGATGAGAATAGGCTTCTATCAATAGAATGGTGGAAGCGACTGATTGCTCGTTGGAATTTTTCTGTTGAGAATTTGCCGGATGCCAACACAATAGCAACCTTTCATGAGTTGCGTGCGTTGATGCAACGTGTGGTGCAGGCACTGCTTCAGCAACATGCTCCCACAGAGCAAGATATTATATTGCTAAATAGCTATCTCGATAAAATTCCCTCTAAGTTGGAGTTGAGAGCCAAAGATGAACATTTTCAACTACAACAGGTCCCGTTGAATAGCGGATGGGAGAATGTGCTAGGAGAAGTCGCAGTCTCTTTCGCGATGCTACTAGCACAGCATGACATTTCTCGTATCAAGCAATGCGAAAATCCCGATTGTCGATGGGTCTATTATGATGAGAGTGCTAATCAAACTCGACGGTGGTGTGAAGATTCGTGCGCTAACTTAATACGTGTAAGACGATTTCGGGCACGACAGCAAGACAACATGTAACTATAAAGTTGAAACTTTTTAAGTCTGCATTCCGTCCAACCTATATCTTATGATAACAAGATACAGTAGTTTGTATACACTAGCAATTACACACGTATGACATATAAAGAGCCATTTCTAAAGGACCTTACCCATGAGTTGCCACCATTTCCTATCGTTCCTTAACAATAAAGAAGTATTTACTCTTGCCTTAGATACAGCAGACTTGCCAGGGGATGTACGGAATCATATAGATCAATGCGAGCTATGCCGGTACGATCTTATGAACTATAAGCAGGTAAATCAAGCATTGATATTTGCACTCTATCGTAAAGAGTGTCCAGAGAGCATGGCCCTGAGTGCCTATGCCGCGAACATGCTTCCACGAGAAGAGCAGATACCTATTCAACTTCACTTACGCGTATGTCCACTGTGTACAGCAGAAGTGGATGAAGTACGCCACTTCTTCTCCGATACCGAAGGGGTTATATAACAAAGACATAAGGTTGTCAGATGCATGTCTGACAACCTTATGTCTTTATATGAAGCTTGACAACGGTTGCCATATTTCCCTGCCAGGGCATACAATATTCCCAGAGTATTTTTGTTCGACTCGAAAGGAAATGCGTAATGCGAAGTAAGATAACTGTTGTCGGGGCTGGCTTTGTAGGCAGCACCCTTGTCCAACGACTGGCGGAACGCGACTACGCTGATGTGGTCATGTACGATATTGTGCCAAACATGCCACAGGGCAAAGCGTTAGATATGTTACAGGCTGGTCCTGTGCTTGGCTATGACTCGCTGGTGACAGGCACCAACGACTATGCTGATACCGCAAACTCTGATATCGTCGTAGTCACCTCTGGCTTCCCACGCAAACCCGGCATGACTCGTGATGATCTAGTCAAGAAGAATCAGGAAATTGTGACGCAGGTGACGGAGCAGATAGCCAAACATTCCCCAAATGCTATTCTAGTTGTCGTCACAAATCCACTTGACGCGATGGCACAACTTGCTCTACATGTCAGTGGTTTTCCACGTGAACGTGTTATTGGTATGGCTGGCGTGCTTGATACAGCCCGTTTCCGTACGTTTATTGCACAGGAAGTTGGAGCCTCGGTTCGTGACGTGCAAGCATACGTACTCGGTGGACATGGCGATACAATGGTGCCACTTTCACGAATGTGTACTGTTGCTGGCGTACCTATCGCGCAGTTGATATCAGCAGAGCGCATTGAGCAGATTGTGCAGCGTACCCGTGATGGAGGTGCAGAGATCGTGAAATTGCTGGGCACTGGCAGTGCTTATTTCGCACCATCAGCCTCTGTACTACAAATGGTCGATTCGATTCTGCTTGACAAGAAAATGATTGTGCCATGTGCAGTATATCTCACGGGTGAATATGGTATCAATAATCTGTTTGTAGGTGTTCCTGCCAAACTTGGTGTAAAGGGTATCGAACAGGTCGTCGAAATCGAACTGACCGAGGAAGAGCGCACTTTGCTCCAAAAGTCCGCGAATGCCGTCAAAGAACTTGTCGATGTAATGGGAATTTAGGAAATGAATGCTATGGAATAGATACAGGTGAAGCAAAGTCTCACCTGTATCTATTCCATAGCATTCATTTCGGGCAAGAAAGCCTTCCCAACACCGGCAATGACGACAATAAATTCACCTTTGTGTTTTATTTGTTTAGACGCGGCTAAAAGTGTTGACAATGTACCACGCTCGACTTTCTCAAACATCTTGGTCAAATCGTTAGCAATCGCGGCTTGACGATCTCCATAGACCGCGAGTGCATCTTCAAGAAAGTCGTCAAGCCGATAAGGACTTTCATAGAAGATAAGCGTGTGTGGTGCCTCTTTATCAATTTCCATAAATTTGCGTCTACCAACAGATTTGCGTGGTGGAAAGCCGCGGAACGTAAAGCTGTGGACAGGCAAACTTGATAACACAAGTGCCATAATGAGCGCCGTTGGACCTGGAATCATTGTGACTTCTATATTTGCTGCAACGGCTCTGCGTACAAGAGTGAAGCCAGGATCAGCGATACCCGGTGTACCTGCATCAGTGACAACGGCTACCGATTGTCCCTGGCGTAGTAGTTCTTCGATACGGTCCCCTGCTCGCTGTTCGTTGTGTTCGTGAAAAGCGATTTGCGGCTTAGAAATGTCAAAATGCTTGAGCAATAATCCCGTTTTGCGCGTGTCCTCACTCGCCACGATATCAACCTGACGTAGAGTGTCAAGTGCGCGTAACGTGATATCTTGCAAATTACCGATGGGCGTGGCTACTAGATAGAGCATAAATAATCTCTTTCTTCATAATGTTGAAACTAGGGCACCCGCTGCCTTTATCATTCCCCGAGCCGCATTTGGGGAATGATAAAGGCAGCGGGTGCCCTAGATTTGTCTATACAGTCTTCGTTTTCTTCCGTATCGTTGGTAACATAACCAGTACATCCTGACGTTTTACCTTCAGCGTATGAGTACGAGGAAAGTCATCATCTGGCCAGACGGTAAAACCTCGGACCTGCTGGTGAGATGCAAGTTGCTTATTGACCTGTTGCACAATCGTTTTGGCCTTACTCGCGTCGTCTATAAGCAAAATGCCATGGACCTGCGGGTCTTTGTCATCTTCTGTCAGGCCAATGACAACAGCATCTTTGACTCCAGGAATCGTGACAAAGATGTTTTCGATATCCTCTGGATAGACGTTCATGCCATTTGCAAGCACGATCAAATTCTTTTTTCTTCCTTTTAGGTAGAGATTGCCTTGTTCATCCTGCGTGCCGAGGTCCCCTGTATGATACCAACCATCCTGAAATGCGAACGCTGTAGCCTCTGGATTCTTCCAATAACCGAGTGCTACGTTCGGGCCATGCACGAGTATCTCTTTATCATCCGCGATGCGTATATTCACATCTGGCAGAGGTCTTCCAACGGATACGAGATTATGTTCGTGTGCAGGTGTTGCTGCAATAACGGGAGCGCATTCAGTAGCACCATAGCCTTGTATAACGCGAAAACCCATAGCTTCCCAACGCCGTCCAAGTGTTGGTGAAAGATAAGCCCCACCACTGACAAAGAAACGGAAGTGTCCGCCAAAGCGTTTATGCACAGTCCCAAAGAAGAAGTGGCGTAGACCAAATGGCACATACGCAGCGATACGATGCAACATCTCCCATGCTTTTTCGCGTTTCTGACGCCGTACCTCACGCTCAATTCCACTAAGAAAGAGCTGTAATGCTTGCGGTACTAAGACCATGATGCTTACACGCTGACTACCTAGCAGTTTCAAGAGCGTATCAGGTGAAAGTGTGCGCGCATAGAGAATACTTGCCCCTGCCGCAAGGAGTGCTACATCTATAGTCAATTCAAACATATGCGATAAAGGAAGAATCGAAAGTGCTCGATCTGTTGTACTAATATCTATAACTTTAAGCGCGGCAAGAGCGTTACTCACAATATTTTTGTGGGAAAGCATCACACCCTTTGGCTGTCCTGTCGTGCCCGAAGTAAAAACAAGTTCAGCAAGGTCGTTCTCGTTCACTGTAGGTGCTTGTGTACTATCAAAGTCCTCATGCGGTAACGAGTCAATATCAATAAGTGGTACTGGCGGCTCTTTTAATCCTTTGTATTGTTTTTCTGTAGTGATGAGAAAGCGCGCTTCTGTCGTCTCGGCAATGCGACGAAGGAAATCTTCTTTACTACTAATATCAAGCGGGACGACAACCATTCCGACGAGAAGTGTTCCTAAATACGCGATAAGCCAATCAATACGACTTGGACACCAGATGAGCAAGCGGTCGCCGGGTTTCATCTGCTGCCTCTGTAAATAGCCCGCAAAACCCTCTGCACGGTTTTGCACATCTGCATATGTTATGCAAGTAATTTCGCCTGTTTCAAGAGGTTCTAGTAATGCTGAACGCGCGCTAAACTGCTTAGCGGATTGCAAAAATAATTCTGGAATAGTGGTCATTATCTGGCCTCTCTTTATGATCGTTTACTAGAAACGGCATTCGCAATACAACGTCATTGTCTTTTGCACAGGAGTATACGAGCCAGAAACTAGAAGAACACTGTAGTGTGCTACTCAATTATAATGCAATGCCACTTCCTTTGACTAGTGGTTTCGCTATTCTGCTCGAAAAGGTCTAAACAGTTATAGTATTTTTTGCGTATCACAACATTTTCATGACACGATGTTTATTATTGTTATTACACTGTACAATTTGTATTCTATAAGTGTATACTAAGGTAAATAAATTCTTACTATACTTTGCTACTTAAAACACTTATTATACATTGAAAATATGATATTATTATGCATGGCAATTTTTACACATTATTGCAAAAAGTGTGTAAGTGTACGATAAAAACTTTCAGTTATTCTTAAATAGTCGTCAATAAAAACGTTGACATTACGATAATAACATGATACACTCTATCGTATGATGTTTGACATATCCCATTGTCTTTTTCTATGCGCATACAGTATGTGAATGTGTCCTTTTATGAACCAACATTCTAATAGATAGGTGTGTGTTTCTCTAATCAAGAACAGGAGAAGGCATTCCATTCCTTTAGCAACCATACGAATAGTATGTACTAGCTAAATGATTGAAAAACATCTTTAAACTATTAAAAGAAATATCGAAAGGAAACCATCCCATGCCATCCCTTGAAACCGCAAATGTGGGGAAGGCTGTAGCTGCAAGAGTTGGAACTAACATTCGTGAAGTTCGTACCAAGTTAGGTATGACTCAAGCTCAGCTTGCTGCCCCCGAATTCTCAATTTCTTACATTTCAGCAATAGAAAGAGGCAAAATTCGGCCCTCACTGAAAGCTCTTTCTATTCTTGCACGCCGCTTGGATGTCCCCCTGACTTTTCTCCTCGAAGGCTCTCCATCAGGTGCAGCAGAAGCTAGAGCGGTAGGCTACTCCCCCGCAGACTCAGGTCCAGATCAGCGCATAGACGTTGACTTGCTCCAGGCTGATGTGCTTGTGCAACAAGGTGCGTTCAAACCCGCCGAAGAGTTATTGCTGCCCATTCAGGCTGAAAGAATAACAACTGATCAAGTCTATCGGCTTTATCTTCTTCGCGGTCAAGTACACCTTGGCTCTGGCGAATATCAGGAAGCGGTCGTTGACCTCCGTCAGGCACTTTCTCAAGGAGAAAGTCTGAATGATAGCGAATATACGGAACGTGCACGAAATTTTCTAGGCAAGGCATACTTTGCCTTGTATAACTACACACTTGCAATGGAAAACCATCTGCACTGCAATACCGCTATTGAGCAAGGGCTTGTTACAGACCCTGTGTTTTCACTTGATGTCTATAGTAATCTCGCCAATGACTACTTTAGATTAGGTGATCTCGCTCAGGCTGTAACGTACTTCCAGCGCGCCATTGATATGCTGGATGCAGCCAATAGCGACACCCGAAGTTTCGCACAAAAGTATATGCAGATCAGCCAACACTATAAGTCTATTGGAAAGTTGGTTATGGCCCGTGACTATGCCATGCGCAGCCTTGCCGTCTACGAAATGCGCGACGAGCAACGGCTCGTAGGGCTTACCCACCAAAGACTAGGCAAGACGCTTGAGAAGCTAGATCAACTCGATGAGGCCGAGAGAGAGTATCATCGAGCAATCGCCATTGAGCGCACTTTGAATGACGAGGTCGCGGCCTCTATCTGTCATACCGGTCTCGCGGAATTGTTGCTAAAACGTGACAAGGTAGATGAGGCCGAGCATGAAGCACAAGAAGCTCTGAAGTTTGCGCAAGCAGGCGATGATGCGCAGACACAAGGTCAGGCTCTTATCGCCTTGGCGCAGATAAGCCATAAAAAGGGCGACTTTCCCTCTGAAGATACGTTCTTCAGGCAAGCGTTGGACCTGTTGGATGCAGCAGAAGCGCACGAAATTGCTGCTGGTGCCTACTTCCGCTATGCCAATATGCTAGAAGAGCGCGGCGAGGTTCAGCGTAGCCTGACCGCCATTAAGAAGGCGTTTGAGCATCAACAACGTAAGGGCAAGCGCGGCGACATCGAATAATCAGTGCTCGGTTTGATACAATTCACAAAAAAAATGACAGCGTATATGCTGTCATTTTTTTGTGAATTGTATCAAACTGTTTTTTCTTGTACAATGCAAGAAATGAAACGCAGGATTTGGAGGGCTTTCCAGATGCCATTTACGGCGAATGACTTGCGCTACCACGCCGAGCAGAACTATCCTTTATTGTACGCGTATTTGCATCGGCATGCACAGCGCCATTTAGGGGCACTCAAGTACGATGCGTTCGAGGTTGATGTCGTGGTGGGGCATGTGGTGGAGCAACTTGTACGTCTCGGTCTCTTCGGTGCCGCCAATACAACACCACTTGGTGCACTTGATCGTTTAAGTGATGCACAGTTCTACGCTTTTCTTAATCGTAGTGTAAAAAATAAAGCAATTGATCGTTTGCGTAAACGGCGCCTACAGGTCAATACCACCGCCGAGTTGGAGGGACCTGATAGCGCGGACATGGACGAGAATCCACTAAACGAAGCAACAATATCAATATGGGGCGCAACTCCCTTCAAAACTCCAGAGGAGACTGCCCTTTTCCTCGTCACACAAACTGAATTACGCAATCTTTTGAAGCATTGCATTATGGTGTTAGGAAGTGCGCCGCACCAACTACAAGCGGTAATTCAGGAACTACAGGAGTTGGGAGCTGACGATTTGCTGCGTGTAGTGGTTGAAGAACTACCAACTGCTACATTGGCGTCTGAACCCGCTAAAGATGTACATACCAGTCAGCATAAGGACCATGCACATAAAAAGCTCCGTCATTGTTTACAAGAACAAAGCACGAATTTGGCAGTGACCATCGCTTTACGTTTGACTAAGTATGCAACACGCGCCACAGTTACCAATGGCTATACTGTGAATGTGCTCACACTCGCGCAGCAGGATATTCCTGAACCAGATGTGCGTTCGGGTCTCAAACAATTGGTAGAAGAAAAGGTACTCGATTGGCAGGGAGAAGATGTTATTCATCTTACAATAGCCCAAATGAAGCAAATAACACGCTTCTACAAAGAAGAGTAGGCGCAAAGCTACATATAACTATACAAATAGGCTTCACGCCTTTGTAATATACTTTGTGAGCGGTAAGGAGACACAAACATGGATAACATCAATTCTACTTACGACGAGAATACACAGAAACTAGCTCAATGGTTACAGGACGTTGTACGTACTTCTCCTGCTGCTCCGTCGGAACTGATATCATCTACACCCTCTGGTACAAATACACAGAAAAGTCCTATTACAGGTGAGCGCGATATTCAACTAGAATTGCTCTTGCAGGATAGTAGTTACCATAAACACTTCTATCAACAACTTCCTGATTTTGTGCTTGCACTCCTCAACAATGATCCACAGGCGGCAACACATTATGCTCCATTGCTGTATCATCTCGCTGGCTGCTCCACTTGTCACCAAAGTTACCTGGAGATTTACGATGCGATGCGTGCCGCCCTGTATCCACGTGAACCTCGTCCAATTCTTGGCCAGGGCACGCGTACTCTTGAAGCAACACCTCAACGTATGTTATCGCACCTCTGCCAGGCATGGATTACACAGGCCGAGGCGATTCTGCGGGAAGCTCGACATGACAAGACGAACGACGATAGTGCCGCAAGAATCCTGTTACAAGCTGCTATTCAGCTTAGCGCGCGTATCAAGCAGGACAGTGTACGCCAGCAAGCTCGACACGACCTCGTACGTGTTGCGACACTTTTTGATGCTCCCAATGTTCCTCAAACAAGTCCAGCGGATCACACCTTTACTCCTGTGCTTGCAGGGCCAAGGGGTGTAACGCGGCGCGGCGAGAAGTCCAGTACGTTGTCACAAGCAAAAGAGGGAACCCAAAACCAGCTTGCAATTGTCTTACAGTCACAGGGAGTAGAAGGCACCGTTGTACAGCGTGAGCAAACACTAGAACTGCATCTGCAAGACCTTGATGCATCACTGCGAGGCCATTTTGTTTCTACCTCAATCGCACTTGGTTCGCTTATTGAGCCGATACGTTGGCTAGGAGGCAACCCACGAGCTATTCGTAGCGCTGTTCCTGTTGATACAACTGGCACCCTGATTATGCCACTCGGCGAGACAGAACTACGTCTGAGCGTGCCCGAAGAACGCAATCTGTTAGAGACCACATTCTTGCTACTAGAGGTACGGGTAGCTGATTGAATAAAGTAGTAGGAATGAGGGTAAAAGGTGTGTGTGAGCATGACAGGGGCAAGCCCTGTCATGCTCGCTTGCTACATCTATTTATTCGTTCGTAGGTTTGAAATCGACGGTACCGCTTTTGCCACCGCTTTTTTGTGCGACGTAGGCTTGTTCAAGCGTGATCGTGGTATCCACACCTTTACACATGTCATAGATGGTAAGGGCGGCAACAGTAACTGCCGTGAGTGCCTCTACATCAACTCCAGTTTTGTAGGTAGTGCGTGTTCGTCCTACGATGAAAATGAGTCCTTGCGTGCTATTGAGCGTAAATTGAAGGTCGATATGCGTCATGGGCAAGGGATGGCAAAGCGGAATAAGCTGTGGTGTTTGCTTAGCTGCCATGATTCCTGCTATCTTGGCTACTTCAAGCACACTCCCTTTCGAGATTTGGTTGCTTTCGATAAGCTGTAGTGTGCTAGGAAGCATACGTACACGTCCATGTGCGATAGCTTCACGTACCGTCTCAGGACGATCCGTTACATCCACCATATGAATGTTGCCGCTCTCGTCCAAATGTGTAAGTTGTGTTGGTGTATCTGCCATAATAAAAAAGCCTTATGTGCTAGCTCTGTCTACAACCTCTAATTTCCCCGTGATGATGTCGATGACCAAACCATGCACAGGTATTTTTGGCAGGAAAGGGCTGCTGCGAATTACACTGACGACTTCGCGTACATTGAGATGCACATCGTGAAATGCGCCTATCCACGTCATAAGTCCATTAATATCGCCCAGACCTTCACGTGCAATCAACGCTTCTGGGTCCACTCCTAACGCTTGCATAGAGGCGATAAGCGCGGTAGAATTGGCATGAGCCAGACCACATTGGGTGTGACCAATAACCATAACTTCACGCACACCAAGCAGATACACACTTCCCGCGATGGAACGAATGAGATCGTTTGCGCCTCCTTTCCGTTCATTTTGCGAGATTGTGGCACCTGCGGTACGCATTTCCACCACATCGCCACGATGCAAACCAAGTGCCTCTTCAAACATCTCAACTAAACGACAATCCATGCATGTTACGACCGCCAACTGCTTGCGTGGTGCATGACCAATCACAGGCAGTTGCTTTTCCTGCAAAAATTGCTCGTTTTGAGCTAGAATTTCATCTATTCTCACAAAAAACCCTCTTTGTTTCGTTGGGATGTACCGTAGCGAGAAATATTCGCATGCGAATATTTCTCGCTACGGTACATCCCAACTATTTAATCTCCTGATGCACCGGAGAAACTAATTTTCCCATCGAATGTGTAGAGGTTTTCTATTTTGATGAAGTCAAAACCCAGTTCCGCAACGTGCTGCAACAGCGTCACAATCTGTGCATGTGAGACCGAAGCTCCCTTTGTGCTTGCCAGGAAGCGACAACGCCAGTGATCGGCATAAGATGTTTCCGCCATGCCATGAGGCCAAACCTTGGCACCACGACTGGTAATCATGGTCAATTCCAACTCGGTATCATTAGCGCGCTGAATAGCCTCGCCCAGCTGGTCAGGTGTACCACTGCTCCAATCCAGGTAGACATCGACACCAACAAGTTCTTTCTTCGCGTTTTTCTCAGGGTTGAGCGTATGTGCTCGATGCGTCTCCTCTGGTGCCAGGCTATAGCTTACAGCTTTCAGAGTTTGTGGCTGCTGACCAAGACGTGCGACAACGGCGTCGGCAAACTCTTTAGTACCGACCTTTTGCTTGCTTACACCCTCGACATAAATATCGTAGGTGTGAATGCCATCCTCGATGGTGCGTAGCCACGCATTGTGTACACGTGTGGCAACCTCTGGTTGCTGAATATGCACAAGCATCATGACCGCGCCCAGGAGTAAGCCTGATGGATTGGCAAGGTTTTGACCTGCGCGACGTGGGGCCGAGCCGTGAATAGCTTCGAACATAGCGAAGTTATCACCGATATTAGCTGAACCCGCTAGACCAACCGAACCAGCGATCTGTGCCGCGACATCGGAAAGAATATCACCATACAGATTAGGCATCACAACGACATCAAACGCCTCTGGCGTATCGGCAAGTTTGGCGGCTCCAATATCGACAATCCAGCTTTCGTTCTGAATATCGGAATACTCTTTCGCTATCTCATCGAACGTTCTATGAAACAAGCCATCGGACATCTTCATGATGTTATCCTTCATGAAGCAGGTTACTTTCTTGCGGTTATTGCTTCGTGCATACTCGAAGGCGTAGCGAATAATCTTTTCGGAGCCAGTATAGCTAATGAGTTTCAGCGACTCCATCATGTCGTGTGTCTGGCGATACTCAATGCCTGAGTACAGGTCCTCTTCGTTTTCGCGCATGATTACCACGTTCATGTCAGGATGTTTTGTGTCGATGAACGGGTAATAGGCCACGCAGGGCCGTACATTTGCATAGAGTCCAAAAGTCACACGTGTTGTGACATTGAGACTTTTGTACCCACCACCTTGAGGAGTCGTGATAGGTGCTTTGAGAAATACTTTTGTTCGGCGTAGTGACTCCCACGAACTCGGCTCAATTCCCGCGCTGATACCGCGCAGATAGACCTTCTCGCCAACCTCGATTGGCTCGATTGTAATGCGAGCACCCGCTTCCTGGATGATGTGCAGGGTGGCATCCATAATCTCCGGCCCGATGCCATCACCGTGCGCAACTGTGATTGGTGTATTTTCACTCATAAAAAACGTTTCCTTTTTGCTACATTGCCACCCTCTCCGTGGCTGTTTCAGTGTAGCATAGCAGGGGAAGGGGTGCAAATTATGGTATTTGCGCATTGCATCCTCTCATCCTTGTCTCCCCCTCAAGTATCTATTACAAGAACTTGACAATCTTTTCTTTTCATTGTATATTTACTTCCATAAAGGAAATATACCACTTTATAGAAAGGGAAATTTAAAGTGGCAACAAATACTACTACTGTCTATAAAACACGAGGTGGAGTTCCGCCTAAGTTTGTAAATGATGTGTTAATAGCTCTATTGCGTTCTCCGCTGCATGGAGTTATGAGTAAAAGATTAATCGTGCTTAGTTTTACGGGACGTAAAAGTGGAAAACGTTTTACTATTCCAGTCGGATATAAGCAGGATGGAGATACAATTACCTGTTTCACACATGGAACATGGTGGAAAAATTTTCAAGACCAAACACCAGTAACACTACATCTAAAGGGGAGAGTGCTCAATGGTCTAGGAGTAGCTGTCAATGACGATAAGCAAGCTATTGCTGATGGTCTTACAGAGATGTTTCGTGAACAACCTGATACAGCTAAGTTTTATGAAGTAAAGATGAGTGCCGATGGTGAGATACCACTTGACCAGGTAATGCGTGCGGCTGAGACTACAGCAATGGTGCGTATTCAGATTATGTCTAAGTAGGCAGGAATTGCTTCATATAGAACCCCCTTGCGTTATCTGGTATAGTGTAAGAGACACACCATTCCTGTAGCATACTACAAAGAAGGCGAAGTTACGACTTCCTTGAACGAGAACGTACCACATGCAGCGTCTGGGGACGCTGTTCGCACACAACAAGGGTATACTGGTGTAACACCATCGTTAGGGCAACTGCCACCACGAGGCGAACGCACATGGATTGATCGTCCAGAGCAGTTGTTGGCGGCTGTTGCTGTTCTCAAAAAGGCGACGGTCATCGCTATTGATGCTGAATTCTCACAGATGCGTTCACACGCCCAACAACAGGCTCAGTCTTCCGCACCACGTCTCGCTCTACTACAAATCGCCGTTGACGGTACATGTTTTGTTGTTGATGCTCTGCGTTTGAACGATCTTTCGCCACTTGCTACAATTGTTGAGGACCCTCACTATAGCATTTTACTGCACGGTGCAGGGGCAGACCTGCGCGTGATGGCTGATCGCGGCTTAGAGGTTGCACACTACTATGATTTAGAAGCCACGAGCCGTTCAATCTTCGGACAGCACGAATCGTCGTTAGCTGGCATGCTACAACGCGCGTTCGGCTATCGACTGGACAAAAGTCTACAGCGCACTGACTGGTTACGTCGTCCTCTGCCACCTGCGATGGTTGCCTATGCCGCACGTGACGCTGAGGTGACACTTGCTCTGTATTACTGGCTCGACACGCACTATTCCACCATTCTCAAAATGCATGAGTACATGGAAGAACCGCTTCCTGTCGCAGCATGGATTGAGCCATTTTTGTATGGTACTGCACCCCTGTCAGCAGAGATGGCGGTCACTGAAGCCAAAAAGCAGGGACTCATTCAAAATAAAGCGCAAGTCGCAACCGATTGTCGTGAAGCACTGCGTGTCGTCATGCGTCCGCTGTACCGCAACCGTCTCTTGCGACTCATTGCAGACCTCTCGCTGACACAACTTACACCAGATATCGTGCCTCTGCTAAACTCTGTCGCTTCAGACGAGCGCGCCAGTGGTGCACGTACGCTTGGGCGTTTGGGCGTGAAATCGGTACAGGACTCCATTCGCCCATTGCTTACTGATCCAGTAGATGATGTGCGGAAAGCAGCACAGGCGGCTCTCCGTAATCTTGGTGACAAAGAAACAAAGCCAAAACAGGCTACGCCAACAACGTCCAATGATGGAACACGTACCTGGACTGTAGGGCAAAGTGAACAAACCGATACAGCTTCAGAGGATGACGATCCGTGGAAGGCACGTCTTAGAGCGATGATGGATAAATAATACAAAAACGGAGGCTGCATATCTGCTCTTTGAGCGGATATGCAGCCTCCGTTTTTGTATGCTACACTTTAACGACGTGGAATGATGCGGGTGCCAACCCAGACGAGAAAGAGCAACATCGACGCATACCCTGTGCGACGAATGCGTTGTGTCCAGCGTATTTCCTCCGATGCATTGCCTTCCCCAAGTCGTAACAGATGCACAATGCGTTGTAGAAACGATACACGCTGTGTTTCTTGCTGGTTCGCACGAGGGCGGCCTTGAGTAGGAGGACGCTGAATCACTGTTCGTATAACTATTTCCTCTTCCACACGTTTCTTTTCTGCTTGTTGTTGCCACAATTGCTCTTCCAGCGCGGTAAAGAATTGCTGGATCAATAATTTCATAGCACCTTTAATCACTGTACGTTGTAGTTGTGCGCCAGCTTTGTGAAGCGAGATGTCTCCTTTATAGGAAACAATTGTTGTATTCTCATGACTTTGTAAATCAAGAATGGCCTCGCCGCTCATTGTGTTCTGCGTATCACGGACACTCTCAATAGTAATGTGCGAGAGGCTTGGATAGTGACGTTCAGCAATACGGACGCTTCCATAATATGTTCCCAGAAGTGGAGCATAGGTCAAATGCAGTGCCAATGTTTGTGTATAGTCGTCTACACGCTCTAACTGCTTTATTTCTGGTATCGTGTGCAGAAGCATTTGCTGATCCGCCAGGATGTCCCACACCTCTTCTGGCGTCGCGTGCAGTGTATATGTACCCTCTATTTCCATGAATGATTATCCTTTATATCATGATGCCAAGGCGAATAATACGTTCATTATAAAGGACTTGTTGTGTAGGGGCAAGCGTGTATTGATAACGTCACATGATACCAAACACAGGGTACCCTGTGT
>CAZZVE010000034.1:0-34451 GCA_964657325.1 uncultured Ktedonobacterales bacterium
CGGTCTTAAATGAACTATACCTGCTAGCGTGTATGTGTGTCAAGACAGAGTAACGAGAGTTGTATTGAGATTTTTGAAGAAGGTCTTTAAAGAATGTTTTGCCATCTTTTGGAAGAGAGGATTATTGGCGACAGCGATTGGCCCTTCGAGTTCTGCCGTTGTGTCATATGTAAGTAGTGTTTCTTCGGCTACGTCTGTAAGAGCTATATGTGTTATTGTCTGAATCTTTCCTCCAATGCGACCGTTACGTCCAGCCTGGAGCACCATCGTATGTGGTTCCTTTTGCTCTAGTACTGTGATAGTAACATCGTAGGGTCCCTCTAGTCCTGGTACAGGTGTCACAAGACGTACTTTCATATGACCATGTTCAGCAGAGTACCATGCAGACTCACAACCCGGAATAGTTTTTTGTAGAAGTACGGGGTTTGTGAATGCTCTGAAGACGCGTTCGCGTGAGGTTTGAAAGGTATATGAACCATTCATTTTCATAGACGTTTCCTTTTTGCCATATATTAACTGCTTTGTTCTCTATTAAAGTCGTGCGTGCTGGAGGTCTTTCTCGTCCACGCGGACCTCTTCGATTTCGTCGTTTATGTGAATGGTTCCACCGCGAAGAATGCGAGCACCGAGTCCTCCACGATGAATAAGGCCCATCATAAGCTTGTGGCTTGTCACATCTCCAAGATTTGGGCATGGTTCACAAAGTGCTTGCCCATACAAAACAACCTCTCCAATGCGAAAGGTACGATGCACAAGATGATTAAGCGCAAAGCCTCGTGTGACGATGTTGCGCCGAGGTGTTCCTGCATCAAGCATCATCTTTTTTTCTTGACGGAGAGCATTAATTGTTTCGTTCTCGATGAGCGTCACCTCATACCATGGCTCATCATCGTCAGAATGCGTTCCCATATTGTTATAATAGCGATCACCTTCGATGCCTCGACCTTCTACAAGACGTACCTGTTCTAACGAGAGCATCGCTGCGCCCGCTATCTTCGCAATGTAGAGGGCATGAACGTTGCCACGCCACATTGATGTGCTGAATTGTATCGAATTGCTGCTCATTACTGTTGGCAAACTCCTATGATGTTTAGGCGAATACTTCTTCCTCGGCGAGAGTATCGTCAAGCGTTTCTTGCGCAGAGTTGCCAGCGTCAGGATACTGTTCTTCTCCCAGGTCAATAACAGGGTCACCGACATGAATGATGCCATCAGTAAGAATTTGTGCGCGTAACCCGCCGCGATGTATCAGCCCTGAAAGCAGCGTATGATGCGTAATTTTTGCAATGTGAAGACATGGGTGGCAGAGACGAATACCACGTAGCCGTACTTCCCCAACTTGAAATATATGTCCAACCAGATGGTTAAGCGGAACGCCACGGGTAACAATATTGCGGCGTGCATCTCTGGGATGTATTGCAGGCCCTTCGTTTTCCTCGTTTAGCGCGTCTATGGTTTCAACTTCAATTAATGTTACTTCATAACTGGGACCGTGATTGTGTGAGAAATGGCCTGTACCTAAAAAATAGCGGTCTCCTTCTAGTCCCTTCCCTGGAACGGCGTGTGCCTCGTCTATATCAATCATTGGTTGGGCCTCAGCAGTAGTTGTATGCAGTGAAACCACATAGCCATTCCACATATAATGGTCTCCTTTAAAGACAAAATATAAAATATCATACACTCTCACTTCTTCCCTCATCTGTACAAATAAATGTACTGCTTTACCCCTTAGCTGTCAACCGAGTTAGTACTTTTTAATCAGGCTTTAATTTTTCCTGTTCTATGTCAAGTCAAAAAGCAGGGAGACCCCAAGGTCTCCCTGCTTTTTGACTTGACACGCCCAATGGTACTTCACTATACTAATACAAACCAAATGGTCTGAATTACGAGGAGGAGTACAGATGAGTAAAGGGACACAGACACGCGAAAGAATTCTTGAACGGGCCGCGCAACTGTTTAGTCGGCAAGGCTACTTCGGCTCCTCGCTTGCAGACATCATGCATGAAACAGGTTTAGAGAAGGGTGGAATTTACAATCATTTTAGTAGTAAAGAGCAACTTGCATTAGAGGCGTTTGATTACGCCTATGGTCTGGTTCAGCAACGAGTGCGATCTGCCTTACAAGACAAAAAGCATGCTGTTGAACGTTTGCTAGCTCTCATCGAGGTCTTCAAAAGTATGGTGGAAGACCCACCAGTTGAGGGAGGCTGTCCTATCCTCAACACTGCAATCGAGGCTGATGATGCGCAACCAGCTCTCAAGGCGCGTGCCGCTAATGCGATGGACTTCTGGCGCGATACATTTCATCGTATCATTGCGAAGGGCATTGCAAAGCAAGAAGTGCGCCCTAATGTAGATGCGGATGTCGTTGCCACTCTCTTCATCTCTATGCTAGAAGGGGCAATAATGCTTAGTAAGTTGTATGGTGATACTATCCATATGCGACGTGCTGCCGACCATCTTACGCAATACGTCGAAACATCTATCCGCGCTATGTAAAAAATGCACATATCTCAATGATAGGCCGTGTGAGCTTTCTCCAATATCAATAGTATGTCTTAGTTTAGGGTTGACAAGCATCCGCCGAGTAGTGTATGCTCGGAAATAACAAACGGCTACTACAATGTGTTCCGGCGAAGATGCCGTTGCAGCACTTGTAGTAGGGCGTTACAGAAAACGATACATAACGTATTGTAGTGTATGGAGTCGAAAAATGTCAGCAGCAATGAGTACAACACAAACAGCAACGACTGCTTGTCGTAGTTGCGCTCAACGTGTGCCTTTTTCACCATCCTCTATGCCTGCAATGTACACAATGCACATGGCGGCTGCAAGTATGCTTATTCTCGGAACCGACGCGGTAGCGTCGGTTTCTTTATTTGTAGTCGTACTCCTGGTAGTAACCCTTCTCCTTGTAAGCCTTGTGGTAGTGATTAGCCTTCTCCTCCTTACATGCCTTACCAGACCGATTAGTCTTCAAGGTCTGGTAGGGCAAACAAAGAACATGGTACGGCTAGCCACACTCACCACGCGCATGACACAGGGAGATTAACGGGAGCAACGACGCCCCCCATCCGAAGAAGGTATCCTCACGAGGACCTCCCATTAGCGGGAGGTTCTCTTTTTTATTATCTGATTGATACTCTGGAGGATTAAAGCAATTATGGCAATCGCAGCAAAATCCATACAACAGGGCGCTGAAATAACAGCACTGACAAACAACCAGTACGACCAGCATGACGAGCGCGAACTGTCTGGAAGCGCTATTCTTTGTGAAGCTCTTGTTCGAGAAGGGGTAGAATTGCTCTTCGGCTACCCCGGTGGCGCAATTATGCCATTCTACGATGCGCTGACCTCGTATCCAGCCCTGCACCACGTTCTGGTACGCCACGAACAAGCGGCAGCGCATGCAGCCGATGGCTATACACGGGCTACTGGAAAGGTTGGTGTCTGTGTTGCAACAAGTGGTCCTGGCGCGACAAACCTTGTTACAGGACTAGCCACGGCTTTCATGGACTCGACGCCTATCGTTGCCATCACAGGCCAGGTTGCAAGTCACTTCATTGGACGTGATGCGTTCCAGGAAACTGATGTAATCGGCGTGACACAGCCTATCACGAAACACAACTTCTTAATTCGCAGTACAGAAGAAATCGCCGATGTTGTGCACGAGGCATTTCGTGTCGCGCAAAGTGGTCGCCCCGGTCCCGTCTTGATTGACGTTCCTAAGGACGTGTTACAGAAGACAGCAAAGTACCGTCCTTCCGCGAGCATGACGGCACGAGAGCAGATGGCTCTTGAGCAACCCTCTCATCCATCAGAACAACTCATCACACAGGCCGCGCAACTCATCGCGCAGGCAAAGCGTCCACTCATCATGGCTGGTCATGGCATTATCTTCTCGCAGGCGTACGACGAACTGCAAGCCTTTGCTGAGAAGACCTCAATTCCAGTGATTACGACACTACTTGGTTTGAGTGCATTCCCAGATACACACCCACAGCATATCGGTATGCCGGGTATGCATGGTCCCGCGCACGTCAACCGTGCCATTGGCGACGCTGACCTGATTGTTGGTGTTGGTCTGCGTTTTGATGATCGCGTGACTGGAAAAGTCGCTGACTTCGCTCCCAACGCTTCTATCATCCATATCGACATTGACCCATCCGAAATGCACAAAGTCAAAGTTGCGGCAGTACCGATTGTCGCGGACGCGAAGATTGCCCTTACCGCGTTGACTGAGGTTGTGACACCACTGAATAACAGTGCATGGCTTAGCGAGATTCGGAGTTGGCAAGCGCAAACGCAGGAACGCCAACAGCATATCAAGCATGATGAAGAGTATCCAGACCCAACGAGCATTTTGAATGCTATTCGTGCCGCTACTGATGGCAATGCTATCGTCGTCTCCGATGTTGGTCAAAATCAGATGTGGACCGCCCGTTTTTACGAGTGGACGCGCCAGAACAGTCATATCACCTCTGGTGGGCTTGGCACAATGGGCTTCGCGTTACCAGCGGCAATGGGTGTCAAAATGGGTATGCCCGATGCTCCCGTGTGGGTTGTTGCTGGCGATGGTGGCATCCAGATGAACATTCAGGAACTGGCAACACTACGTCAAGAAGGTGTTGCTGTAAAGGTCGCCATCATGAATAATGGCTATCTCGGTATGGTGCGCCAGTGGCAGCAGTTCTTCAACTCTCGCAACTATTCAGAGACGCCCATGACTGGTCCAGACTACACACTCCTCGCGGCAGCATACGGTTTTACTGGTATTCGTGTTACGCGTCGTGATGAGGTCGAGAGTGCCATTCAGCGCGCGATGGAGACCGAGGGCACGGTCATTATCGACTTTGTGATCGAGGCTGAGACCAACGTGTATCCAATGGTCCCTCCCGGATCGGCAATCACTCACATGATTGAGGAAACTGAGGAGAACGCATAAGATGACAAATATAACGATTGGGCGTGCAGGACAGACGGGTGCTGCACAGGGAACTGAGCAAGCTCATACCTTAGTCGTGCTTGTACGTGACCGTCCCGGTTCTGTAGATCGTGTAATTGGCTTGCTACGTCGTAGACGCGCCAATATGCAAACCCTAGTGCTAGGACGTAGTATACAATCACAGGTAGCGCGTATCACCATCGGTGTGGACGATTCGGAGGTTGGCGTCGAGCAACTTGTCGAACAACTACGCAGAATTATCGATGTGACACAGGTTACGAATCTAGCCGCACAAGAGGCCATTATACGCGAACTGGTCTTGGTCAAAGTCAATGCTACTGGCTCTCAAGTACAAGAGGTGCTTGCACATGGGCAACACTTCGGCGCGCAGCACGTTGATGGAACCGAAGAAACCATTACGCTAGAAATAGTGGCTAGCACAGAGAAAATCGAGCAACTCCTCGAATACCTGAAACCATATGGTATTCGTGAGATAGCACGCTCCGGCAGCATCGCTATCTCAAAAGGTGATGAGTAAGGACCTCTATAGCCAAATCAGAGAACGTAACGACTTGTAGAGAGCGCAATGATGCCGTTTCACAAAAGAACACCAGAGGCGTAGGGACCGCTTCATCGCGTCCTCTTGATACTCCAGGCGCGAAGAGGACGCGATGAAGCAATCTCTAAAGGCGGCGTATCCGAAAGAGCATTATTATTGCGCTCCTACAACCCACCATTGTACTCACAACATCGTTAAAAGGGAAATATATTTATGGCACATATTTATCTTGATACCGACGCGAACCTGGAACTGATTCAGCAGAAACGTGTAGCCGTCATTGGCTATGGCAGTCAAGGGCACGCACATGCACTGAACATGCACGACAACGGTTGTAATGTTGTCATCGGCCTACCCACAGGCAGCAAGAGTCGTGAAAAGGCTGAAGCCGATGGTCTGAGCGTCATGACGCCAGCAGCAGCAGCCGAGCAAGCTGACATTATCATGATACTCATTCCAGATCAGAATCACCGTGAAGTCTTTGAGCGCGACATCAAGCCTGGACTCGCGCCTGGCAAAATGCTGATGACCGCGCACGGTTTCAGCTTGCACTATTCGCAGATTGTACCGCCAGCAGGAGTAGATGTGGCGATGGTCGCACCAAAGAGTCCTGGTCACATGATGCGTCGGCTCTTTGTCGAAGGTGTCGGTGTACCCGCGCTTTGGGCTGTCCATCAGGATGCAACAGGCAATGCTGAAGCTATGACGCTTTCCTATGCACGCGCCATTGGCTCTACTCGCGCTGGCGTCCTGCGTACAACTATCGGTGAAGAGACCGAGACTGACCTGTTCGGCGAACAAGCCGTTCTCTGTGGTGGTGTAACATCGCTCATTCGTACAGGCTTCGAGACGCTTGTCGCGGCAGGTTATCAGCCCGAACTCGCTTATTTCGAGTGCATGCACGAGATGAAACTGATCGTTGACCTGATGTATCAAGGCGGTATGAGCTATATGCGCTACTCCATCAGTGATACCGCCGAATATGGTGATTATGTTTCTGGCCCACGCATCATCGACGAGCGAGTACGCGCAGAAATGCAGAAGGTTCTCCGTGAAATTCAGGATGGTACCTTCGCTACACATTGGATTCTCGAAAATCAGGCAGGTCGTCCTAGCTTTATGGCAATGCGGCGTGAAGGCGCACAGCATCAGATCGAAAAGGTCGGTAGCGAACTGCGAGCTATGATGCCATGGTTGAATCCAACCCAAAAGAAAACAGAAACACCCGAAGTAAAAGCCGAAACAACGAAGTAACTTTAGCGATTTGCGTGTAGCAGGGAGACCGCAAGGGTCTTCCCTACACGTGAGGTCACGAAATGTAGGGGAGGCGCTCTCGGTCTCCCTGATTGATACACCCGAACTTATCTATCTTATCCCTGAGGAGGAAAAAACGCTATGGGAGATTCTGCTGTAGTAAAAATTTTTGATACAACTCTGCGTGACGGTGAGCAGTCGCCAGGGGCCACGATGACTACTGATGAAAAGCTACAGGTTGCTGAGCAACTCATGCGACTCAATGTGGACATCATCGAGGCCGGTTTCCCAGCCGCATCCCCCGGCGACCTCCTCGCAGTCAAAGAAATCGCGCAGCGTGTACGTGGTGTCGCTGTCGCTGGCCTTGCTCGCGCATCGGTGAGCGATATCGACGCTGCCTGGGAAGGTGTGCGCGAGGCAGAACAGCCTGTTATTCATGTGTTTCTCGCAACCTCGGAAATCCACTTGAAGCACAAGCTGGGACTCAGCCGCGAAGAGGCACTGCAAAAAATTCACGCGACCGTAACATACGCGCGCAACCTCTGTCCAGTCGTCGAGTTTTCTGCTGAAGATGCTACCCGAAGCGACTGGGAATATCTCTGTCGTGTTTTTGAAGTTGCGATTCAAGCGGGTGCCACGACGATAAATATCCCTGATACTGTAGGCTATACACTTCCACATGAATATGGTGCATTGTTTAGCCATATACGCGAGCGTGTCCCCGGCATCGAAAACGTGATTATGAGCGCGCATTGCCATAACGATCTTGGTATGGCAACGGCGAACACGCTGGCGGCTATCAAAGCAGGAGCACGTCAGGTCGAAGTCACTATCAATGGACTTGGTGAGCGGGCAGGCAACACAGCCGTTGAAGAGGTCGTGATGGCTCTGCGCACTCGTCCCGACTCATTCGGCAACATTGACACGCGTATTCATGCCAATGAACTACTCGCAACGAGTCAGATCGTGAGTCGTATGAGCGGTATTCCTGTGCAGCCTAATAAGGCTATTGTTGGCTCTAATGCCTTTGCACATGAAGCGGGTATTCATCAGGACGGTATGTTGAAAAATCGTCTCACATATGAGATTATGACACCACAATCGGTTGGTTGGACCAATACTCGTATGGTATTAGGCAAACATTCTGGTCGTCACGGACTTGATGCCCGCCTGCGTCAACTTGGTCACAAATTAAATGCTGATCAACTGAAAGCAGCATACAACCGCTTTGTCAAACTAGCCGACAAAAAGAAATATGTCACCGATGCTGACCTTCTTTACATTGTTGATAGCGGCATAGAAACTCCTGCCGGTATCTGATTGTAGGAAGAACAGATGCACTGTGTCCCTCATGATTGCTGTTCTCCCTCTATATCACATCCGATATAGAGGGAGAACAGCAATCATATGTGACTTTTGTACCTGTACAGTTCGTCTTGATACAAAACATGGTAGAATAGTTGTACTTTAGGAAAGGATGCACCATGCACAGGGCATCAGAAAGGCAGGTCGCTAGCGATGGCACTGGTATTACCTGCTTCTGTTACTGTCTTAACGCCAGCAACGTCTGCTAACTTAGGTCCCGGCTTTGATAGTCTCGGACTCGCGTTACAACTCTATAATCGCTTTGAGGTCGAAGAGAGGAAAGGCGACCCCCAACAGCCTGTTATTGAAATCGAAGGCGCATTGGGGTCAGAACTTTCAACGGGTGCGGATAATTTGTTCTTCCGCTCGTTCGCGCTCCTCTTTGAACGCATGGAAATTGCGGTTCCTCCGGTACGCATTCGCACAACAACTAATATTCCGCCGGGTTGTGGGCTTGGTAGTAGTGCTACTGCGGTAGTTGGAGGTCTGGTTGCGGCAAATGAATGGCTACGTTTTAAAGGCGTTGCCTTGCCAAAAGAAGAATTGCTAGAGCTAGCGGTAGAGGCCGAGGCGGGCAATCATCCCGATAATGTCGCTCCTGCATTGCTAGGAGGACTCGTCGCAACAACCAGTATGGAGGGGAAGATACATGCAATTAAAACACCCTTCCCCGACGAGATTAAAGCGGTGATTTTCACGCCTTCGTTCCCAATGGATACGATAGCAGGCCGCAAATTGTTGCCCGCCAGTTACTCAAAGGCTGATGTCACGTTTAATACAGGGCGCGTGGCTCTTTTGCTCACAGCTTTACAAATGGGACGCTACGAGGTTATCGGTGAGGCCATGCAGGATCGTCTGCATCAACCCTATCGTCAGGCACTCTTTCCCGCGATGCCAGACATTATCCAGGCCGCAATTGCAGCAGGAGCGTATGGCGCAAGCCTTTCGGGTGGAGGTTCATCTTTGATTGCTCTTACCAGTTCTCGTTTTAATGATGTGCTGCGTGCAATGGAAACAACTGCTCGTGCCGCAGGCATTGAAGGAACTGGACGCATTTTACGCGCAGACCAAAATGGCGCGCGTGTTCTCAATCCGTCGCGCAGTCGCATACGAAAGGAAGTAAGCGCACGTCATGGTGATCAATTCTACTGGTCTCCAGCCAAGCCAGGGGGCGGGCGAGGAGAATAACCAGGTATCCAAAGCCCCTGCTAGCGATGCAATGCAGGCGCTCGCTTCTACAATGTTGCGCTGTGTTGAATGCCTCGCTCTCTATCCCGCGATAGAGGCAGGGTCATTCGCTCTTCCTGTGCCACGCTATCGTTGTGACTGCGGTGGTGTGCTTGACGTTGAAATACCTTTCAATCATCCTGAGCAACAAAGCCGAGAGACACAGGATGCTCTCTTTTTCGATTCAGAAATTGATGCTCTTCCATCGGCAGGTGCCGCGTGGCGTCAACTCTTCGACGAACGTATCTCTGGTCCGCCTATTTGGGCTAGCAGTATTGATAAACATCTACTTGATACAAGTGGTGTCTGGCGGTACCGAGAACTTATTTTGCCCGTGCCCAGTTCTTACGTTATCAGTCGGCCTGAAGGAAATACAACACTTTATCCAGTAGGTATGGAAAATTGCGGTACTGGCCGCATTGGGCATCGTCAGATCGGTGTGTATGCTGGATTAGACCGCTTCTTTCTCAAGCATGAGGGCGAAAATCCGACAGGAAGTTTCAAAGATCGTGGCATGACGGTTGGCGTCACGATGGCACACATAATGGGCGCGAAAGCTGTCGCATGTGCCTCAACAGGTAATACCTCTGCCTCCCTTGCCTCATATGCAGCACAGGCTGGTATGCGAGGGATTGTCTTCCTACCGGCTGGTAATGTTGCTGGCGGCAAGCTTGCGCAAACGCTAGCCTATGGTGCGGAAACGGTGCAGATCGAGGGTGATTTTGATGACGCAATGCGTCTTGTTGAAAGCGTTTGTAACGAGATGGGTATCTATCTGCTTAACTCGCTAAATCCATTCCGTGTCGAGGGTCAAAAGGGCATTGGCTTCGAGCTACTGCAACAACTGGACTGGCAAGCACCCGATTGGCTTGTGCTTCCGGCTGGCAACCTTGGCAATACCTCGGCAATTGGTAAGGCATTTCGTCAGGCATATCAGCTTGGACTCATTAGTCATATGCCACGCATCGCATCGATTCAGGCAGAAGGTGCTAACCCATTCTATCGCAGTTTCACGAGCAAGTTTACTGAGCGTTTCTTAGTTCATGCTGAGACCGTGGCAACGGCGATCAAGATTGGCAACCCCGTCAGCTATACTCGTGCACGTCGTGTCATTGAGGAAAGCGATGGTATCGTGGAGTCCGTAAGTGATGCCGAAATTCTTGCGGCGAAGGCCATCATTGATCGTTCGGGGATAGGTTGTGAACCTGCATCGGCAGCTTCCCTAGCAGGTGCACGAAAACTTGTGGAACGTGGCGTCATCAAACATGATGAGCGTGTCGTTGGTATCCTTACTGGCACTCTATTGAAAGATAGCAAGACAGGCATGCCACAAGGAGGAAGTGGAGCCGTTGTCAAGCCAACAATTGAAGCGGTTAGGAGTGCATTGGCACAATGAGTCTCACTCCAACCGAGCACCGCTCGTCTACCATTGAAGAAAAAAGTCATTCTAACCGCATCGCTTTGCTTCGCCCCTGGCTCTTGAGTTGGGAAATATATCTTATAGTCATTGTTGCTGGCTTTCTACGATTGTACGGCATTGATACAACGGAGTTTGACGACGACCAGGCTGCCGTGTTTCGCATGGCTCACGATGCAGTGAGTCATGGCCTTCTTGTCGCAACAAGCAATATTGCCTCTATTCATATCTACAATCCACCCGCGATCATCTATTTCTTTATGCTGCCTGCCGCCTTTAGTGCCAATCCTCTTTGGGGTGCAGTCATGGTTGGCGTACTCATGACGCTCTCCGTCCTGCTCACGTATATATTTGTGCGTCGCTACTATGGACGGAGTGCTGCGACGATTGGGGCACTGCTCTATGCCGTTGCTGCACGCCCTATTTTTTACTCGCGTTTTATCTGGAACCAAAATCTGTTGCCTATTCTCACGATTCTTTTTCTCTTCACGCTCTTCTGGGGTGTTGTCGAGCGGAAAAAAGGATGGCTGGCTCCAGCGATTTTTTTACTTGGTATTCTTGTCCAACTTCATGCATCAGGTATTATGATGGCCTTTCCTTTAGGGGTAGCAATGCTTCTCGCGCCGAAAACTCTACGCTGGCGTGATCTTTTATTGGGAATTGTTGCACTCTTTATTTCCTACTTCCCCTATCTCTTGTGGGAAGTCTCCACCAATTTTATTGATGTGCACACGCTGCTAGGGGTTACAAAACAACCCGTTTTCATTGACAATAAAGCATGGACCTTTTATCGACTCTTTCTCAGCCCATATGACTACGATAATGTACCTGATAAGCATACGTTGCTTGGTAGGTTGGTGCCAGCACTCGTATGGACACGAGGCGCAATGACTATCTTGGTAATAGGTGGAGCTGTAGTTGCGCTGATTTCTGTACTCTGGTCTCGTCCGATTGTACCTTCTTCTGACGCACGGAATAATACGAAAAAATCGTGGTGGTCGCGTATCAGCAATTTCTTGATTCTACTGCGGGCTAATCCCTATCGTTGTGGTCTACTGTTGCTACTCGTCTGGCAAATTGTGCCTCTTCTTCTCTTGACGCGACATTCTATCGGTCTCTACGCCCATTATATAATTATTCTTATGCCCGGTCCCTTTATCCTGATTGGCCTTTTCATTGTAAAAAGCGGTCAGTTGCTACAAAGGCAGCAAGCGTGGACTACTAGTATACGTTATGTTCTCTACGTTCTTACATGCCTTCTTATTGTTGCGCAGCTTGCTGGAAGTACAGCAGGTGTACTTGATGCGGTTCGTGGCAACTTTAATGATATGGTACTTTCGCATCCCTACTACTCAGATCTGCACTCGTTACAGAATGCCTTACACGAAGCCGATCAGGTGGCACAACAGCATCACTTTAAGCATGTATATGTATCTTCTGATGCTTCAACACAGGCGGCATTGCGTTATCTTAGTCAACAAATGCAAACACCAGCAACTGTATTTGACTCGAACAGATGTGCCGTTTTACCGAGTATTGCTAACGGTCCTGCGGTTATGTTAATTGGGCCGTATAGTCCATTCACTGAAGCACTGGTACGGCACTTTACCACGGCAACGTTAATTGCAACACCCAGGCGACTCAGTGGTTCGCCATTTAAACTATACATCGTGCAGCCGATGGAGAGACAAACAGGGGGAGCAAGCTTTAGTAGTAATCTCCAACTCCTTAACTCTTCCGCGCGTTCGTTTTCTTTCAATGGCAGTTCATGGCTTGTTGCACAATGGCGCTTTCTGCGTTCTGCGCAACCTAGTTACCAAAAAGTCTATTGGTACAACGTCGCTCAATATAAAAACCCTACTGCTATAAGACCAGAAACGGGCAGTCTTTGTGGATTTACAGCGATGCAATCGGGCGATACGTTGCTCTCACCCCTAGAGCAATCAGGTAAGCAAAATCGGCTCTCTGACATCAAGGTACAAATGTTCACCGTTAACCCGTATACACTGACCTATGGTCCTATCTCTTTCGAGACATATCGTGATATTTCGTCGCTATCGCAACCTCTGAAAACCTCTACTGGAGAAGATACTCTAACGCTTTCTCCATAGCTGAAAATATTGTACTAGCATTCGTACTCAGACACTGGTACAATAAGCGTGAGTACAGAAAGTGCTGTACTAAAGAGGCTGCTATGAGAAATATAAAACGAAAGAGAGAGCTTTTTCCACCATGGAATATGCCCTCTGATCCGGTGAAAGCCGTGTGGTGGTTTCTCCACTGGTTACTAAAAGTTCTTGTGCGTTTTTTCTGGTTACCCATTGTTGGAATGGTTCTATACGAAACCTACTTAAGTGCCAAAGTAAGCGGCATAACAAACGGCATTGTAGCAGGAGTTATTACTTTACTAGTAGGTTTAGCGGTATGGGGTGCGTTGTATGGCATTCTGTTCGCACTCAATATTAGCACAACCATATCACAAACAATCTCTGATGTAAGTCGAATGCAGCGAACCTTCTCCGCCCGTCGTCCTTCTTCTCCCTATACCTTTCCTGAAGCTGAGCCAGAAGAAGCAAAGGTTGTCGAAGGAACCATCACCGATCTTGAGGAAGAGCGTAAAAAACGGCGTAAAGAGTAAAGAGGAAGTGTTGAACGACAAATATTTTGCCGTTCAACACTTCCTCTTTACACATTAGCTCTTTGCCACGCTAGCAATGCGGTATCATCTGCTGTTGGTACATACGAGAACAGGAGTGCACCGCTACCTTCTATACGATAGGTGCCTAATGCAGCGGGTAGAATCATGGTTTGCCCGCGTACTAAACTCTCACTCTGTGCAAGCGCAGTTCCGTAATGAACACGTACCTCGGCACCTAGTGACGAAAGAATAATACAACTGTCTGCGGTATCTCTTTGCACACTTGCACCCTCTTTTAGGAGAAGTTCTCGTGTTACAAAGTAGCGACAAGCTACAAGACAACGTTCCTCATAGCCAGTGCCACCTGACAAAACAACTGGTTTTGCTTTGACATGATGTGCAGCTGTATAGTGTGAAACATCTAAAGAACGTTCAACATGCAACTCGCGTGGCTGACCAGAAGGTGTAAGGCGTCCGTAGTCATACATACGGTATGTCACATCCGAGTATTCTTGCAACTCGTATAGGAGCACACCACAACAAATCGCGTGAACCGTTCCTGCTGGTACAAACACAATGTCGCCAGCAGAAACAGGTTCTTCATGAAGAAGTTCTTCCAGCTTTACACGTTCGATTGCGTGTTGTACAGCCTCTCTCTGGGTGTCATGTTTAAAGCCATAGACAATCTTCGCATCAGGCTCTGCCGCAAGAATATACCAGAACTCGGTTTTCCCAAGTTTACCACCTTCATGTAATGCGGCGTACGTGTCCTCGGGATGTACTTGTACCGAAAGATTCGCGTTTGCATCAATGAATTTTGCGAGCAAAGGAAAGCGGGGACCGAAGATTGCCATTGCTTGTTCTCCTAGCAATGACGGTCCCCATTCGTCAACGAGTGTGCTTAACGTCTTTCCTGCGTGTGGACCGTTTTGGACGATGGTAGAAATTTCGGTTTCCCACGCTTCTCCAATGGCGACATCACCGTCAGGAAGTTGTTTCCACTTCTCGCGCTCCAATTTACGTCCACCCCAAATAGTTTCATGCAATGATGCTTCTAAACGAATCGGATATACATGCAACACGACCAATTCAACCTCCACATAAGTAAAAATATACAAACAAGAGTACTCTCCATAATACTGCTAGTTCGCTAGGAGCGCACCTTCTATCTGACGACGAAGCTTATCTCGCATCATAATGCCTTTGATACGATAAATCTCTTGTCCATTCTTAAAAAAGAGAAGCGTTGGAACTCCCTCGATATTCCACTGCTTGGTAATCTCTTCATGTCCTGTAACATCCAGCCTAGCAAACAAGGCTCGTCCTTGATACTCTTTGCTGATTGCTTCAAACTCTGGTTCTAATATCTGACTCGCGTTCACCTGTTCTGCTGAAAAATTGACAATCACCAACTGTGACGCTTGTAAAACTTTTTCCGTGAAATCCTCGCTTGTTACGTCGATGTAGCTTTTTGCCATGCCATCCTCTGTTCTATTAAAATTTGTCTCTTTCCCCAAAATATCACTCATCAAGAGTGCATGTCAAGCTATAGCTGTTGTAGACCGAACACGTTCGGTCTACAACAGTCATCAGAGAGATGTATATTACAAGGCTAACAACACCTCTGCATCCTCGATGACATAACGATATCCCTGCTCGGTGAGGAACAACTGGCGATTGGCGGAAAACTCCTGGTCGCGCGTATCGCGTGTGACAACGGAATAGAAGTATGCTAGCCCACCATCGCTTTTCGGACGCAGGATACGCCCTAAGCGTTGTGCCTCTTCTTGCCGCGAACCGAACGTTCCTGAAACTTGAATCGCAACGTTCGCATCAGGCAGGTCGATAGCGAAGTTGGCAACCTTACTAACCACCATTCGTTTGATCTCGCCGCGTCTAAATTGCTCGTAAAGTTTCTCACGTTGCCCGTTTGGAGTACGGCCTGTGAGCAGCGGCGCATCTAATTCTTCTGCAAGTAGCTTCAATTGATCAATGTACTGTCCGATAATTAGTATCTGGTCATCTGCATGCTGCTCAACGAGATGACGAACTACCGATATTTTCGCAGGTGTTTCAGCCGCGATACGATATTTTTCGCGCACCTCTGCCATCGCATAGTTCATCTGTTCATCTTCACTTAACCCAACTCGAATCTCATGACATTCCGCGGTTGCGATCCAGCCTTGCTTTTCTAACTCGCGCCATGGCACATCATACTTCTTTGGCCCGATCAGGCTAAAGACATCTGCCTCGCGTCCATCTTCGCGTACAAGTGTTGCCGTCAAACCTAGCCGACGACGGACCTGTATTTCAGCCGTGACACGAAAGACTGGGGCTGGTAGCAGGTGTACCTCATCATAGACAATCAAGCCCCAGTCGTAGCTGGTGAAGAGCGAAAAATGTGGATACGTTTCCTCTTCGGTTCCATCTTCGTGTTTGATGGTGCGGCGGTAGGTAAGAATCTGGTAAGTGCTCACCGTTATTGGACAGATATCCTTGCGCTCTCCCGTATATTCGCCGACCATTTCTGGTGGAATATCGGTCTTATCGAGAATCTCGTTAATCCATTGACGTACCGCAACAGTATTTGGCGTCAGAATAAGTGTGGCTCGTTGAATATCCGCCATTGTTGCCAGGCCAACAATCGTTTTGCCAGCACCACACGGCAAGACAACAACACCACTACCACCGCTTGGCGCACCACCGGCATAGAACGCTGATGAAGCCGCATACTGATAGCCTCGTGGCTCAAAAATCTTTCCTTGGTGAGTTGGTGAGACTAATTTGAGGGGTAGCCCTGAACCATCGGTATAACCTGCTAAATCCTCGGCGGGAAATCCCATATGGATGAGCGATTGTTTGATATGTCCACGTCGTGAGGCATCAACCTGAATTGTGTTACGATCTATCTGTCGTAAGATGTACGGTTGCGTGCGTTTGTGATGCATCACCTCGACAATCAATGCTGTATCCTGTGACGTGAGCAATAACGCATCCCCCTCACGAATCAGTTTGATGCGCCCATAACGGCTGATATACTCACGAATGTCCACTGCGATATTTGAAGGAATTGCGTACTTGCTATAGTGTGTTAGAAGCTCAAGAATTGTAGACGCGCTCATACCACCCGCTGCCGCATTCCAAAGCGAAAGTGGTGAGAGTCGATAGGTATGAATATGCTCTGGTGACTTTTCTAGCTCGGCAAACTGAGCAAGTGCATCTCTTGCTTCTGCGTGCAATGGATGATCTACCTCTAACAAAATGGTACGATCACTTTGAACGATAATGGGGTTACTGGGATTCATATGTTATCTACACTCCGGGCATTGTCGCCCATGTCTTTATGTATTTTGTAACCGTTGTCACGGTCGCCTCTTCATAGCCTCGCATGAGATGTCGCGCTCCTGTGATCACTTTAAGACCTTTGGGACCTGTTTGCTGCTCAACGAAGGGTTCGAGCTTATAGCGTGGACATATTTCGTCAAACTCGCCTGTAACAAACAACTTTGGACGCTCAAATGGGCGAGGAAAACCATTTGCGGCACGAAAAAGTGGTAAGCTTATTGCTACAATGGTACGTATTCGTGGATCAAAAGGTCCATAAAGAAGCGCAATGTACGCTCCAAAGCCGTGACCAATAACACATACCTTCGCTGGATTTGCTCCAGGTATTTTTACTATTGTGTCGATAGCACCTGCTAGATCAAGTGGCTCTAACCGTCCCTCAGTCTGCTGACCCTGGCTTTTTTGTACGCCACGAAAGTTAAAACGTAACGCAAGCATGCCAGTAGCCGCGAGGTCTCTCGCTAATGCTACTGTTAGTGTATCATTCATATCACTGCTCGCGGGTTGCGGATGGCAGAGTATCACGCATGGCATGTGTTCTGCTTTTCTGGGTACATGAAGCATTCCTTCGAGGAGAAATGTTGGCTGTCCCTTACTGTGAAATGTGATTGGTCGCTCAGCTATTGCTGATGAGGTCATTGTTTACCCTTCCGCGTTGCTACTCATTAGATACTATAGTATATCAAGAGTAGCAATGCGTCAACTAGCTAAGACTTTAGAAAATGGAAGTGGAATTATGTTATCCAGAAGTAAGGAGTAGTGCGTCAACTAGTCTTATAGGACTTCAGAAAGATGTGAGTAACGTAACATATACCCAAAAGTCATAGGACGTGAGAAATGTGCGCATTTTTACGAATCAATGCGATTTGTGTAACAAAACCCTTGCAAGTATGTGTAGGAATGTTATACTAAGTATGACAGATGTGGTACATATCGCACGTCGAAACCTACTTCTTATACTATTTACGTGTTTTTATGGCAAAGCAACGGGCTTTTTCGTTCTTTTATTTTTCGCGTCTTATCCTTCATGGAAGTGGATTGCTTTGAGCCTCTTGCTTGTGCTATATCATGTTGAACACGTGTGGTTGCCTGTAATTCTATACGATGCGAAAGAAACTTGCGTCAGAGAGTATTTTTCATTTTTAGCGCAATATGCCCATACGTGGGCATTAATGTGAAATACACCTGTTTCACGATGATGTGCAAAGGCGTAGTGGTAGAGAACAATACTATATTACAGACAACCTTGATGCATTGTGCTATGGTTTAATGTGGCACTTTTGTCGTTGGGCCGAGATACTAAAGTATTGTAAAATGTAGAGGCAGGAGCACATATGACGACCATTTTAGTTGTTGAGGACGAGCCAACCCTTGCTGAACTTCTTAAAGAAACGTTAGATATTGAGGGCTATTCCACTGTTACTGTCCTTAACGGCGAAGATGCTGTACAATTCGCGCTTCGTGAAATGCCGCAACTCATTATTCTGGATATTATGCTTCCAGTCATGAATGGTTATGAGGTGGTGAGGCAACTACGCGATCACCCTAAAACAATGAATATTCCTATCATTGTCTTGAGTGCTTGCGTGTCGCATGCCGATAAAACCTGTGCCTTCGAGTTAGGTGTTGACAACTATATTACAAAACCTTTTGATACAGACGAACTGCTTGCACGCATCCGCCGTCAACTGAAACGTATGCAACAAGGCTCACTCTCTCCACTTACGCAACTTCCTGGAGGTCTACAGCTAGAGCGTGCTATAAGTAGTAAGTTGAATAGCGCAGACCAGTGGAGCCTTCTCTATCTTGATCTTGATAATTTCAAGGCTTTTAATGATGTCTATGGCTTTCTTGCTGGCAACAATATGATTCTACTGGTTGGGCAGGTATGCCAACGTGCTGTCTACGAGCTCGGTAATATTACAGACTTCGTTGGACATATCGGCGGTGATGACTTTCTCATTATGACGACACCCGACAAAGCACAACTTTTGTGTGAACATATTCTTGACCGTTACAAACAACAAAGCATGGTACTCTATAGACATGAAGACCTGGACCGAGGCTCAATTAGTGGTGTAGATCGTAAAGGACGCGCCTACCAGTTTCCACTTGTCTCTCTTTCTATTGGCGTTGTCAACAATCAATTTCGACATCCTCACAATCTCGATGAAATTGGCGTCCTTGTAGCTGACGCGAAACGTCACGCTAAACAATCCTCCGACAACGTGTTTTCTATCTCTCCGCCGCGTAGCATTCATTACCAGGACCATTCACATATGAGCGTTTCAGAAATGCCGCCTGTTCTTTCTCTTATGAATATGCAACATACGAGAAGAACCACGAAACAAGATGCATTCGCTGAGTTCTGACAACAGTGTGGTTCTATTTTTAATTTTGTGATATGCTAGAGTGAAAACTAACTATATTCTATCGAAAGGCAGGAACTCCTACGAGCCAGGACGAAATTCCACAGGAGCAACAAAACGAGCAAGAGGTAACACGTCTTGCGAAACGTGAGAATGCCAAGCGCGTTTTGCGTGATAGTGGACTTGCTGAAATGTTACAAAGCATCAACAAAAATCTTCTTAAGGGACGCGGATGGTTCGAAGAGTACGACTCAACCGTCCTTTTTAAGTGGGGAACGGGCTACACACGTCGTCACATCTGGATTGATGTAGATGGAACAGCATTGCGTTTCCGTCTCATGCCACATCGTAAATGTCTCAATTCTATCCCTCTGTGTGATGGTGAATATCACACGTTTACTAGTCAACTTTGGGCAGACCATAATCTTCTACAGATGGAACTGAAAAAGTACTACGATAAACCTGTTGCAGAAACCTCTTCGGACTAGATAGACTGCTTTACAATGGCTCCAGTGTCACTATCTGCATCGTTCCTATACCGCTGATAAAGCGATGAATTGCTGTGAAGTGATCATCAGTGTAAAAATCCTCACGTTCTCTATCGCTTGACCAACTTAGCAAATTGAGAAACGTACTGCCTTGGGTGTATGGCAAACGTGGCTCTATTGATGAAAGCGGTTCGGCTGTACCACGTGCAAGAAATCCAAAGGCAAGCGACGAGTGCGTTGCTTGTCTTTTTAATCCCTCAATCCAGCCACGTTGCGCTACATCAGCCTGTTCCGGTCGAACGGTTGCCAGGTGAATTGCGGCAAGTTCAGGAGAGGCGGCTGGACGAATATAACCCCACAGATAAGTGAAGAGCAGTTGTTCGGGCGAAGAAACGAAAAGTTCTGCTGCCGAACTAGAAAGCAACTGTTTAGGATTGTAGCGTTCTTGTGCCTGTTTCCATGCTTCATCACTTTCCCATGTTGTGAGTATCGCGTAACAAGGCGATGCTCCTCGTCCTCGATAAAAACGAGAAGCCACCAAACCTTGTGTATTACGTATCGTCTCTTGAACGAGCTGTATACGTGCAAGTGTGTCTACATCTTTTACAGGCGTCGTAAATGCTAGCGTGACAACCAATACTTCCATGCCATCCCCATTTCTCTACCCTACTATCTGCAAACTTCCATCCCCTTGAATGCCTAGCACAACAGGTAAGACCTTCGTACTTACAACGACAACCAGACTTTGGATATGTAGTGCTATTGGACAACTCACGCCAGCGAAATTCTCCTGGCTAATTCGTTGCACCATTTGTGCTTCTGTTGGAAAGTTGTCCTTGTTAGCAATCGGACCAACTGCCTTCACCACAATCTCAATGCCATCTCCAAAGAAAAGTGCTCCCTGATCGAGTGCAGCCGCACCACTACAGTAGTTCCCCGGTGCCGCGAACGACGTGCAGAAACTCGCGTAGAACTGTTTAGGCCAACTTTCAGTTGGAGGTCGTGCTGCCGACGACATTGAAACAAATATCTTGGGTAACGATAGTTGTTGTTGTCTTGTCCACTGTACTAGACCTTGTAGTGCCGATGGCATAATATATTCTCCACCCACCATCAAAATTGGCTGTTGATTTTGTGGTAGCCGTGCTATCGCCTGTGCGAGTACCACTACATCATTTGTGAGCAGGGACGTGTAAATTAATTCTGGACGTGGTTGCGCATTTAGTGCGTCCTTGAGGCCAGCCAAAAGGACATCTTGAGCAGCTTGGGGACGTCCGTGAGCATCAAGAATGCCACTTGCGACTGCCGTTTCTTGTGCGACAATAGTGCCATGATCGAATTTCTGGAAGTTGCTACTGAAGCCATTTGCCGATCCTTCTGATGATGGATCACTAGGGTCATAGAAAACTGCCGCATTATGAACGTGCAGCTTGTCTGCGGCAAAGGTCGCACCAACAGAGCTTTGGCGGTCGTCATCGGGCGAGAAACGCACAAATGCAAATCCCGGTGTACAATGTCTATATAAGGCTGTGCTGGTGATAATGTCGAGGATGAAAAGTCCTGTAGCTGTTGGTACAATAAGAGGCAGACCTGCACGACACATAATCGGCAAGGCAACACGCACTAATGTACTTGGTCCAAGCCCTAGCACACCTAAGACAGGGTGTGTTTTCCCTACTGGCATTGAGGTTAAAAGTCCCAATTGCTGGGGCGATGTACCTCCACTTGCTAGCGATGCTGCCACTTCTGCTATTTGCAATGCTCCCTGCTCAACACCAGTCGTGTTTGCCAGGATAAGGTAGAGTAAAGGTGCCCCTGGCGTTTTCATCTGTGTCAAATTGTATTGTTGTTGCGCGATATATGCTCCGACAAGCTCCTGTGTATAGGCCGCATACAGAATGTGTCTGTCCGTACCACCGTGAGGGTCGGCATTACCGGGACCGCTATCAAAGCTAACCACGACCATGCCATAGGGATGTCCTGATTGGCGCACCTGTAAATCTTCAAGGTAGATAGCTGCTTCCGCTCCATTGCATCCGGTTGTATCGGCAACAGTTGTGCTAACTGCGGATGTAAGCAATGAACGCGCTTTAGAAATGTCCCCACTTTGGAGCGACTGCGCAGCCTGACGCTTATCATGATAACTGTTTGCGTTACAAGCATCATAGGCTTTCAGGCCATCACTTAAGCCAATACCATCGGGCGTTGGCACAGTAACCCCTGTCGGGTGATAATAGCGTGCGTTATCCCAACTAATTCCTATAAACGCACTAAGGGAGGCTGCTAGGAGTAGGAGAATAAGTGTGCCATAAGAAAGTGCCATTGGCGAGACGGGAATTTGTCCACCTCGAAAAAAGCCTGTTGCCTCCCAGCCAATAATGCTGAATGGATCACGTACAAGACGGCGGCGGTACTTTCGTGTTGACTTCGCTTCCTGTCGAAAAAGGTCAAGTAATACGAGACAACCAGATTCGCAGGTGAGCAGGTGTTCTTGCACCTCTGGATAAGCATCGGCAACATTTTGCCCGTTGTCCAATGCCTCGGCATACTCTTTAAGTTTGCTTCTGCATTGTTGACAGTCAAGTGTGCCATTTTCAAGCAAGGCGAGAGCTATCGATGGAGAATCAGTATCCCTTTGTGCCGGAGACGCTTGAGGAACAGATGGTATTGTCGTAAGTACTGCTTGCTGTTCGCTGTTTGCTTCTGAACGCGTCTCCGGCACAGTCCTTTCCGCTACTGATGAGGCTGTTTCTTCGGTGGATGTTTCGGAAACCAATGGACCTGTATACTCTGTTCCTAGTCCACCTCGCCGTAGTTTTTTCCTTTTACGCGCACTGTCTGAGTTCGCTGCTTGTGCACTCAGACAACGTGCACACATGGCCATATGTTGTTGTGCGGCCTCGACAGCTTCTTCTGGAACCGCGTCGGGGTCTGTGTCGCGCTCTGCCAGTACGGAAACTGCGAAAGCACAAGCTGGGGGGAGCCGTTCTTCCGTTATCATTGCGTCCTCTGCATTGTGAAATAAAATAGGAACTTATTGACGCGAAAAAGAGCGTAAGGCAAATGTAACTTGTTGCTCCAACGTCATCGTTTGATCTTGAGGAATCTTTGCCAGAGCGGCTTGTGCCTCTGAAGGCGAATAGCCCAACCCTAGTAATGCTTCCAGGACCTCCGCTTGTATTCTGTTCCCAGAGGTAGCACCAACCGCTCCTGCTGTTGAAAGCGTAGGCAATTTTCCTTTTAACTCAAGAATCAAGCGCGAAGCCAACCGTTTGCCAACGCCAGGAGCCAATCCCAGGCGTTGTACATCCTCATCTGCAACTGCTTTGTAGAATGTTGGCGCATCCATCACTGAAAGTAATGCCAATGCTACTTTAGGGCCAACTCCACTTACCGCGATCAGTTGCTCAAAGGCGTTACGGTCTTGCTCGTCGAGAAAACCATAGAGTGCTATCCCATCTTCACGCATGTGGAAATGCGTATAGAGTGATACCTCTGTGCCTTCTTCGTTCAGACGATGGAGCGTTGAAGAGGGGACGGCTACACGTATGCTAAAGCCACCAACACGTAAAATAACGGCGTCTGCCTTGCTCGTCTCAAGTGTTCCATGAATACCTGTAATCATCGCCCCAAAAACCTCATCTCTTCATAATCCGCTATATGCAGAAACGCTAATATAATATAGAAGTAACGGAGTACCATTATAAATAGGAGTATTAGAGAAGGTGCTCGTTTATTATCGTGAACCTGTAAGTAGCCGAGAGTAGGGAAGCGTATTCAGGTGACAGATAGCAACCGCAGCCGCGTCAGCCGCGTCATCTGGCTTTGGAACCTGGGAAAGCTTCAACAACACCCGTACCATTTCACCCACCTGATCTTTGCCCGCACTGCCATAACCTGTCACCGCCTGCTTAACCTGCATAGGAGTGTATTCCGCTACTGAGAGGCCACCGTTTGCCAGCGCAAGCATCGCCACTCCACGTGCTTGACCAACCGTCATAGCAGTACGAGCATTTTTTGCAAAAAAAAGTTCTTCCATGGCAGCCTCATTCGGTTTGTATGTGGCAATAATCGCGCTCAGTCCCTCGTAGATAATTTGAAGTCGTTGCGCGAGTGGCATCTTCGCAGGCGTTGTTACCACATCACATGTGAGCATATGCAAATCACTACCCTTCGCCATCACCACAGCATAACCAACAATAGCTGTACCAGGGTCGATGCCAAGCGCAATACGATACGGAGGATTTGAAGCGGGTGAGAGCGTAGACATATCACTCATTTATACACGTTTCCCTCTCTCACCTTTTTAGCGTTGTTAACGGACACCTACAAGAGGCATCCCTACTATATATGTAGGTTTGTTCTACTCTTTGCGCGGTAAAGGATATAATGGGATGCCTCTTGTGGGTGTCCGTCTGTCTCCACCGCTTCCTCATGTCCTCAGCCTACGTCCTCTTATAGCATTGCAACAATGCTGACCGTGCTTCATCGTTCCTACAGTTTATGCATAGGAAGATGCGAATTCCTCTGGGAAGTCGGCATTGGAATACACATTTTGCACATCATCCAGGTCCTCCAGCTTTTCTGTAAGACGAATGAATTGGTGCGCTGTCTTCTCATCAGCAAGTTCAACCCGTGTTTTAGGTACCATCGTCACCTCGGATTTGAGAACCGTGTATTTATGTGCCTCTAATTCCTTACGAACCTTCTCAACATCCGATGAGTCAGTGTAAATAATTAACGTCTCATCATCAGGCTTTGTTGGTTCCACGTCATCGGCTCCGAAATCAATTGCCTCTAACGCGAGTTCGTCGGGATCATGCTTATCTAATTGTACTTCGATGACTCCTTTGGACTCGAAGAGCCAGTCAACACATCCATTCTCACCCATATTACCTGCATTGCGGTTGAATGCGTTGCGGACCTCAGCAACAGTACGATTGCGGTTCTCGGTCAGCGTTTGTACGAGCATCGCTGTTCCACCTGGACCATAACCCTCGTAGGTGATCTCCTCAAGATTGTTATCCTCAGTACCACCAGCAGCACGCTTGATTGTACGCTCAATATTGTCTATCGGCATGTTTGCGTCACGAGCGTGCTGAACCGCCATACGTAAGCGGAAATTCGCGTCGGGATCACTGCCCCCACCTTCACGGACTGCGACGACGATCTCACGTCCTAGCCGCGTAAACAACTGTCCTCTCCGCGAATCGTTAACGCCCTTCGAGCGGCGAATTTGCGACCATTTTGAATGACCTGACATGTCATCTCTCTCCTAGTTTACTCTCTGCTGATCTAACCTACTACTATACACCATGCCTTGACTACGCACAGAGTTGCGTGTCGGCATCAACATTACTTTCTTTCGAGAAATCTGCTTGCGACATTGTAGCACGAACAGGCTTAGTACGTCGAGGGGGCAAACTCTGTCTGCATCCACTCATCAATAGCTGAGTTCACTGCCTCTGGTTGCTCACGCATCACATAATGGCCTGCACCCGGAATAACGCGCAACGTTGAGCCCGAAATATGCTGGTGGAGATAGCTGCTGTACTTCACAGGTGTCAGCTGATCCTCTGCTCCACAAAGAATCAGTGTTGGTATAGATATTTCGTATAGCCTTTTCATGATATCAAAAACATCACATGCAGCAAGATCGCGATAGAGAATGCTCGGCCCTGGTGCGATTTGCTCCTGTACTACCGATTGTGAAACTGTAGGTGCGGCTGTTGTTGCCACTGCCATTTGTGATAAACGCAGCCGTGCTTGTTCTGGCATGTTTTTCGCGTCGGCAAGGAGAGCGGGGAGAACACGTAGTCTTGCACCCGTCCCGATTAAAATTATACCTTCCAGCTCGTTGCCATACTCAAGAGCCATTGTAAGCGCAATAGCACCACCGAGCGAGTGCCCAACAATAATTGGCTTGTGTAGGTGCAGTTCCTGTGTCACAATGTTGTGTGTTGCTTGTGCGTATTCCTGTATGGTCACTTCGGCAGGAAGTGTATCTGGACGTTGTCCATGCCCCGGCAAATCGAGCGCGAAGACGCGTTGGATTCCAAATTCCTCGACCTGAAATCGCCACACACGTCCACTATCGCCCGACCCGTGTATAAAAACGAGTGGATGTTGTGTTAGGTTACGCTGCTCGCTCATGTGTTTTGGCTCCTTTTTCACTCAAAGACTAATAAAAAATATGCCTTAGTAGGGGCAGCAATTGATTGCGCCCAAAGATGGGGGGTGGGGCAACCGTACTCACTATGCATCACATGACAACGTAGACCCCTCCCAACCCATCATTGGGCGCAATCAATTGCTGCCCCTACCGTAATGAATTGTTGCCGTCATAGTTAGATGATGTTGATGTTTTCCAATGTACACTAGAGTATAATGAGCATATTACAACATATGGAAGCAAAATAACGTAGTTATAGTAGGGAGATTATCATAGACAGTACGGACACTTCCAAGCCTATCAGGGCTGCGCGTCAAGGGCTTGGTCGCACGGGAGAACGTTTGGCGGCAGAGGAACTCACGCGTCAAGGGTATCGTATAATCGAGCGTAACTTTCGTTGTCGTTATGGTGAAATTGACCTGATCGCGGAAGATGCGAACGATCTGATCTTCATTGAAGTCAAAACGCGTCGAGGCGATGCCTATGGCTTGCCAGAAGAAGCGGTCACGCAGCGTAAACAACAAAAAATTGTGCAAGTAGCAACATATTATCTTGATCTGCATGCATGCTCTGAACGTTCATGGCGCATCGACGTTGTAGCCGTACAACTTAGCTCCAACGGTCACTTTGAAGAAATCCGCGTTCATCAGCACGCGGTACAAGAATAAACATAAAAAGTAACTCAATCCTATTATGGAGGAAAAATTATGAGCGATTTTGTAGAGTCCGCGAAAAATTTTATGAACACAGCTGTTAGTCGCACCGGCTGGGAAGCACAAAAACAACTACGTGTTCGTAGCAAACAAAGCGAACTGGACAAACTTTGGGAGCAGCGTCAGCAACTCTTAAATGAACTCGGCAATGTCGCAATGAACCTGTATCAGCAAGGCTCACTTACTGACGCACAGCTTTCGCGTCTGTGTGCCAGTATTCAAGAGCTAGACCACGATGCACGTAACCGTGAAACACAACTGCAAGAAGTAAAGAACGAGGTATATCCCGCGGAGCAGTTTGTTCCCACACCTACAACGAATTATGCTCCACCTCCTGCATCTCAGCCCGTCACGCATACGGCCCCACCACCACAGCCTGCTCCGAGCACAGCGGCACAAATGCAACCGTGCCCACATTGTGGACAGCCTGTGCGTGTGAACGCGCTCTACTGTCGCAACTGCGGCTCAAAACTTCGCTAAGAAGAAATCGTGCTGATATGCTATAATGGGGAACACGCAATACTCACGAAATGTAGGGACACTCTATCGTGTTTGAAGGTAGTCTCGTCACTGGCAACGCCCAGGAAAAAGATGCACTTACTCTAAATATTCTCAGTTCTAGTTCTGCTCAGACGCAGCTCCTTGGCATGCATCTGGGCGGACTCTTACGCGGTGGAGAACTGCTCCTCCTCGATGGGCAACTTGGTATGGGCAAAACTACCTTTACTCAGGGACTTGCACTAGGTCTAGGCATTACTGCGACTATTACTAGTCCTACCTTCACCCTCTTAAAAGAATATGTAGGTCAAGTACGCCGAACGCAAGACGAGCAAGAAAACATGAAAGGGCCTGCACTTTACCATTTTGATTTGTATCGCTTGGAGAATCCCGAAGAGATATTTGACCTGGGCTTTGAGGATTACTTTTACGACACGACAGGAGTTTGTGTTGTCGAGTGGGCTGACAAAGCGGATGGCTTATGGGTGCCTGAAACGCTCCGTATCGCAATACATATGCAAAGTGAAACAGAGCGAAGGCTTTTATTTACTGCTATTGGTGCTCGCTATTCCGAACTACTACGACAATTTCAGAAAAACACGCATGCTATTACTCGCGCTTGATACGTCTAACCGCCGTGCAAGCATCGCCTTATGTTCAGAGGAGGATGTGCATGGCGAATATACATGGCATATTGACAGTAACCATAGTGTTGAATTGCTTCCACGTATTCAACGGCTTGTTGCTGAATGCCATACTACTCTGTCGGATATTGATGGTATCGCCGTTGCTACTGGACCAGGCTCGTTTAATGGTGTTCGTGTAGCATTAGCTACCGCGAAAACGCTTGCCTTTGTACTCCAAAAGCCGCTTTTTGGAATAAGTACATTAGACATCATCGCCGCTCAACAACAGCAGATAACATATCCTCTTTGTGCCGTTATGGAAGCTGGACGCTCGGAACTGTATGCAGCTTGCTACCGAATTTCTCTACCGGTGACAGAGCGGAGCGATGCAAGTTATTCGTTGACACGGATAAGCGAGTATGGTGTGTTTTCGCCATCACAATTAGCCGAATTTATACAAGTACAGGGAAGTGGTGAGGGAAATGGCCCTAGCATACAACACACATTCCCATTTCTCTTTTGTGGCGAGATAAGTGAAACCTCACGTCAGGCTCTTGCTATGCACTTGCAACCACAGAGTCTTTTTCTCAACAACGTACAGTCAACGCGTCATGCGTCTGTGCTTGCATTCCTTGCTATTCAACAATGGCAAGAAGGTAAAATGGACGACCCATTATTACTCGAACCACTCTACTTGCGTCGTCCTTCAATTACCACAAGTACGAGAAAACGAGCATTACTTGGCACGGCATTCCAGCGACCTACGGGTCAAGGTAATACAGAAAGGGAAGAGGGTGCGATACGCGATTGACCAAATGACTATGGCAGATGTGCCTCGTGTCGTCGAGATCGAACGTCTTGCCTATCCATCAACATGGCCTCCCAGTGCTTATCGCAAGGAATTGCAAGATAATCGTTGGGCGCACTATATCGTGTTGCGTGATAAACATATTGCGGAGGAACGCGCGACTGTGCCACCACAAGAGGTAGAAAAGCCGCGCAAGAACCGTCTGTTTCCTCTTTCGCTGTTGCCCAATCGTCCTAGTATCATAACACCTTCACCCGAACTAGACTCTATTATCGGGTTTGCTGGCTTATGGCTCATGGTCGATGAGGCTCATGTCACTACTATTGCAACTCATCCAGGCTTCCGTCGTCTTGGTTTAGGCGAACTTTTACTCGTAAGTCTGATTGATATTGCGTATAGTATTGGAGCGAAGTGGGTTACGTTAGAGGCTCGTGTCTCGAACTACACAGCTCAGAACCTCTATCGTAAATATGGCTTTCGTGAAGCTGGTATACGACACCGCTACTACAGTGATAATCAGGAAGATGCGGTTATCATGTGGACCGATGAAATAAACTCGCCTGCATATAAACAACGCTTTCAGGAACTCAAAGCCGTGCTCTATCAGAAGTTAGAGGCACAATAAGTAAAGGATTACAGAAAAACAGCTATGCTCGTACTTGGTATCGAAAGCTCATGTGATGAAACGGGTGCGGCCATCGTCAAAGACGGTCGTTGGTTGCTCTCAAATGTCGTTGCGTCACAAATAGATATTCACAATCGTTATGGCGGTGTTGTGCCAGAGGTTGCATCTCGACAACAACTCGCGTCGGCTATTCCTGTCGTCGAGACCGCACTCGCGCAATCAGGCTGTTCATGGGACGAGATAGATGCTGTCGCGGCAACATATGGTCCTGGACTTGCAGGCTCACTCCTCGTTGGTCTTACCGTAGGCAAGACGCTTGCGCTTGCTCGCAATTTGCCCTTTCTCGGTGTAAACCATCTTGAAGCACATATCTACGCTAATTGGCTACGCAGAGGTGCTGCACTCCAAACCTCATCTCAGTCAGATAGAGGTTATATGGAAGGAGATCCACGCTTTCCCCTGCTGTGTCTCGTCGTTTCGGGTGCGCACAGCGAACTTGTGCTGGTACGCGATCATGGAGACTACGAACTGCTTGGGCATACGCGTGATGATGCTGCGGGTGAAGCTTTCGACAAGGTAGCGCGTATTCTTGGCTTAGACTACCCTGGCGGCCCGTCTATCCAGAAGGCTGCACAGCAGGCCGAAGACGAACTTTTACAACAAGAACAACCTGTTACTCTTGCTCGTACAGCCTATCGTTTACCACGAGCATGGTTGCGAGGAACCTACGATTTTAGTTTTAGTGGTCTCAAGACTGCTATGCTCCATCTTGCTGAGGGTGCGACCGCCGATGAGCGTCCAGCCGCCGAGAGTGAAGGCAAACAGATCAGTCACTATACGCGTATGGGAGCACAAGCAGCACAAAAAGGTACAACAAATGTCCCCTTTCTCGCGGCAAGCTTTCAAGAGGCCGTTGTCGATGTTCTTGCAGTCAAAACACGTCTTGCCGTTCAAGAATATAATGTCAAACAGGTTGTGCTTGCAGGTGGTGTGGCTGCGAATGTCCGTTTGCGCAATCGTATCGAGCAAGAATTGCAACCTCTTTCCGTTCGCCTTAGCTATCCACCAATTGAATTTTGTACCGATAACGCTGCTATGATTGCAGGGGCCGCCTTTTTCCATCTCTCACGTGGAGAGCACCATAGTCTTGACCTTGATGTACAGCCCGGATTAAGTTTGCCATTCAAGAAATGAGGAAAAACCTATGTCCAAAGCCAAAGTGTATGCCCTGGGTATCGACCTGGGAGGAACAAAGACGCTCGTGTCGGTTGTTGATGTAGCATCGGGAGAAGTCATTTCTTCTGCTCGTAAACGTACACGTGCCGAGCGTGGACAAGACTTCGTATCGCAACGGACTATCGAACTTGCGACAACAGCGATTGCCGATGCGAAGTTGCCTGATGGAGCACAAATTCTAGCGATTGGTGTTGGTGCAGCGGGTCAAATTGATCGCAAAAATGGTATTGTGGTTGATGCGCCCAACCTTGGTGTGCATGATATGCATCTTGGTGATATTCTGGGTAAGCAGTTCAATAAGCCAGTGTACGTCGGGAATGACGTAGAGGTAGCTGCACAGGGTGAATATCTTTATGGCGCGGGAAAAGGCTACAATAACTTTGTGTGTATGTTTGTGGGAACTGGCATTGGGTCAGGTATAGTGTCAAACGGCAAAATGTACACAGGTTTAACGGGAACTGCTGGCGAAGTGGGACATATGACAATTCAAGCTGGTGGGCGTATCTGTGGTTGTGGAAGTCTTGGTTGCCTCGAAGCTTACGCCTCTCGTACCGCGATCACTAAATCAATTATGGCTGACATACATCATGGGCGCGCCTCTATGCTTTCGGATGATGCACAGAAGCAACTCAAAGAAGGTGAGACGGTGATTCGTTCTGGCATTCTTGCTGATGCTATTGCGCATAAGGACGAACTCGTCATTGAAAAGGTGACTGAGGCAGCCAATTATCTTGGCTATGGTATAGCTTCAGTGCTAAACTTTTATAATCCCGATGCTGTAATCCTTGGCGGTGGTGTTATTGAGGCTATCGACCTACTGTACGAAACGGCGGTGCATCGTGCGCATACCGCAGCACTTTCCGAACCCGCAAAGAAAACACCTATCCTACGCGCCAAACTTGGTGACTTCTCTGGCGTTGTAGGAGCTGCTTGCTTAGGGGCACAGGTTGCAGGCTACAACCTTTCAGCGTGAACATTGAAAAGATAAGGGAACATGACAGGGGCAAGCCCTGTCATGTTCCCGACAACTTATACCGTCTCTGCAACAATTTCTTCCAATTTGGCGAACAATGGTGCGGGTGTCGGTAACTTTGCTCCTGCTGGCACATGCTCAAGACGCCAGAACATCTTATCAGCCTCACCCTCGAAGCCCAGGTACTCGTGTAGCTGTTGCGATGAGAAGGGCAGATAGGGACTGAGCATGGTGTGCAGACCGCTCAGCACTTGTAACATGATATAGATTGACGTACCAGCAGCCTCGCGGTCAACCTTGATCTGTTTCCATGGTGCTTGCTCATCCAGGTAGCGATTTGCTGCACGGGCAACCGCCATCGCAGCATTCAAACCATCCTTCATATGGCATAATGCGATATTGTGACCAACCAGCCCAAAGCCGCGCTCAACCTCTGCCAGAATCTCTCGATCCGCCTCGCGTAATGCCCCTGGCTCTGGCACTACACCACCGAACTTGCTCTGTAAGAACGTCAATGTGCGATGTACCGCGTTACCATAGGTGGCGACAAGCTCGTCGTTGTTGCGACGTACTAACTCTTCATAGGTAAAGTCTGTGTCGCGCCCCTCTGGTGCTGTAGCTGAAAGGTAGTAGCGCAGAGCATCCGCACTATAGCGGTCTAGCACGTCCGGTGTCCATACAACATTGCCTCGGCTACTCGACGCCTTCGCACCACTCATCGTCATAAATTCATTGGCAGGAACATCATATGGTAGATTGCGGTCTCCGTAGCCGAGCAGCATCGCGGGCCAGATAATCGCGTGGAACGGTATATTGTCCTTACCAATGAAGTAGTATGACTTGACCGCAGGTTCAACCTTACCGGGAATCCACCAATCTTGCCACGCGTCGGGTGTTCCTTGTCGCTCGGCCCACTCAACCGAGGCCGAGAAGTATCCGATGACCGCATCAAACCAGACATAGATACGCTTATCTTCATAGCCCTCTAGTGGAATCGGCACGCCCCAATCCAGGTCACGTGTAATTGCTCGCGCGCGTAATCCCTCTTTCAGCCAATTCATAGCAAAGCCTATGGTGTTATGACGCCAGTGATCCTTGTCATGCGATAGCCATTCTAACAATGGTTCCTGCAACTTCGGCAAATCCAGGAAGAAGTGTTCAGTGGGTCGTATTTCTAACGTACTGTCTACGCTTCCACACAACCGACACTTGGGATTGATAAGGTCAACAGGGTCAAGTGTGTGTCCACAATTGTCACATTGGTCGCCGCGAGCCGCTGGATAGCCACAATTTGGACATGTGCCTTCAATATAACGGTCAGGTAAAAAACGGTGGTCTGTTGGGCAATATGGAGACTGCATAGTGTCTTTAAAGATATAGCCCTTCTCATACAATTTCAAAAAGAAATCTTGTGTGATGCGGTAGTGATTGGGAGTACCCGTCTCTGTGTAGAGGTCCCAGGACATGCCGAGTCGCTCCCACACGTTCACGATTTGATTATGGAAGCGAGCAATAAACTCGCGTGGAGGAATGCCCTCACGCTCAGCGTCAATCAGAATGGGAGTGCCATGCTCATCGCTCCCTGAAACCATAAGGACGGAGTTACCCGCCATACGATTATAGCGGGCAAATGTATCTGCTGGTAGATAGGCACCGACGATCTGCCCAACATGGGTAGTGCTTTTTGCATAAGGCCATGCCACGCAGACAAGAATATGTTCATTCATAGTATTTAAAAATCTCCCTTATCGAAAGGGTAGAGTTGAAACCAGGGCACCCGCTACCTTTATCATTCCCCGAATGCGGTTCGGGGATGCCCCGTCCATACACGGCTGTTTTATGCGCTGTCACGTTGTATGGGAGGGGCATCCCCTTGCGGGTGCCCTGGACTTGACCCATATCTAAACTTTCAGCAACTCTTGAAAGCCCTGCCTCATCAACACTACAGATGGTTTTGAGGTAAATCTTGCATCATTATAACAATAGAACTCAACATGGGCAAGTCTAGTTACATTCCGACATAGCGGGCATAGACAGAACGGGCTACTTGCTCATCATCAGTGCCCTTGATGATAGCGCGTGCATCAGGAAAAACGGTAATTTCGTATGTATCAACGAGGAAACGTAAAAGAAATTCGTTGTGTTGTACCTCACCAACAGGTTTCAGCCGTTCGGCAAGCGTTGGAAAATCTATGCGAATACCACGTCTTCCCGTCCCACGCACTTGTACTGCATTCCGTCCGCAAAGACTAGTACTGCTTGAACCCTGAGCGGAGTCCAGAAATTCATAGGAGTGTTGTCCACAGGCAGGACAATCGGGCTGACGAGGTAGCTCAATACGCTCAAACGTATTTTCCCATACATCCATCCACGTCATTGCGCGGTTTACCTTCTCGCTTTTCAACAAAATTTTGAGGGCCTCAGTAGAAGCTAGCCCTGTTATCGCGCCCACAATCCCATTCAGCACACCTGCGGTATCGCATGTTGGCGTTGTTCCAGGCAATGGCATTTCTGGAAAGACGCAGCGTAAGCAGGGTGTATCGCCAGGAACGATATTCATGGTGACACCGTAGGAAGCAATTACGCCACTATAAATCCACGGACGGTTATACTTAATGCAGACATCGTTAAGCAGGTAACGCGTCTCGAAATTATCAGTTGCGTCGAGCACAATATCGCTTTCGCGTACCAGCGACTCAATGCCATCGGCATTGATATCCTCTACCAGTGCCTCAACCCGTACATCATTGTTTACCTTGCGCAGCTTTTCCACTGCTGCAATAGCTTTAGGCATGTGACGTGTGACATCATCTTCATCAAACAATATCTGGCGTTGTAGGTTACTCATTTCAACATAGTCACGGTCAGCAATCACCAGACGTCCCACGCCTGCACGACACAGGTTGTTTGCTAGAACTGTGCCCAATGCTCCACACCCAAGAATCGTAGCAGAGGCAGCGCGCAACTGTTCTTGTCCCTGCTTTCCAATTGGTCCAAACAATGTTTGTCGTGAATAGCGGTCAAGCATCAATTCTTCCCTTTACTGGTATCTGGAAATAGTGTCTCTGTATTTTAACATATTAGCCCTCTGAAAAATTTCTTTTCCCTACAGAAAATGGATAACGTGTCGATAAAAGAATATATAGCACGGGTTAGGAGAGCATGACAGGGGCAAGCCCTGTCACTACTATACT
>CAZZVE010000035.1:0-32574 GCA_964657325.1 uncultured Ktedonobacterales bacterium
TTCCTCTGAACATCGCCTATACATGACGCTTTTGCATCACAAACCGCGATGTTCATGCTCATTCGTGTCACATCGGGACATCACGCTTAACAAAATAATGCGGTAGCGTGGATCACAACGAACGCTCACAAGGAGCTACCCTACCTACTATATACGGTGTGCAGAGCACGCAAGAGCGTTGTATAGTAGGGTAGCCCCTTGTGGGCGTCCGTTGCATTGCTGTATCATCGGCCCTACAGAAAGGGTATACCATCGTTATGGACCGGAAAGAATTACTCGCGCTAGCACGCGAGGCTGCACAGCACGCGCATTGTCCCTATTCGCATTTTCGTGTAGGTGCAGCCCTTGTTGCAAATGGCAAGGTATATGCTGGCGTAAATATCGAGATATCAAGTTATGGACTTACGTTGTGCGCTGAACGCTCAGCACTGGCATCAGCACTTTCTCACGGCGACACAGAAATTACGCATATCGCGGTAGCATGTCTTGATGCACCACCTGATGCACCCACAAATGAACGCACTCCCTGCGGTGCCTGTCGTCAGTGGATCGCTGACCTCGCACCTTCTGCTACGCTTTACATCGACGCAATAGAGCGCGATTTCACTATTGTTGATTTGTTACCTTATGCGTTTGGTTTGCCAATGGTCTGAAATGTAATAGCAAGGGACGCTCACAAGGAGCGTCCCTACTCTATTTACATCTTTCTCTTACGACTTTCAAAGGGTCTTGAAATGTGGCTTGAATCCACTTGACAGAATGGCTGAGACTTGTGTACGCTATAAGTCCCTGACTTCATAAAAATGTAGTCGGTAGCGCGAATTCTGTATGTTATGCTTCTGTTTCCAAATGTTTTGCAAGAAGAGGTGCCTGCATGAAACCGCGTTTTACGCTCGGAGTCGAAGAAGAATTTCAGATGGTGGACAAACAGACTGGACAGCTTGCCTCACACATTCACACAATTCTGGAAAAAGGTACGCCACTACTCGGAGAAAGCATCAAAGCAGAAATGCTCCAGTCAACCGTCGAGTTAGTGACGGATGTTTGTCCAACGATGCATGATGCACGCCGAGAGGTACAACGTCTCCGTTCTACGCTCGCTCGTCTCGTCGATGAAGAAGGACTCGCTCTTATCAGTGCTGGTACACATCCCAATGCACACTGGCAGGATCAGGAGAGGACGCGCAATGATCGTTATGAACTGCTTGAAGAGGAATACCAGGACGTGGGGCGTTCGATCCTCATTTTTGGATTACATGTTCATGTTGGTATAGAAGAGCGCACGATCACTATTCCCCTGATGAATCAGGTTCGCGCATGGCTTCCACATCTACTCGCCATTTCGTCAAACTCACCTTTTTGGGGGGACCGTTTTTCTGGTACGAAGTCATATCGCTCGGTTGTATGGAAGCGTTTTCCACGATCCGGTATTCCCGATATCTTCACCTCTATGAACGACTTCGATCTTTACGTAGAACACCTGATACGTACAGGGTGCATCGATAATGGCAAGCGCATCTGGTGGGATGTACGCCCTCATGCTTTTTACAATACTATCGAGTTCCGTGTCTGCGATATGCCTGCAACAGTCGAGGATACGCTTGGTATTACGGCTTTGTGTCAGGCGTTGGTCGCAAAGCTACACTGGATGTATACACATAATATGACAACGCATGTCTTGCCACGCCACTTTATCGAGGAAAATAAATGGCGTGCTATGCGCTACGGCATTGATGCCGAGTTTGTCGATTTTATGCAGGACCGCCGTCTCACTATGCGCGAATCTATCGAAGAACTGCTTGACTTTGTTGAAGATGTGATTGATGATCTTGGTAGTCGGCGTGAAATCAATTATCTGCGTTCCCTGTTAGAAGACCCTCGTGGTACAGGAGCAGATCGCCAGATCTCGGTTTATAAAGAGACAAATGATACGCATGCTGTTACCCGCTTCTTAATGCAGCAGACTCTACAAGGTATGACACTATCCCCTGTACGCTAACATCAAGATGGCGAATGTATGGTAGCGTTTAGCGAGCATGCCAGGGGCAAGCCCTGTCACTACTATACACGGACTTGTGTGGCTTCGCCTCGTAGGGGTGAATAGTATAGTAGTGACAGGGCTTGCCCCTGTCATGCTGTCTCGCAATCAGCCTATCCCTGATTCAACTTCCACTGTATTTGTGCTTGTTCTAGGCCGAGCAGTTGCTGTTCTAGCTGAATAATTTGTTGTTGCAGTTGTTGTTTCTGCTGTTGGGGTCCAAGCAACCGCATATCCTCAAACCATTTATAGCCACGTTTGATAATGCCCTCTGGTACAAACGCCGAAGTTTGGTTGTATTGTGCGCGGGTCGCGGACATGTGAGTGTTCACCTGCTTCAAATACAACTTCATTTGCTTAATTTGCAATTTGAGTTGTTTGATTTGATCTTGATAGGGGTCCTGTGGCTTCGTAGGACCCACACTTCGCGTTCTACGACGTACAGGAGCCTGTCTTTGCTCCTCTTGTGCAAAGACAGGATAGGGATCAATGGGTGGCTGTTGCAGCACCGCGCCTGGGGCTTGTAGTGCATTACCGCAATTCTGGCAGAAGTGTGCGCCATCCTGATTATGTGCGCCGCATCGTGCGCAATACATAGGGAAATCCTCCTCTAGAAACATTCTCTTACTTATACTACGAAAGAAAACCCCTATAAGGGTATCTGTTAGAAAAAGTGGCTTGAAACATAACGTATTATAAACGTTCTTTGATTGAATGGGCATGTCTTGACAAGCGCGGATATCTCCCTGTTAAAATACTGCTATATATACTGTATAGTAGCGGCATGAATAAGAATACATCGAAGCATCCGAGAGTCACGGCATACATTCCACAAGAGACGTTGGATGCACTCAAGCGAGAGGCACAAAAGAATAGACGGTCTATGAATAATCAGTTGGTCGTCTGTTTAGAACAGTGTTTACATGGTGAAAAGAAGGACAAGTAGATGCAGGTAGTGGAACAGCATGTCATTGATACAAACGATGCACGATACGAGGCCATAGACCGTGCGGCCTTTGCGTCAAAAAATCTGTACAATGCTGCTAACTACCTCATTCGACAAACCTTCATTCGTACAGGTGTCTGGCTTCGCTATGAGTCAGTGTATCACCAGATGAAAGAGCATGAAGCCTACCGTACCTTACCCACAAAAGTTGCTCAACAGGCGATGAAGGTCCTTGACAAAAATTGCAAGGGACACTTTGGAGCCGTCAAAGCCTACAACTCAGACCCTTCCAAGTTCTTAGGACATCCGAAGCTGCCCAACTATAAAGACAAGCAGAAAGGGAGAAATATCCTTGTCTACACAATACAAGCTATCAGCAAAACGGGCTTACAACGAGGGGTGATCCACCCATTTGGATTGCCTATCGAGGTACGAACAAACCATGCTACTACCGTCGATCAAGTCCGTATTGTGCCACGCAACGGCTATTATGTGGTCGAAGTAGTCTACGAGCAGGAAGAAACGCTTGTAGACCTGGATACCACGCTCTATACAGCTATAGATATTGGATTGAACAATCTGGCAACGCTAACCTCAAACAAAGTTGGCTTTGTGCCAAGACTCGTTAACGGGCGTCCTGTCAAGAGCATCAATCGGTTCTACAACAAAAGCCGTGCTACGCTTCAATCACGTTTGCCTCAAGTACAGTACACGAGCGTTCGTATGGAACGCATGACCACGAAACGCACACGTCAGATTGACCTGTTGGTTGCTGAAAGAATAGGGACGCTCGTTATCGGGAAGAATATCAATTGGAAGCAAGAGGCCAACATGGGCAAGCGTACGAACCAGAACTGTGTGCAAGTGCCTCATGCGCGGTTCATCTCGATGCTGACGTACAAAGCCATGCTTGTAGGCATACAGGTTGTGCTCACAGAAGAAAGCTATACATCAAAGTGTAGCTTTCTGGATATGGAATCCACCAAAAAGCATGAGGTGTATGCAGGAAAACGGGTCAAGCGTGGTCTCTTCCGTAGTGTATCAGGCAAACAGTACAATGCGGACGTGAACGGCTCGTACAATATCCTAAGAAAAGTAGCTCCTGATGTGTTCGCACAAGGGAGTAGCGGGTGTGTAGTTCACCCATCACCCCTTGCGGTGTAAACTGTGCGTGGGCATACGTGTCCACACAACTGATACTATATAATATACTACTAGGGAACACAGAAAGGAAAATAACACTCATGACAACTAACGTCGTTATTCTTATGGGAAGCAAGAGTGACCTTACACAGGCACAAAGTATCGCAAAAACACTGCAAACTCTAGAAATTACGTACCGTATGCGCGTTTGCTCGGCACACAAGGCGACTGCACGCCTGCTAGAGATACTAAAAGAATATGAGCAACATCCTGAACCGCTTATCTATATCACAATCGCGGGACGCTCAAACGCGCTTTCAGCCGTGATTGATGCGAACACACGCTTTCCTGTGATTGCTTGTCCACCGTATAGCGACCGCTTTGGTGGCGCGGACATCTTTTCATCATTGCGTCTCCCATCGGGCATTGCTTCGCCGACGATATTGGAGCCAGAGGGGGCGGCACTCTTAGCCGCGAAGATGCTAGCATTGTCAGATGCGGCGTTGCGTCAGCGCGTGATGGATTATAAAGAGAAGCTCGTCACAGAATTGTATGATGCGGATAAAGAGGTATATGGTCAGTGAGCGAGACAAGTAAGGCGACACGACGTATCGCCGTTCTCGTTTCCGGTAGTGGCAGCAATCTGCAAGCGTTGATTGACGCAAGCGAACGGCATGAATTACCGAACGTTGAGATCGCGCTTGTGGTAGGCAACAAGGCCAACGCGGTTGGACTGCAACGCGCACTCATCCACAAAATTCCTACGCTGTACCTGCCGTGGAGTTGGACACGGCAGGAGGTCGAGGCCAAACTTGCAGCAGTGCTTGCACTGTTCCAAATTGACCTGATTGTACTCGCAGGCTGGATGCGTATTTTCACGCCCGACTTTATCACACAGTATCCCAACCGTATCATTAACTTGCATCCCGCATTGCTCCCTGATGATGGACAAGGCAACGCGTTCACGACCAGCAATGGTAGTGTTGTGCCAGTTCTGCGCGGCTTACACGTCGTCAAACGTGCTCTCGAATCGAATATGAGAGTGACAGGGAGCACCGTACACTACGTCGTGCCAGAGGTCGATGCTGGCCCGATGATCTGTCGGCAAGAGGTGCTTATCGAGGACAATGATACCGAAGAGACATTGCACGAGCGCATAAAACAAGTGGAACACAAGCTGATTGTTGAAGCAGTAAGAAACATATAATAATGTTAATGCTCTGGCATGCCAGAGCATTAACATTATTATATGTTTCTTACTGCTTCAACAATCAGCTTGTGTTCCACTTGTTTTATGCGCTCGTGCAATGTCTCTTCGGTATCATTGTCCTCGATAAGCACCTCTTGCCGACAGATCATCGGGCCAGCATCGACCTCTGGCACGACGTAGTGTACGGTGCTCCCTGTCACTCTCATATTCGATTCGAGAGCACGTTTGACGACGTGTAAGCCGCGCAGAACTGGCACAACACTACCATTGCTGGTCGTGAACGCGTTGCCTTGTCCATCATCAGGGAGCAATGCGGGATGCAAGTTAATGATACGGTTGGGATACTGTGTGATAAAGTCGGGCGTGAAAATACGCATCCAGCCTGCGAGTACAATCAGGTCAATTTGGAACAGTGCAAGCACTGCTGCAAGTTTGGCCTCGACCTCCTGCCGTGTCCAACTCCACGGCAGGTACAGCGTAGGAATTTTGTGGATGAGTGCGCGTTGCAGTCCAACCGCGTTGGCCTTGTTGCCTACCACAAGCGCGATCTCAACGTTCGGTAATTCATGCCGTTCGCTTGCGTCAATCAACGCTTGCAGATTGCTGCCACTACCGGAAACGAGAACGGCGATACGTCGTGTCGCCTTACTTGTCTCGCTCACTGACCATATACCTCTTTATCCGCATCATACAATTCTGTGACGAGCTTCTCTTTATAATCCATCACGCGCTGACGCAACGCCGCATCTGACAATGCTAGCATCTTCGCGGCTAAGAGTGCCGCCCCCTCTGGCTCCAATATCGTCGGCGAAGCAATGCCCGATGGGAGACGCAATGATGAAAAGATGTCCGCGCCACCAAAGCGGTCGCTATACGGTGGACAAGCAATCACAGGAAAGCGTGTGTTCGCATCAATCACGGCTGAAAGCGCGTTTGAGCGTCCCGCGATTGTGATATAGATAAGCGGTTCAGGATGTTGCTCATATTCTTTTAGTATCTCTAGCAGGCGTGCAGTCGCCTTGTGTGCCGAGCAAACGCGCATACGGTACGTAATTTCTAGAGTTTGCAGTGTTTTTGCGATACTTTGTGCCTGTGTAAGGTCACTCTTGCTTCCCATAAGAATAACGACGTTAGTTGTCATGAGTGTTATTTTCCTTTCTGTGTTCCCTAGTAGTATATTATATAGTATCAGTTGTGTGGACACGTATGCCCACGCACAGTTTACACCGCAAGGGGTGATGGGTGAACTACACACCCGCTACTCCCTTGTGCGAACACATCAGGAGCTACTTTTCTTAGGATATTGTACGAGCCGTTCACGTCCGCATTGTACTGTTTGCCTGATACACTACGGAAGAGACCACGCTTGACCCGTTTTCCTGCATACACCTCATGCTTTTTGGTGGATTCCATATCCAGAAAGCTACACTTTGATGTATAGCTTTCTTCTGTGAGCACAACCTGTATGCCTACAAGCATGGCTTTGTACGTCAGCATCGAGATGAACCGCGCATGAGGCACTTGCACACAGTTCTGGTTCGTACGCTTGCCCATGTTGGCCTCTTGCTTCCAATTGATATTCTTCCCGATAACGAGCGTCCCTATTCTTTCAGCAACCAACAGGTCAATCTGACGTGTGCGTTTCGTGGTCATGCGTTCCATACGAACGCTCGTGTACTGTACTTGAGGCAAACGTGATTGAAGCGTAGCACGGCTTTTGTTGTAGAACCGATTGATGCTCTTGACAGGACGCCCGTTAACGAGTCTTGGCACAAAGCCAACTTTGTTTGAGGTTAGCGTTGCCAGATTGTTCAATCCAATATCTATAGCTGTATAGAGCGTGGTATCCAGGTCTACAAGCGTTTCTTCCTGCTCGTAGACTACTTCGACCACATAATAGCCGTTGCGTGGCACAATACGGACTTGATCGACGGTAGTAGCATGGTTTGTTCGTACCTCGATAGGCAATCCAAATGGGTGGATCACCCCTCGTTGTAAGCCCGTTTTGCTGATAGCTTGTATTGTGTAGACAAGGATATTTCTCCCTTTCTGCTTGTCTTTATAGTTGGGCAGCTTCGGATGTCCTAAGAACTTGGAAGGGTCTGAGTTGTAGGCTTTGACGGCTCCAAAGTGTCCCTTGCAATTTTTGTCAAGGACCTTCATCGCCTGTTGAGCAACTTTTGTGGGTAAGGTACGGTAGGCTTCATGCTCTTTCATCTGGTGATACACTGACTCATAGCGAAGCCAGACACCTGTACGAATGAAGGTTTGTCGAATGAGGTAGTTAGCAGCATTGTACAGATTTTTTGACGCAAAGGCCGCACGGTCTATGGCCTCGTATCGTGCATCGTTTGTATCAATGACATGCTGTTCCACTACCTGCATCTACTTGTCCTTCTTTTCACCATGTAAACACTGTTCTAAACAGACGACCAACTGATTATTCATAGACCGTCTATTCTTTTGTGCCTCTCGCTTGAGTGCATCCAACGTCTCTTGTGGAATGTATGCCGTGACTCTCGGATGCTTCGATGTATTCTTATTCATGCCGCTACTATACAGTATATATAGCAGTATTTTAACAGGGAGATATCCGCGCTTGTCAAGACATGCCCATTCAATCAAAGAACGTTTATAATACGTTATGTTTCAAGCCACTTTTTCTAACAGATACCCTTATAGGGGTTTTCTTTCGTAGTATAAGTAAGAGAATGTTTCTAGAGGAGGATTTCCCTATGTATTGCGCACGATGCGGCGCACATAATCAGGATGGCGCACACTTCTGCCAGAATTGCGGTAATGCACTACAAGCCCCAGGCGCGGTGCTGCAACAGCCACCCATTGATCCCTATCCTGTCTTTGCACAAGAGGAGCAAAGACAGGCTCCTGTACGTCGTAGAACGCGAAGTGTGGGTCCTACGAAGCCACAGGACCCCTATCAAGATCAAATCAAACAACTCAAATTGCAAATTAAGCAAATGAAGTTGTATTTGAAGCAGGTGAACACTCACATGTCCGCGACCCGCGCACAATACAACCAAACTTCGGCGTTTGTACCAGAGGGCATTATCAAACGTGGCTATAAATGGTTTGAGGATATGCGGTTGCTTGGACCCCAACAGCAGAAACAACAACTGCAACAACAAATTATTCAGCTAGAACAGCAACTGCTCGGCCTAGAACAAGCACAAATACAGTGGAAGTTGAATCAGGGATAGGCTGATTGCGAGACAGCATGACAGGGGCAAGCCCTGTCACTACTATACTATTCACCCCTACGAGGCGAAGCCACACAAGTCCGTGTATAGTAGTGACAGGGCTTGCCCCTGGCATGCTCGCTAAACGCTACCATACATTCGCCATCTTGATGTTAGCGTACAGGGGATAGTGTCATACCTTGTAGAGTCTGCTGCATTAAGAAGCGGGTAACAGCATGCGTATCATTTGTCTCTTTATAAACCGAGATCTGGCGATCTGCTCCTGTACCACGAGGGTCTTCTAACAGGGAACGCAGATAATTGATTTCACGCCGACTACCAAGATCATCAATCACATCTTCAACAAAGTCAAGCAGTTCTTCGATAGATTCGCGCATAGTGAGACGGCGGTCCTGCATAAAATCGACAAACTCGGCATCAATGCCGTAGCGCATAGCACGCCATTTATTTTCCTCGATAAAGTGGCGTGGCAAGACATGCGTTGTCATATTATGTGTATACATCCAGTGTAGCTTTGCGACCAACGCCTGACACAAAGCCGTAATACCAAGCGTATCCTCGACTGTTGCAGGCATATCGCAGACACGGAACTCGATAGTATTGTAAAAAGCATGAGGGCGTACATCCCACCAGATGCGCTTGCCATTATCGATGCACCCTGTACGTATCAGGTGTTCTACGTAAAGATCGAAGTCGTTCATAGAGGTGAAGATATCGGGAATACCGGATCGTGGAAAACGCTTCCATACAACCGAGCGATATGACTTCGTACCAGAAAAACGGTCCCCCCAAAAAGGTGAGTTTGACGAAATGGCGAGTAGATGTGGAAGCCATGCGCGAACCTGATTCATCAGGGGAATAGTGATCGTGCGCTCTTCTATACCAACATGAACATGTAATCCAAAAATGAGGATCGAACGCCCCACGTCCTGGTATTCCTCTTCAAGCAGTTCATAACGATCATTGCGCGTCCTCTCCTGATCCTGCCAGTGTGCATTGGGATGTGTACCAGCACTGATAAGAGCGAGTCCTTCTTCATCGACGAGACGAGCGAGCGTAGAACGGAGACGTTGTACCTCTCGGCGTGCATCATGCATCGTTGGACAAACATCCGTCACTAACTCGACGGTTGACTGGAGCATTTCTGCTTTGATGCTTTCTCCGAGTAGTGGCGTACCTTTTTCCAGAATTGTGTGAATGTGTGAGGCAAGCTGTCCAGTCTGTTTGTCCACCATCTGAAATTCTTCTTCGACTCCGAGCGTAAAACGCGGTTTCATGCAGGCACCTCTTCTTGCAAAACATTTGGAAACAGAAGCATAACATACAGAATTCGCGCTACCGACTACATTTTTATGAAGTCAGGGACTTATAGCGTACACAAGTCTCAGCCATTCTGTCAAGTGGATTCAAGCCACATTTCAAGACCCTTTGAAAGTCGTAAGAGAAAGATGTAAATAGAGTAGGGACGCTCCTTGTGAGCGTCCCTTGCTATTACATTTCAGACCATTGGCAAACCAAACGCATAAGGTAACAAATCAACAATAGTGAAATCGCGCTCTATTGCGTCGATGTAAAGCGTAGCAGAAGGTGCGAGGTCAGCGATCCACTGACGACAGGCACCGCAGGGAGTGCGTTCATTTGTGGGTGCATCAGGTGGTGCATCAAGACATGCTACCGCGATATGCGTAATTTCTGTGTCGCCGTGAGAAAGTGCTGATGCCAGTGCTGAGCGTTCAGCGCACAACGTAAGTCCATAACTTGATATCTCGATATTTACGCCAGCATATACCTTGCCATTTGCAACAAGGGCTGCACCTACACGAAAATGCGAATAGGGACAATGCGCGTGCTGTGCAGCCTCGCGTGCTAGCGCGAGTAATTCTTTCCGGTCCATAACGATGGTATACCCTTTCTGTAGGGCCGATGATACAGCAATGCAACGGACGCCCACAAGGGGCTACCCTACTATACAACGCTCTTGCGTGCTCTGCACACCGTATATAGTAGGTAGGGTAGCTCCTTGTGAGCGTTCGTTGTGATCCACGCTACCGCATTATTTTGTTAAGCGTGATGTCCCGATGTGACACGAATGAGCATGAACATCGCGGTTTGTGATGCAAAAGCGTCATGTATAGGCGATGTTCAGAGGAACATGCATTATCACGTTCTTTTGGCGTATTCATGTCCAACGAGGATGCGATACATCGGTCCCTACGAAAAAACCTTATTTGTGCCGATATTTGTGTAATAAGGACTATTATCATGCGTGACTATAGCCCAAATTGTATCATGATGTTACCTGCCTATGTCGGTCGCGTTACTACTGATGAGAGTAAGACAACAAGAAAGACACGAATACTCGTTGCACTGGGTCGCCGGGTATTTGGAAACATATATCGGTATATAGACCGACAGTTACTGTAGAATGCAGACCCGTAGGAGGAATCTCGTGAAAATCATGGTGGCGGATGACGACCGTGACATGGTAGACATGCTAAGCTACTGGCTCAAGGGGCACGGCTACGATGTTGTGCGTGCTTTTGATGGGGAACAGGCAGTCAAGCGTTGGCGCGAGACGCTCCCCGATCTTGTGATCCTTGATGTGCAGATGCCAAAGCTCGATGGTTTCGAGGTATGTCGCCAGATGCGGAGCGAAACAAATTCAATGGTCTTGATCCTCACCGCACATGATCGGGAAGACGATGAGATACGTGGGTTGGAAATGGGTGCGGACGATTATTTGCGGAAACCTTTTAGTCCTCGACAACTCTTAGCGCGTATTAAGGCCGTTATGCGGCGTTCAGGGAGCACACGCGGCAGTTCTAATTCTTCCTCGGTCACAGCCGGACCCGTTACACTCGATGCCATGCGGCACGAAGTGACCAGAGATGGTGAAAAGGTCCGTTTAACACCAACAGAAAGTCGCTTGCTTCACCTTTTGATTACTCATACAGGCCAGGTACTAACCACTGATATGATTATAGAACGAGTCTGGGGTTACGATGAGGCGGGCGACTCTGGCCTCGTTAAGACACACATTCGTCACCTGCGCCAAAAGGTCGAACCATATCCCAACTCGCCGCAATACATTATGACGGTCCCGGGTGTTGGTTACACCTTCACCACAACTGTCACTATCGAACAATAGGCACAGATAGAGACGGTCAAATTTCTATCATTGGCTCCGACGATACGAAATGACCGCCTCTTAACCAGCTTGTGTACTTCTTAACCATACCACAACATACTACCTATCCCCTCTCTTTTGAGACAGGCTGTATACTTACTTACAAGAACTATAAAATATATTTTGTAGAGATCGACGATGCTGTTTAAAATGTATGCGGATGCGTCTGTAGGGACCGATGTATCGCGTCCTCTTGACAATCGAGACGCCACGAGGACGCGATACATCGGTCCCTACAGGTGACGCATCCAAAGAGCATCGTCGCTTTATAGTATGGGGCAAGCTATGAGCATAAGAAGAAAAGATACAACAGCTAAGCAATGCGAGATGTCTGGAATAACCGATAATGTTCCTGAACTAGATATTTGCTCTTGCCCTCCTATATCGCCTTTGTGTCTATCTTCAATAAAAGAGCAGGATGAAGAAGATGAGCTTCTTCCTACACCGCCCCCATTGAGTGCGCTTCTTCGTACACATGTACAATCACTACTTCCGTCTAGCGCACCATTAAGTATCCTCTTGCTACATGTATCACAGTTAGAAAATATCCATATAACGCCTGAAACAGAGGTCGTTCGCAAGCGCAGGCGTTATCATCCCTCGGCGAGTGTAGTAGAACAAATAGTAGCAAATGTGCGCCGCGCGGTACGCATGGAAGACAGCATGTATCTTGACACAGGAAAAGGGGCGGCAATTCTTTTTCCCAATGTTGATCAACAAGGAGCATACATCATACTTGAGCGCGTGTATAACAATGTGAACTTGCTTCAGGCCGAGACCATCGTGCCACCGTTGACACACGAAACCGATATTGTGCTTGGTATTGCGAGTTATCCCGAACAGGGATCATCAGTAGAACATCTCCTCGCCAGTGCAGGGCATGTTATGTCTCGGCTGACTCTGAGGCCCGCTATCACTTCACACCTCTGGGACACAATGCCACCAGCAGAGAGCGTGCCGTCATTTCATGATACATTAGCTTCAGAGATGTCAGCACATGAAAGTACGCAACTTGCATCTTCAGTTCGTCCATTTGCTGAAGTACTTCCGCCGCCACAAGAGGGGACACCTGTGCCATTTTTGCGTCTGCCATCAACACTGTCGAAGCGATTAAAAAAGCTTGTGTCACACGCTGTAGCTACCCAGTTTCACTGTGTGCCTGTAGGACGTGACCACAATCGCCTCACTGTTGCAATGGCAGACCCAGCAGACACGAATGCTCTTCATGTACTTCAAGAAAGCACAGGAATGAGCATCTTCCCTGTTTCTTGTGATAAAGACGCGCTGAACATGTTGCTCGCGGAGTCATGGTGAACATGGTAGGGACCGATGTAGCGCGTCCTAATCTGCAATCGAAGGGCAGATTAGGACGCGCTACATCGGTCCCTACCAGTGATATTAGAGAACAAAGCTATCGGCGAGGGGGCTACGGACGTTGCCGTTCTCACGTCGGTCGCCGTTCGTTGTGGGAACAGGCTGCTGACTGCCAGTAGACTGGCGGTTCTGTTGCTGTTGATAACTGCCGTTATTCTGTTGGGGTTGTTGCTGCGAGTTTTGCAGGCTCTGCAAGCTCTGTAGTGCAGCTTGTGTTTGTGGATTCATGGGAACAGGGCTACCCGGTTCCGTCATGAGTTGAATAGTTTTGCCCTCGATGACGACGGCGACGCCGATACCACGACGAAGATCAGCAAGCTGGCGACGCAACTCGCGGTTCTCAGCTTCTAACGCATCCATTAATTTTTTTTGTTCAAGCAGCATCTGAGCGATGCCTTCAAAACCAGCACTGGCAGCACGATCCATTTTGGACTCCTCCCGCATATTTTGTGTACTCAATAATTCCAGAACAAAATCTCCAATCACAGCACCACATCCTCCCTACTCACTCCTCGTTCCCAACAATGACACAATGCGATCCCAAATGGCTGCCGCAACATCTGTTTTAGACATTACAGGCAGGTCCTCCACAGGAGCATCTGCATGAAAGATGAACACTTTATTTGTGTCCGCCCCAAAGCCGCTATCTGGGCGGCTTACATCATTTGCGATGAGCAGGTTCAACTGTTTTTCCTCCAGTTTTGCCTGTGCATTACGCATGATATCGTTGGTTTCGGCAGCGAACCCGACGCGCACCAGACGCTTCAGTATTCGCATGTTCTCGTGTTGTTCATCAGGTGCATGGGCCAGTTCGCCAAGAATATCTGGGTTTTGCACCAGATGTAAAGTGAGCGTGCCCGCATCGTCGGAACTCTGTTGTGTCTCGCCCTTTTTGATTTTTCGCGTTGCCGGAGCCGATGGACGATAATCTGCAACTGCGGCACTCATGATGAGCACGTCGGCGTCCACGATGGCTTCGTTGACTGCGTCCCGCATGTGCAGTGCTGTATCCACGGCCTGTAGCTCTACACCATAAGGTGCTGAAAGCGCAACAGGACCAGAGATGAGCGTGACGCGTGCGCCACGGTCTCTCGCCTCCTCCGCAAGGGCGTAACCCATCTTCCCTGACGAGCGGTTCCCCACATAACGCACAGGGTCAATCGGCTCTTGTGTTCCACCTGCCGTTATCACGACATGGCGGCCCGCAAGGTTTCCGCTTCGCCCAAGGACTGTGCGTATAGCACCCAATAAAACATCTGTCTCCGGTAGCCGACCGGGACCTACTGCTCCTGACGCGAGATGACCCACAACAGGGCCGACGATATGCACACCTCGCTCTTGCAGAAGAGCGAGATTTGCTTGTGTCGCCGGATGAGTATACATGTTATGGTACATCGCGGGAGCTACAAGTAACGGTGCTCTTGTTGCCAGTGCCACAGCAGTCAGCATATTATCGGCTATACCATGTGCAAGCTTGGCAAGTGTGTTAGCGGTCGCTGGCACAAGTGCGAGCAACTCGGTCCTCTCACCTAACTCGATATGCATTTCTGCTGCACGACCAGACGCTTCCCACAAATCGGTATACACCGGTCGATGGCTCATCGTGGCAAAAGTAAGCGGACGAATAAAGTCTTCCGCGTGCTCTGTCAAGATAACATCGACAATGGCACCTGCCTGCTGTAAACGGCTGACAAGTTCTATCGTCTTGTACGATGCGATCCCCCCACAAACACCAACGAGAATACGCCTGTTCTGTAACACGTTTCCCTCTACGTAGGACGGTCTTCACTGAGAACACTGTTACAATAACATACGATGATATGAAGCGACAAGCAAGTCGCCAGAAGTACCATTCCTACTTGACTCTTCATATAAAGAAACGCGCCTTAAATAAATTATCGCGCATATGTATTACTGTAGGGACCGATTTCTCGCGTCCTTCTCGGCAATCAGTCGCCGAGAAGGACGCGAGAAATCGGTCCCTACACCTATCCTCGTACATCCTTCCTCTTCAAGAAGTAGGCAATCAGACCACCTAGCACAACAATAGTCAGAGCCAGGAAAAACCAGCACAAAAGTAAGTGACCGATAGCATCAACTTGACTATACTTTGAGAAGACAGTACCTTGAAACGACCAGCTATCTGCTCGAATGGGCGCACCATGAAGTCCTACTGAAGACCCCATAGCAGCCATCGCCCAGCGTGCAGGAAAGAATGCCGCGATAAAGGAGAGAGAGGGACCCTCTAGTTTAAAGATGATGCCAGAAAAGATAACCTGTGGAATGAGCACTAACGGTACAATACTCATGGCACGATCATTGTTGGGAACCAGTGCCGAGACAGTTAGACCAATCATTAAGCCAGCGAGCGAGGTCAAGGCCATCGTGATGTAAATTTCCATGAACGGTGGTAGAAATGTGCTATGTAGAAATGGTGCCTTCAAATTGACAAGAAAGGTAAGCACAAGGCTTTGCACAAGGCAGAGTATACCCAGCACAATGATTTTCGAGAACATATATGGCACAATACCAAGATTTACCGTTCGCTCACGCTTATATATTGGTGCCTCTTTAACGATTTCACGAGCACCATTGATACAGCCAAACATCACAGCTGCAAAGGCCATGATAAAGAGGATAGTTTCTGCATCACCACCACCATTGATACTACTATCTAGCAGTTCTGCTTGCGTCTCATTTCTTGATGCTGCAAATTGCGCCCCTTGAGGACTATAAACAAAATTCTTTAACTGGTCACAATTGCTATAGAGCACTTGTTGACCGTTCATCACAAGTGGTTGAGATTGATTATTACAGAATGCTACGCCATGTGTATTGTCGATAAGAAAGGCCGACGGACCAGTAAGCAAGAACAAAACAATACCAATAATTGGTGCCTGTAAAAGCAGAATCAGCAGATTGCCCACATCATTTTTGAGCAATTCCAGGTAGCGTGACGAGAGCAAGCCGAACTGTTTCCAGGCATTACCACGCTTCGGTTGTTTGACAACCGTGGTGGGTGCCGCAACATTGGCGATACGCGCCGTATCTTTCCTGAGCGGCGCATCGACATATTTCATGAAGTCGGCAGATTGCTTGAACCGTGCTTCTGCCTCTTGTGGAATTGTCGATTTGTCATCGGGCGGCTCAAGCGTGCTATAGATTTCCGCGAAATCGCTCTTGCCGAAATAAGCTTTTGCCTCGTCAGGAGGTCCAAAGTAGGCCAAACGTCCACCACGACACAGAAAACACACAAAATCGCAGGATTTGATGTTATTGGTAGCATGCGTTACCAGCACAATCGTGCGTCCTCTATCCGCCAGTGTGCGGAGCAGTTGCATCATCTTACGATCCAGACCTGGATCAAGACCCGACGTTGGTTCGTCCAGGAAGAAGACATTGGGGTCCGCAAGCAGTTCAAGCGCGATAGAGACACGTTTGCGCTGCCCTCCTGAAAGTTTGCTGACAAGCACCTTGCGGCGGAATGTCATATCGACATCATTCAGCACTTCCTCGATACGCTGCTGAATCTGCTGCTCGGTTGTATCACTGGGTAAGCGGAGTTTCGCGGCATAGTATAGAGCGCGTTCAACCGTCAGGTCGCGGTGGATGATATCTTCTTGCGGCACATAGCCAAGCTGGGTGCTAAACGCGGCAAGATTCTGGTAGTAGTCCTGTCCGTTATAAAGCACCGTGCCCTGTTGCGCGGGTCGTAGGCCGTTAAGAGCATCCATCAGAGTAGATTTGCCTGCACCTGAGCCACCGACAAGGGCGACGAAACTACGCGGCGGAATAGCGATAGAGATATTATTGATGATGATAGTTTTGTCGTTGCCTACTACTTTCGTGACATTCAGCGCGTCAATGCGAATACCGTCACGCTCATCGTGCTGCGTCAGTTCGGTTCCTGTGTAGGTAAGCTTGAACGGACCAATGCGTATTTCATCGCCAACGCGCAGAACCTGATCTCTCACCAGGCTCCCACCGACGTATACGTGATTGGTACTGCCAAGGTCAACGATTTTGTAGTCACTGCCCACTCTTTCCAGTCGAGCGTGATGACCGGAGACCTGAGGGTGGTTGAGTACAACCATGTTGTCTGGAGTGCGTCCAATCGTCACAAGCGCGCTTGTGCCTAATTGGAACGGTTTAATATCAGGAATAGCTTCCTGAATAGCTCCACTACCATCATTGTAGGCAAGCGTAACAAACGTTCCATGTTCGTCGGCGATACGAAAGATATCGCCACGCGCGAGGAGTTTCCGAAAAGGTGTACTTCCCCGGTACACTTGCCCGTTATAACTCAAACCATTAGCAGTTGAGCCTTTTTGTGGATGAGGGTGCACAATGACGAGTGAATTGCCTTCACGAAGAATTTGCGCATGAAAGCCTGACACGGTTGGTCGATTAATGACGATATCGTTTGAGGGGTCGCGCCCAATGTTGAACACCTGTTTGGCGGGAGGCAACGAATAGAACTTCTTGTCATTATCCGTATTAGCAGAGACTTCGAGCGAGGGCATAGCTTGTGCAAGAGTACCATTGCCAGAATTTGAGGCACGCTGAGTCGCCACATGAGCATTCTGCGCAAACGGTGGTGGCGGTGGTACAACAGGTGGCGCGACTGAACGTGCAACGGGTGGTGGATTGGAACGTGACGGCACAGATTGAACGTTGTTGGATGCTGGTCCAGGAACCTTGACTGCGTTGCCCACAGGAGCCTGAAAGCGAAATGTGATGCCTCCTAAACCAATGATATCTTTATCGTTCAGGAGTCCTTGCTGCATATCACGATTATTTATGCTCATTGTGTTTTGTGATGCAAGCTTCGTGATTGTCCAGGAGCCACGATCCCAAAGAATCTGTGCGTGATGTCGTGATATAGATGGGTCAGAAAATACAATATCATTTGTTGGTTCACGCCCCAGCGTAAACGTTGGTTTAGTAATTTGAACTGTTTTTCCTGACAACGAACCTGTCAGGAAGATAAGCGAGCCAAACTGTCCATTCACAACATCCATACAATACTCCATGAAGCTAGTACACAATTTCTTGGGCAATTATACTGTAGTGATAAGCGACTGGCAAGTAACTATTTCACCTATGCCGATGTATTCTATGTTTGCATTCGGCTATCCGCATTAAATTGTCAAAGAGCATCATCGGTTCCTACGATGCTCCCTTGTGAATAGTGATATCACCTGTGCTGACATCGACGGTGAGTACGGCAGGCGATTGAGTGGGAGCAGTGGCATTGAGTGGGCCGCGATAACTTGCGGAACCACTACTGCTGGTGGCGGTGATTGGGAAGTCGCTATGAATGGTGCCAATATTTGTGTTTGCGCTCAGCACAAGGTTCGTACTCGTGGGAAGCGTTACATCAAGTTTTCCTTGCTCACTCCGAATGACGAAGCTGGCCTGCGTTGTTGCGTCATCAGGTGCCGCCACGATACCGTTGAAGGTGACGTTACCCTGTCCGGTACCTATGCTAGAGCCACTAATCAAAGTGGCGCGCGTTACGGTAACATTGCCACTGCTTCCAACAATATTGAGGATGCCACTGACACCATCCACAGTTACGTTACCTAACGCGGCTTGTACATTGAGTTGTAGGGGTGTACTCGCGCTTGCTAAGAGTTTTGGCGTAAGCGTGATTTTCATATCAACCGCATCCCCTGTCCCATGTAGAAGACCATTACTATCGGGAATTGTGGTATTGACAAGAAGCGCGCCACCTGTTGCGCCGACTGCTGGTGTCGTGGAGGCGGTTGGTGTGCCTGATGAAGTAGATGATGAGGTACAGCCGAAATTTTGTATCCCTGTAGGAGGCTGCTGTACAGCAACATTGATATGCCCAAATTCTTGATCGGCACTGGCCTTACTATTCATATGCACGATCTTGGTTGTTTGGATGCTTGCCGTATCAACATTGGGATCAACAACGATGGAGACGTTGCCAATCTTGTTGCATACCTGCATTTGCGTCAGGCTGCTCAGAGTGATAGCTTGTGTTGCCTCACTGGTGAATGTTTGTGTACTACCACCAATGCCGCCACCGATGATAGGAACTCCACCCGTTTGCGCACTACGAACAGTGAAGAAGACAACAACAGCTGCGGCTACAACAGTAAAAAAAATACCAATCGCACAACCACCGAGGAGAACAGGCCATACACTACGCCTGCGACGTGGACGTGGGCGTAGTGAACGTGTTGGGTTGCTTGTCCGACGTTGTGGCGGATATTGACGTGGATGCTGTGGTGATTGCTGAATACGTCGTGTGGCACGAGGACGTGAACGTGTCTGCCGCCGTACTGGTGGCTCTTCCTCATATTCGGCATCATCGTACTCGTCAGTATATACCTCTTCGTCTTCGTAGTAGACCTCATCGCGTCTCCTACGTCGCGGTGCTTCATCCTCTGGTCTCATACTTCCCCGACTCATACAACGCCTCCCCTTTCATAGGACAAATCTGGTTCTCGTTGAACTATGATAAATGAATAACAAATATAGTGATGCTCCTGTACGGGTCTTCACACCAATACGTTTGTACGATTACTCTCATTGCTATCACTATTACGAACAGGAGGCGAAGAGAGTTTTCTTCCCTGCAAAAAGAGGGCTGGAAGAAGGGCTACAAGACAGATAATACCAGCCGCCAGAAAAATATCAGTGTAAACGGTATGCGCAGCCGAAACAAGATAGTTACCGTACAGCGTGTTGTATGTCGCGCTACCAAACTTGATACCTGTGGGTGCCGTAAACAGGGTAGCAAGTGCGCGAAACCGACCCAATCCCCAGGAGGTAAGAGCGGCAAGGCCAAGAATCATACCGACCATACGTAACATGGTTATGATGGACGATGCCATACCCATCTGTTGCTCATTTGCCGCATTTATCGCTGTTGTGCCAATGGGCGCGATAACAAGGCCAAAACCAAAGCCTGCGAGAAGCGTACTTTCGGTGATCTGTGTCCAATTAACGTGAAGAGACCAGAGATGCATAAGCCAGAAACCAAGCGCGGTAGGCAATAAGCCAAGCAGTGCAGTCCAGCGACAGGTGATACGGGAGCAAAGCCAACCACCAAGCAGGGCACCCACTGGAATCATCGCAGTGAGACGCAGGAGTGCGAGTCCGCTTTCCAACGCAGGTCGATTTAGAACGGTAGCAACGAAAATTGGAATATCCGCCATCGCGATAATGAGGGCTGCACCGACCAGTAGACTAACAAGGGCGGCAGCAGAGAACGTGGTGTGCTTAAAAAGTGAGAGTTCGATAATAGGCCACCCCACGCGTCGCTCACGCCCAAACTCAAAACCAATAAAGCACGCCAGCAGAACCAGTGCCGCGGCGATCAACCAAGGATTGTTCTGTACAGTAGCATTGCCAGAACCGGAAGTTGCAGGCATAATCTGTGCCGCTTCTTGTGCCAGACCAAGGCTGAGACAGGTCAGGGAAGCACCGAGTAGAAGTGTGCCAAGTACATCAATATGTCCCCATGTGCGTTGTGTACTCCTTAGTGAGCTATGAGCAGGAATAAAACGCCAGACGAGGAAGAGCAGGATGGCGACAATTGGCAGGTTAAGATAGAAGATCATAGGCCAGCCCGCTAGCTGTACAATAAGAGAGCCGTAGAGTGGTCCCAGCACACCACCAGCCTCTGTCACCATGCCGATCAAGCCGAGGGCAAGACTACGTCGTTCCCAACCGTAAACATCGCCAGCTATCGCCATTGCGACAGGTACAACAGCACCGCCCCCAATGGCCTGTACAAAGCGTGCCGCGACAAGCCAGATCAGGCCAGGAGAATCAACGTTGATACCAAGATATTGTAGAGGTGTGACAACCTGTGTACCCACGTCACTATTACCTAGCACGGGGGCGAGTCCACACAAAAGCGAGCCTGCCGCGAAGATACCTAGACAGATAATGAGAACACGGCGGCGTCCGTACAGATCGGAGATACGACCCATGAGTGGCATGACGATGACGTAACCCAGCAGGTAACCACTGATAATCCAGGCGGCGCGGTCAATCTGATTGATCGGTATACTCAGGTCCGTGACGATTTGTGGCAGGGCCGTGACAACAACTGTCTGGTCAAGCGCGGTGAGAAAGACCGCGATGGACGCCGCGAGGAGTGCTAGTCTTCCTGTGTTTTTTGTCATATCAGGTTTCATATATGTCGCCCAATATAGAACCAGGGCACCCGCAGCCTCGCCCTATATACATCTTTTTCCTGTACATACGTATCCTTTTACGTTAGATTGGCGCAACAATAGTGATGCTTTCATTGAACTTTGAGAGCTTAAAGGTACGTACCGTTTTGTCGGTATCACCCTGTATAGCAATACCAGTAATACGAATCTGATAGGGCAAGTTGTCAGATTTGCCGATACAGGTTGACACATCATCTTTGGCATTGGCAGGAGTTCCACCACCCGTAATTCCTTGAATATCTTTAGCATTGAGTTGACCATTGATATTCCAGCACGGTTTGCCATCAACGTTACTGTCCGTCGGTGTGCTAGGATTTTGAATGAGTCCCAGGATAGCGATAATGCCAGTTTTAGAGTCTGAGAGGGTGCGTGGATCTAGCAGCCCAGTTGTAGGTTGCCATTTGCCACTTATAGGATCAGTAACGTATTGCTTGTCGGCCAAAGAAATAATCTTCACCTTCACGATGTTTCCCAGTATAACAGCGTCAGCGTCGGCCTGAAGTTTGTCAGGTACGATAGTATCACCATCGGCACTTTTTATAACCAGGAAGCTCCCTGCACCCGCACCATCGGCGACAAGATTGAAGTGGTAGGCCGTGACCTTTTGCAGAGCAGCCTGAGCATTTTTTATGAGTTGTGGTGCTGTTGGCGTAGACGCCGCCGTATCACCACCACAAGCAGACAAGATGCAGGTGAAACTGAGCAATAGTATAAAGAGGGGAAGAGTTTTGTATTTCCACATGAATATTTCCCTTTATATAGACATGAAATAGTATAGTAGTAGTGCAATAACATTGTACCATGTAGGGGTCTAATTCATGACACCCTGCTGGCAAGGCACAATGTTGGAGAACATGTACAGGCGTTTAAACATATTTCTAAATTTGTGCCTTGCCAGCAGGATGTCATGATGAAGGGCGTCCGTGAAGCGAATTACCACGTTATTTTATTAGTGTACATAATTGGACTCCTGCAATAGACCTAAAGGATGACACGGATGAACGATAACACGAAAAACATGCTTGGCTTTACTCACCACTATATTCCTCCGGTGCAAACGGGACGGCATGGACCAACGCTATTGTTGTTGCACGGCACGGGTGGAGATGAGAACGATCTACTGGACCTGGGACGTATGCTAGACCCAAGCGTGGGCCTACTCAGTCTTCGTGGCAAGGTGCTCGAAAATGGTATGCCACGCTTCTTCCGTCGTCTTGCTGAGGGCGTCTTTGATGTACCAGACCTGATAGAGCGTACACATGAACTCGCGGATTTTGTAGGAATCGCAAGTACAACATACAGTTTCGATGCCGAACACGTGATCGCGGTTGGCTTCTCCAATGGAGCAAATATCGCGGCAAGTACGCTATTGCTACGTCCACAGACGCTCGCGGCAGCAGTACTGCTTCATCCAATGGTGCCATTTGTACCAGAGGAATTGCCGAAGCTTACAGACAAGCAAGTGTTTATAGGTGCGGGTCGCCGTGACCCAATTGTCCCAATGCCAAATACAGAGCAACTCGTGCAAATGCTGCAGAAAGCAGGCGCGACCGTTGAGGCTTATTGGCACAATGGTGGACATACGATTACACATGAAGAGGTTCGTGAGGCTAAACGATGGCTACAATCAGTGAAATAATTATTGCTAGAGGTCGTACGAATGCCATGTGTAGCATTCGTACGACCTCTAACAATAATTATTTCACTGTGATGGTGAAGGGAACTTCCGCAATATACATGGGACAAAGCTGGCCCTTTTTACACAATGCTTGCTGATGAAACTCAAGGCTGGTCGTGCCAGCAGACTTGGCGGTGAAACGCCATACACACACACTATCGGTTTTCCATGCGTAGCCCGATGGTTGCTGCATTTCCAAGCCTCCCACGGAAGCAGTTGGGCCTGACCACTTTTGCCCAAACGGCAAGCGAATCTCTACCACATCACCAACATGAGCGGTAATCGGCGCGTTCGTCTGACCAGGCTTTACCACTACGTTTGCCACTGAGGGTGCGGTACTCACAACCATATCACTGGGACAACCTTGCGCAGTTCCATAGCCTTTGACCGCCGTAGGAGATGGATTCGCGGGACTACTTCCTGTTCCACCAGTACTTGTTCCTGAACCCGCGTTTGTACCACAAGCTGCAACGATACCGGTGAGGGTAAGTAGCGCGAGGGCGAGAAAGAATGACGATAGAGATCGTTTTGTGTTTGTCAAAAAATGAAGAGTAGGCATTCTATATACTCCTTTGATACTGTTGCAATATGTTGGATATCCTGTCCTTTGTCAAGACGTTTCTTGTGAAGAAAAAGTTCCCTTTCCTCTGAGGAAAAGGATGATCTTGTAGAGAAACGAACGTTATTGCAAATTTGCAGTACCCTCTTCATTTTTATGCGTACATGTTGCTAGCCTTTTCTATGCTATGCGCTCTTGCCGATACCTGGAAAGGGCATCATCCAGTGATGGAAGAAGCTGGCCTCGCTCGCTTTGCAGTATGCAAGAGGGAGAATGAGAGCTTGATTGCTGTCTTCTTAGCATTCTCTCCTGGGTAAAAGTATGAATTGTCGCCAGACCTTCTTGACCCGTTACTTCGTAAACGAGATCAGTCCATGTACGTGATCCCGAATTGGTAAGATGCCAAAGTCCACTCTCTCCATCAATCAACAAATCCAGGCAGGCATGTACGAGATCAGGCATATAGGTAAGTGAGATTGTGGTTGAAGCAGAGCGGTCCACAACCGTGTAGGGTTGCATATTGGAAAAAGGGCTCAACAAGGCACCAGTACGAATCACCAGAGCAGATGAACAGTGTTGCAGTACCTGCTCTTCCATTGCCGCCTGCATATACCCTTGTTGACAACATGGAGCAACAGGCGTACTTTCCAGATATGGAGTTAACTGTGTTCCATCAAAGACAAGGTCCGATGAAAATGTCAGCAGTGCGATATCCTGTTGCGTACATATATCAGCGAGTATAGCTTGTGAAGCGACGCTGGAATGAGACCAATACTGGATGTTCCTGGTGGCGTCGTAGTACTCACAGCCTGTTGTAGTAATCACAGCCCACGGGTGCAGGTGGAGAAGTATACTGCGTAAAGTCTCTACATTGAGTTTGTCCGTCTCTACTTGTGGAATATGGTGATAAGACAAGTGTCGTGCCTTGCATTGTCGTGCAAAAGCATTTCCTAGTCCTCTCGCCTCGCCAAGAATAACTATAGGGCGTCCTGATGGAGACAGTTCTTCCTTCGAGACAGATGACGATGTATATACAAGAGATGACTGATGCAAGAAACGGTCAGGATGCCGCCACCAGCCCGGTTGAGCAAGGACGGACTCGTCAAGTTGCTGATTCAACGCTAGCTTACGCACAACTCTTGCGAGAGCAGTTGGACGTGGTTCAGTACCTCGCACATCAAACACACCCGGCTCGTAGAAATTAGTAGTGCGTGTAACCAAGTTATTCCAGTCATATGCACCTAAAAGGGACCAGGCAGTTACGGCCTGTACCTCTGCACCTTCTTGCCGCATTGTCTGCGCTGCATTCCAGGCTTCCACCAACCAACGCACTTGTTCCTCACGTGTAGAACCGAGATGCGCCTCGGTAATAGCGATAGGGAGTCCGTAACGCTCCCATGCCTCATGCATACGATGATAGTGACCTACGGGAAGAGATGTACCAGTATTCACACGTACAACTTCCACATCAGCGTACTCCTGGTGCCCGTTATGGCTGTGATGTTCGCTTGGATAATGGTCAATACCCTCGTCAAGAAAGCGTTCGCTGGTCAGGTAGTAGTCGATACCAAGAATATCAGGAGTACAGGGATGCTCAAGGAACCATACAAGTTCTGCTTCCTCACAACCCGCCGAAAGCAGAAAATGCCACATGAGTTTTGTACTGTCCAAACGCCCACAGAGCAGATCGAAGGTCAACCAACGACGTTCATTTTCCATCTCAGCTTGTGTATCAAGTAGAGGAGTACTAAAAACCTTCCCCAGGTCTTCAGTTTGAATAAGTTTCGCCCGTGGATTGACTCGACGGATAGCTTGCATTGAAAGCACGATGGCACGGCACTGTGTCAGCAGAGCACGAGCAAATGTGAGATTGTCACGACCATGCGGATACCAGAGTCCGTAGAGTCCACTAAAGCGTGCTGTCGTGAGTGGTTCATTAACGGGTGTATAATGCTCAACCCATGGATAACGCTCTGCGACAGCCTCAGCAAACAATGCGAGTCCTTCAGCGAAGGATGGCTCAATGAGGCTGGTCGAACGTGGACCACTGCCATGATGCGTGAGTCCAACAATGGGAGTAATTCCTAGGGTGCGCAACGCGTTCAGGCGTTCATCTGCCCACGACCAGTTGGCTTGTGCTAGACCATGAGGTGCGATGCGCTCCCATTGAATAGGGTAGCGAATGGCACGAATACCGAGTTCCGCAAAGCGGTGCAGATCATCGAGACGGCTTTCATGTCCATTACGCTTCAGTTGGTCAAAGTAGGTATTACCCACGCGGTTGATCGTACACTCCACGCCGCCCCACATCTCAAGTGGCGGAAGAGGATGGGAAAAGTTCATTGTCTCTCGTTTCTAGGTCTTGTGAGGAGAGCTTGCGGAACAAGCTGAGTGCTTGTGCCACAACTTGATCCATGTTGTAGTACTTATAGGTTGCTAACCGGCCAACAAAATGCACACCTTCTGTCGCCTCAGCAAGGACTTTGTATTGCTTGTACAAATCCTTATTCTCCTCGCGTGGAATAGGGTAATAAGGGTCCCCCTCACAACGGGGATACTCATAGACAAGGCTTGTTCTGGGATGAACTTGCCCAGTCAAGTATTTGAACTCGGTCACACGTGTGTAGGCGTAGTCGTTGGGGTAATTCACGACCGCAACAGATTGGTGGACAGGTGTGTCCAGCGTCTTGAACTCAAAGTCCAAGGAACGATAAGGCAACTTTCCATAGCTGAAGTGAAAGAACTCATCAATTGGTCCGGTATAAATGAGTTCTTTGTAGGGAATGAAGCTTTCAATCTCGCGGTAGTCCGTGTTGAGCATAACCTTGATATTGGGATGATCGAGCATACGCTCGAACATACGCGTATAGCCGTGTAGTGGCATCATTTGATAGGTGTCCGTAAAGTAACGCGTATCACGGTTCGTCCTTGTGGGTACACGGGCTGTCACCGAGGCGTCAAGTTCCGAGGGATCGAGTCCCCACTGTTTACGCGTGTAGCCACGAAAGAATTTCTCGTAGAGGCTGCGTCCCACCTTGCTCACCACTACATCTTCCGAAGTGCGAATAACATCACGCGGTTCAGCAACCGAGGCGAAGAAATCTTCAAGCTGAAACGAGGTCAAGGTGAGGCCATAGAGCGTATTGATGGTGTCCAGATTGATGGGCATGGGCACCAGTTGCCCATCCACGCTGGCAAGTACCTGGTGTTGATATGGTCGCCACTGAGTGAATTGTGACAGGTAATCAACGACCGCCGCAGCATTCGTATGGAAGATATGTGGACCATACTGATGAATCAACAAACCGTCGTCATCATATTTGTCATAGGCATTGCCCCCGATATGCTGGCGTTTATCAATCACAAGCACCTTTTTATCAAGTTGGCTTGCCAACCGCTCCGCAAGGACACTACCCGCAAACCCCGCTCCTACAATCAAGTAATCAAACATGAACAGCCTCTTTCTCCTCTATTTGACGGTCGGTAACGACTGTTTCAATCAACTGCTTCATTTTGCTCCAAGTGGTATCCCATGACGTGTGCGCGAGGAAGGCATCAAACTTGGAGAGTCGTGCTTCCGTCTTCTCATTCAGTGCCTCTTGTATAGCAGCTACAAACGCAGCCGGAGTATCGGCAATACGTACCAGTCCCTGTTCTCCATAAGGCGAGACAACATCATGAATGGAGGTGGAGACGATAGGTTTACCACCCGCCATGTATTCAAGCGTCTTGGTGGGACTAATAAAGCGCGTCGAGTCATTGTGAGCAAAAGGAAGAAGCGTCACATCCCAGCCTGCAAGATAGGCGGGCAACTCATCATAGGATTTGGGTCCAAGATGATGAATGTTGAGTCGCTGTGGCAAATCACTCGCTTCTATCTTAGCGAATGGACCCAGAAGAATGAGGTGCCAATCAGGTTGAGCATCAGCAATTTTGGCAACCAGATTCAAATCAAAGCGCTCGTCAAGCACACCGTAAAACCCCAGACGCGGATGTGGAATACTCATCTGATCGGAGGGACTCTGCTGAGGAAACCGCGCTTGATGAAAATGTGCTGCATCAACACTACTTGGAAAAGCAAATACATGTGAGTGCAAAGAACGTTTGGCTTCATAAAGACTTTGACCACCTGTGAATACGAGGTCAGCCCGTTCAAGTAACGTGCTCTCACGTTCTCGAAGTGCGGGTGGAGCGTTCTTGAAAGCCGACAATTCATCCATGCAGTCATAGATAGTCGCTACGGGCTGCAAATGCGCGGAAAAAGAGAGGGCCATTGGGGTATAATACCAGAGTACATACGTTTCAATCGCAAAAGTGTTTAAAAGCTCGTCTAAAAACTTCTTTTGCAGCATATTAACCTCCTCTCGACATGTCTCATCGACAAACTGAGGTTGCATTCGCTCAACAACCTGTTTGGTCAGAGACAAGTGTACGGGAAGAAGGGGCGTGACAACGTAGAGACGATCACCGCGTTGACTCACTTCAAGTCGGGCTGGACCATCAACAAAAACTGGCTCCTCAACGAAGAACACCCGCCGTTGCTTGGCACAGCGACTCAAAAGGTGTTGTGGACGTTGGTAGACAAAATCCCAGCGCAGATGGGAAAGACACACTACATCAAATGAAGGAGAGGAATTTTCTTCACCTCCCATTTCCAACATATCACCTGAAACAGGATAGATCAAAACATACTTCCTTTCTTAAAAGATGGCAAAAAAACAAGTTTTTGCTGCATTCTTCAGCTACTGGAATGTCCTCTTTCACTAAAGTTACAAAAGGCTACTCGGTGTAGTTTGTCAGCGAATGCTCATAGAGATGAATTTCGATATATACAAGCTGGGGATGGTTACTATGCCTAAGCTGGCTTTATGCCTAGTAGGAGTGGGATGTAGAAACCTGGTTTTTATATATGCTAACCCGAATCGTTTCAGCTTCATATACCCTATCGTTCTGCTTGTACATGTTCGTCATCATTTGTCATCGAACATTTCCCTTTTTTTATTGCATCACGATATGCATTGATTACAGCTTTGTTTGCACACAACTTAGTGTAGACGAAGTATTATTAAAGAGGAATATTCTGTGTATTTCAATTTCTTAGGAAAATTTGGATACACAAAACAACACGAATGGCGTGTAAGAAAAGTTACAGTGGGATGTGTAGCTAGAGTGAGAAAAAGCAGTGTGGAGTCATAACGGCTCCACACTGCTTTTTTCTCACTCTAGCTTATTTCCCTGCAAACGTCCCTTTACGTTTTTCGATGGAGGCAGAGATACCTTCTTTCGCGTCTTCGCTCTGGAAGCAGAGTTGCTGCAACTCACGTTCGAGGGCAAGCGATTCGGAGAAGGCCATCTCCGAGCCAGATTGCACGGAACGTTTAATGCGTCCAACCGTCTTAGAGGCACGGTTCGGTGGGCAAAATGTTTTCGCGTAAGCCATGACCTGCTCCCAATAGTTCTCAGACTCGTAGATGTAGTTAATCAAGTCAAGTTCCAACGCATCCTCGAAGCTGAACAAGCGGCCCTCGGTCATCAACTCTATTGCCTTGTTCTTTGGTAATGCTCGCGCCATACGCTGTGTACCCCCTGTACCAGCCATGACACCTAGATTGACCTCTGGTAGACCAACCTTGCCTGCGCCACGTCGCGCGATACGAATATCGCAAGCAAGCGCAATCTCTAAACCACCGCCAACAGTATGCCCATTGAGCGCGGCAATTACCAGTTTGGGTGTTTGCTCAAGTCGTGTCAGCGTCTCGTTCGCATGGAGACAGAAATAATACTTGAAGGTTGGCGAGACCTTGTTCAGCATACTAATTTCTGCGCCTGCACAAAAAAACTTTTCACCCGCACCACGTATTACCAATACGTGGACGCTCTCGTCGAAACGAGCCTCCAGGATGGCATGGTCCAGTTGCTGCATCATCTCATAGCTATACGTATTAGCAGGTGCATTCGTGAGTTCGATAACCGCGATACCCTCGGTTACGGTGTAGTTTACTAACGTTCGCTCTGTAGTTGTCGTCATGCTTCGCTTTCCTTTCGTGCTGCGTAGTCGTTCAGGACCTCATCATCCTTAATACGTTCAAACGGTGTATGACAAGCATTACAATAATACTGTACTGTCAACAGTTGCTGACCGAACAGCGAAAACAATTCTGTCTGATGCGAACCACAATAGGGGCAGAGAACTCGTACCCCCTGTGCCTCAGGTTCGCTCGTATTATATTGCATATCCATTATTTTTTCTCAGCACCAATCTAATGTAGGGGTCTAATTCTATTACACCCTGTTGGCGATTGACCACGTTAGAAAATATGTTGAAACGCTAATCCATGACCGTATACATTATGCGTTGCCAACAGGGTGTAATAGAATTAGACCCCTACATTTTGTCTTGGTCGTCAACATTTTCATTTCGTATTAAATCGTCTCCCCACGTTATCCCATCGTCCCCAGGGCAACGCTTCATTTGCCTCCCATTGTTGTGTTGTTTCATTTAATGTTGCGGGAACAGCGAAGCCCATTTGCTTAAGCGTAGGCATAATCTTGTGTAGATAACGACTTCGCAGTTCATCAGGCGTAGCGTCGATAACACCTTCTTGATACAAGTGTTGCATCACCAAGTCATCGTTGGGACCAAACCAGCACAGAGTCTCGTTCCATAGCTGGTCCAGTGAGGCGGCAAGCGTTCTTTTTACGGCTCCACCAGCTTTTGCCAGCCGTCGTACCCAACCCTCACCGTGCATCAGATGAATGCGTTCCTCTTGCAGAATTTTTCGTGCACGTTGACGCAATGGTTCGTAAGTCGAATTTTGTGCAGCTTCAAAGAAGGTGCTTAGCGCGGTATCAAACAGAAAATTTGTGGCGACAAAATCGGACCAGCCCGCGAAATCCTTATCCAGAAAGGCAAGAGAGTAATGCAACGTGCGTGTCTCCGGTTCCACTTGCGTCGGGTCGGCCTCCGCCTGTACAAAATCGTCTAGCAGAGGATAGAGCGTACGCGCATGGCCTAACTCATCCTGCGTCATGGCGGCGGCGGCAACGGCAGCCTCCAATGCAGGCGCGCCATTGCACCAGTACGCATACCGTCGTCCAACTGCTTGCTTATTGTCTGCTAGCGAGGACAGAATAGCGAAGAGTGCTGGATTGTCTGCGCGCGTGCTTGTTGAATTGTTCATGCACTCTATCCTTATGAGCTAATCACTGTAACGATGCTGTCTCGTGGGATAATTACCATCTCGACCCAACTAAACTCGTCATAGATACTACGGGCGTACACCTTTGCTAGCTCGACATCATCTGCCATCACATTGCCGATTTCGTGCAATGGCTCGTCATATTTGCGCCGTGCATAGACGTGCCAGACGACATCGGGTGTGGAGGTCGTCGCCTGTAGGGGCGCAATTGATTGCGCCCCTACAGGCGGTTCAGTGTTGGACACAATCAACTGCGCCCCTACAGATGCTTCTGTCATGCGGAGACTCCCCACGAGCGCATGATGTCGATACCCTCTTCGCTCAGCCGGGCCTTCGTCCACACAGGTTCCCACACGATGTCGATATGCACTTCGCGTACATCAGGCTCTTGTAACAGGCGTTCGCGGATATCATCCATGATAAATTCCATCGCGGGACAGCCCATCGCGGTAAAGGTGAGCTTGAGATCGACGACCCCATCCTGTTGTGTCAGCGCGACAATCAAGCCCATGTCCACAACGCTGATAGGTAATTCTGGGTCCATCACATCACGCAATGCATCCCAGAGCGCGGGACACGCTGTATCTTTTTCGGTATGTGTTTGTAAGGAAGGGTAGGTTGTAGTCATGCCGCTAGTCCTCTTGCTCCAACTGGCGCAGCATATCTTTTTTGCCACGCTGAATCATGGCGACAAATTCTTCGTTTTTAGGACCACGCGCCTTCCAACGCTTCATCACATCTTCCCACGTGCAGGGACCATCCCAGTGTTTTGCTTTAGCATCGAAGTGCGCGGGGAAGGCGCAATCAATAATGTATTTTTTCTGCTCATCATCATAGTGCGCTGGTACATCAATCTGCAATTCATTGCAAAGTGGTACGGCAGTTGAAAGCCAAATTTGACGTAGTTCGTCGTTGCTATGACCCTTAAAGCCATAATCAAGCTGCTCACTATGCTTCTTCTGACTGTCGGGCAAACCAAACCACTCAACCGTGAGCAAGAACATCCAGTTGACCGCCTGCTGAAGAGCTTCATGTCCGCTACGGTCCTTATTCAATTTGCGCATGCCTTGCTCACCATGTCGCAGGTGGAAGGTCTCTTCTTTGTCAACCTTCACAAGAGCGCGCTTCCAGGGACCAAAGGTTGTACTTTGATAGATGTCTCCGAGCAGCGTATAGCCTGCGCGATCATAAAATGCATTGGCAACAATGAGTTCGACCCAGCTATCGAGCGGCACATCAAAAGCATAAGGATATTTGAAATTATGCGGCTCGCGCTCGAAAATCAGTTTCTCGGTATCGACGCCAAGGTCACGCATAAGACGATAGGCAATATGCGCATGACCCATCTCATCCTGTATGATCGAGATAGCGGAACCAAAGGTGTTCAACGAGGGAGCGTGTGTTGCGGCATTGTAGTACGCGGGAGCACTAATCAACTCGGTATCGGCGGAAACTGTGAGGATGCGCTTGATTCCTTCAAGATAAATTGGACTCATATGCTCAAGAGACTCGACGAGTTGTTGTTTATGAATACGTGTTACCAGAGCCTCTTCGCTCTGTAATGTCGGTGTAGCCATGGATGATTCCTCCTTAAGAGGTTGAGAAAACAATCCGCATTACGTGCTATTCATATCTCCATATGGATATATCAAATTGTACGTTGTTATTCACCAAAAGTCAAGGAGACCCGAATAAGGACAACAATTGCAAAATCGTGATGTGATGGAGACCAACGGACGCCCACAAGGGGCTACCCTACTGTACTTAACGTGCGTGCTGCGCATGTTAAGTACAGTAGGGCAG
>CAZZVE010000036.1:0-32184 GCA_964657325.1 uncultured Ktedonobacterales bacterium
TGTGAAACTCCTGCACATCACACCAAACTTCTATAGTGAACAACTACCCTCTATAGTTAATGTATTGTAGTGCCACAGGATAATCTTTTTGCTTAAGCAGTGTGATTACCCCTTGCAGTTCGTCTCGGCTCTTTGCAACCACACGAACCGCATCACCCTGGATTTGCGGCTTGACCTTCGGGCTGTTTTCACGTATGTACTTGCTGATCTCCTTTGCCTGCTCCGTCGTAAGACCTTGCTGCAGCTCGATCACCTGACGAACCCTGTTACCTGCCGCATTCTCTTCTTTGCCTATCTTAAAAATCTTGAGTGAGAGATTGCGTCGAACAGCTTTTGACTCAAGAATGTCACGCACACTTTTTAGGGTCATTGTACTATCTGTAACAATCGTAATATTTTCTTTTGCATGTACGATGTCGGTCTTGGTGTCTTTCAAGTCGAACCGTGTCTGCACTTCGCGTCTCGTCTGATCGATGGCATTGAGCAACTCCTGCTCATCGAACTGCGATACTATATCAAATGAACTGTCACTCGCCATAAAATCCTCTCCGTCTTGTGTACATAGTACAAAATGGCTACTAGCGGACTTGAATGCGGGTATTCAAGTCTTCCTACGATGTCTACCTTTGGGGCATTGTAGCGCATTTCGGCTCGTTTTGCCACTCTTACCCCCCAAGTGGCTATCATCACAAAGAGGAACCGAGAATGTACTGTAATGCCGCAAAGCGGCATTACAGTACATTCTCGGTTCCTCTTTGTGATATGATTCAGAAAAATTAAGAAGTGTGGAATATAAAAACTATGTCTGCAATCATCTATGATAGTCGTCCGCTTGTGACGCAATTGACCGAAGAACTACGGCGTGAGGCAGCTCAATTTCGCTCGCAACACCATCGCTCAGCTCGTTTGACCCAAATTATTGTAGGACATGACGCAGCAGCAGAGGTGTATAGCCGCCAGCTCATACACGCCTGTCGTTCTCTTGGCTTGACCTGTGCCACACTCGCATATCCTTTTGAAATGAACGAAGAGGAACTACGTACAGAGGTCGCGACCCTTAACAACGATGCAAGTACCGATGGCGTTATCCTATTATTACCCTTACCTGACCATATACGCCAGCGTATTGTAACTGATGTGCTACGTCCAGAAAAAGATGTAGATGGTCTGGGCGCAAGCAACGCAGGCAATCTGCTCCTCAGCTTTCCTAGCTTTATCCCTTCGACTGCTGATGTCGTGCTAGCAGTTCTGCGGGATGCCAACATTTCCATTACAGGCAAAAATGCAGTCATTGTAGGGCGTAGCAATGTTGGTGGTAAGCCGATTGCACTTATGCTGATGCGTCATGATGCAACTATCACTATCTGTCACTCACACACGCACAATCTCGCCGCGATTACAAGGACTGCTGATATTTTAGTAATAAGTGTTGGACGGCCAGCTCTGATAACAGCAGATATGGTCAAGCCTGGAGCGGTTGTGCTGGATGCTGGTATCAACTCGGTGGATGGCAAAGTTGTAGGCGATGTTGATTTCCCTAACGTCAAAGAGGTTGCGGCATTTCTAACGCCCGTCCCTGGTGGTCTTGGCCCCTTGACACACCTGACGCTCATACGTCACACACTACTTGGTCCTCAATGATATATGTTACTAAACAACAACGACGCTTGCTTGTTTCTCAACCAAACTCTTACTAGTTCTCCACTGAGAATATACCTGCTAGACGTATGCTTTCCTATGTGATAGTTTGTTATAGCTCACCAGACACGATAATATCGTTTGACAAAATACTGCGGATACGTCACTGTAGGGACCGATTTATCGCGTCCTTCTTGGCGGTTGATCGTCAAGAGGACGCGATAAATCGGTCCCTACAGATATACATTAATTTGTTAAAGACGATCTCACACTGCTCAACGAAATGTGTTCTATTAGAGGAGAAGGTAGCATGACTCTTAGTTCAAGCCAGTTCGCACACGAGAATGTTGTTTCGCTTGTGGGATTTCCAACACAGAGCCAATTAGTGACAACGGAACAAATACGCCGTTTTGAATTGTTACGTTTGGCATTTTTTGTGTTGAAATTACGAAGATTCGAGCAAACACACGAAGAGAGCGAGGATGTAACTCAAGAGTATGCATTGCGCTCTAGCCTGTTACGCCATACCATCTTTCAGCAGGTAATCACGCTTACTCGTCTGGATGCACGCGAACAGGCTATTCAGTTAATCAATACCTGCCGTAAGTGACATAAGATTCATAGGGATTCTTGGGGCGCGAAAAGATATCACCACTGATATGTACAAAGACGCCCGTTTTCTCAAGCTCTTTGCGTACAGTTTGCAGGTTAACACTACCACTTACTGTGAAGATGCACGGTGCAAGTTGTCGCACGCCGAGTTCTTGCAACGATGGAAGAAGCGCAAGTATCTTCCCCGCATCTTCGCTCGACACCTCGAATAACAACACCTGCGAAATGTTCGCGCTCTTAAAAGTTTTCGTCCAATCGTGTAGCGTGTACTCGACGTTCTGTGGCAATTCTTTTTGACTATGCTCTCGCAAAACGTGAAGTATCTGCTCCACGTTTTTACCCGATTGCAAGCCACGTAGCACAGACGTTTTCGTCAGCGTAAGACGACTTACCAGCCCAAGCTGATTCGCCTGCGTGAATGGCAACAGCGAGTAGAGTGTGGAGAGGTCAGGTTGCAGCAACAAGAGTTCAAAGTTTGGCTGTATAACGAGACCGTGTAACGGAATTTGCTCTTCCTGCGTCTCTACACCATCAGAGCCTAACTCTAGTACCTTGTGACCAAGCTCTGTAATCAGAAAGTAGTCAGGGTTTATGGGTATGTTTGAACTCAATGCGTCAGGATGTGAATAGCCGATATCTACAAGGCCCAGTTCGTAAAGGGTCGAAGACAAAATGCCACGGTAGACCTCACCCTCACACCGATTCCACTTCTCCCTCGTATTGGCATCCTTGACAACTTTCTTGGAATTTCCATACAACGAAGTTGAGGAACGATACGCAAATGCATCGTCACGCCATACTTCTTGCAAGAGCGCATCAATGGAGTACCAGCGTCCGGGTGTATAGTTATACAGGTGTTTGATGAGTGCTTTACGTCCACCAGAGACATCCCAGGAATATGTAGACCAGGAGCTATAGTTGACGCCGTAGACATCACGCCACGCGAAGTTCTCAAGCCAGTAAAAGATGAGTGCGTGCGTCTGTTCAACAAGCGATCTCTGTACCCACTTTTCGACGGTCGGTATTATCTCGTAAACTGGCTTGCTGTCCTGAAACGATGGGTTCGTAAGCCTGGTAATGTTGAAAGACTCCATCACGTTCAGCAGAATTTCAATATAATCATCGCCCTCTTCGTAATTTAAACGCGGCTGTCCACGAAGTGTTGTACGAATCTTGTTAGCGATGCGTTTTGGTACCCGACCTGCCTGCGTTGGCTCAATCGTCTGCTGATAAATCGTGTTTACTAGTGTTGCGATATCGTACACAGCAATACTCTCACCCACTCGCATAGCTGCTGGCTCGTGCTCAAGCTCTTTTACTGGAACCTCCTCCACTTTTTTCATGCTGCTAAGAGTAAGAGAGTTCATATTGCCATAGAGGTTTTTTGGCACAAACGCGACATGGATACCTTTGGAGAAACTGTCGAAGACGAGACCATGTAGGGCAAGTGTACGCAGCATTTCTAAAAGCACGCTATCATCCACTTTCATTGCCTCTCGTACTGCTTGCATGGATGCATTGCCGTCGTGATTGCGTAACCAGACAAAAAGCTCACGTGCCTTTGGTTCAAGGCTCGAAAGATGGTTAAGCGGCTCGTTCATGTTCAAGAGGTGGTCCGCAATCATGTCAGCCTCTTCATACTCATAGTAGTAGGCGGCCTTTTTCTTAGGAATATCATAGTTTTTCATCACGTCAGCTAGTGCGCGTGGATGCAGTGTTAATAAAAGCTTATCAAGGTCCCACTTACTGCGATCACCCGATGGCATGAAAAACTCTCGACTTACCTGATAGAGAACATCTACACTCTCGTTAAATGCGGCAATCGTGACAGTATCTATAGAACGTGTAGCTTGTTTCGTGTTTGAAGATGTACTTGCAACAGTGTATGGTGTATCGGGGGACTCCTGAAGCAGTGCGTACTTGATGAGAGAGTTTAATGCTGTTTCGTATCGCTCAGGGGAAAGTTTCGTCTGCTTGAGAATAAAGCCAGAGCGCACGCCGTAACGAGTTGAAGGGGGTAAAACGCGATAAAGTACCTGACACTCATCGTCTGTGAGTTGCTCCCAAGCGAAACGAGCAGCGATAGGATTTGTTTGCATCCTACCAACGAGCATCTCTAGCTGCTGTTTTGTGCCCCTCTTGTCCCGCTCTCCGGTCATCACCCACAAATGGAATATCGCGGCTAGTTGCTCATCAGTAACGTCTCCTATTACCTGTCGTAGTGTTTTCATATTAATCCTCGTTAGCGGAGGGTTTGCACATTACAGGGGCAAACCCTGTCACTATTATACTTCGCGCCACTACGTGGCTTGCCACGTCCACCTGTATATAGTAGTACAGGGCTTACCCCTATCATGCTACTACTAATGTCCTACACCGTTTTTTTATTGCTCTTGATATTGTTCCAGATAGCGAATGACTTCACGCGTCAATTGGCTTGGAGTCGAGGCACCTGCTGTCACCGCTATGCGTTTCTTTCCTTGTAAGAGCGTGAGGTCAAGTTGTGATAGGTCCTCTATACGTACAGCAGGAACATGTGCTAATTCCTCGGAGACCTGTACAAGTCGATTGGTATTGTTGCTCTTAGGATCGCCAACGACGATGGTGAGATCAGCACCCTTTGCCTGTTCCGCAACCGCTTCTTGACGTGTCTGCGTAGCGGCACAAATATCGACATGCACCTCGGCCTGTGGATAATGCGTTTTGATATACTGAATGACGCGCTTCGTGTCCCACTGCGAGAGTGTTGTTTGTGTGGAAACCGCGAGCTTTCGCGTTTGTTCAGGCGTCAAGGTAAGTGCATCTACATCGGCTTCTGTCTCGATCAAGCTGATATGTCCTGGCACTTCGCCCATGACACCCTCTGGCTCTGGATGACCTTTTTTACCAATGTAGAGGATGTAGTAGCCCTGTGACACAAGTTTGATAACAAGATCGTGCGTCACCGTGACATCGGGACAGGTGGCGTCAATACAATGCAGTCCACGCTCTTGTGCACGTTGCTTGACCTCTGGTGAGACGCCATGCGCGGTAAAAATGACGGTTCCCTCTTGCACCTGCTCCAAGATGGTTGCCCTATCGGGACCATCGAGCGTGACAATGCCCATAGTAGTTAATTCATTAATAGCGTGACGGTTATGAATAATCTGCCCTATGATATAGATTGGACGTGGTAACGTCGTATCTTTTGCCGCTTGACGTGCGATCTGTAATGCGTCAACAACTCCATAGCAATAGCCACGTGGTGATATTTTTATAACTTCCATGTACTTCCTCGATTGGGCATACCTTTAAGAATTATGTAATGTAACGGATAACAAAACCCCTGTACGGGTCTGATTTTATCACACCTTCTCAACAACGTACATTTTTCAAGGTATGACGGTTATCTATCGTAGGGACCACGTTTACGGCGTCCGAGGGCAATTTATTGCCTATGATTGTAACGAGAAGATAGAAAAATCGCGCAATGAATTGCGCCGAGGGCGCCATAAACGTGGTCCCTGCGACAATCACATCAATAGCTACCTGCCCCAACCTGTAAGAGGATACGCTGCACGTCCTCTGGCGTGTAGAGGCAGACAGCGGGGAGCAAACCAGCGATTTCTTCAACCGAGGTTGATTGAGCAAGGTCAAAGATCAACAATGGTGTATGGCGTCCCGCGCACCCTCGTGCGATACTTGCCGCGGAGAGAAGCGGAATGGGTTCAAAGGCGGCTGGCGCAGGTATACTGATTAAGAGTTGTACTTGTGACAAGAGAGACGAGACATAAAGCGGCGTATCTTCTTGAAAAATGTATGTCATTCCTGCCTGACGCAGAAGTGTTGCGTATGGAGATCGTTGCTCTTGTGGTCCAATCAGCAGTGCTGACCGACCATACAGACCACCGAGGCAAGCATCCGCAATGGATACCACCTCTGGTGCTATGTCCTGCATTAATTATGCTCCTCTACTACCCCGTAGGTTCATGCCGTGTGTTTTTATTGTGAAAGACGTTCTCTACATACTATAGCAAATCTCGTCCATACCGCGTCAATGCCATTAGCTTATATGTACTAGAACAACGAAACGTGTGAAAAAAATCCAAAGAGAACACAAGAAGGCAAGGTCGGCGACCTTGCCTTCTTGTCCTGTAACATCAACATATGTTATGGTAGAGGTAGAGAAATATCCTAAAGGTTTCTTCTATAAAGTAAAGCAATTCTATCATAAAGGAAATTTTTTATGCCCTATGACATGGGGGAATACTACGAGAACGTGAGCGACTACGACCTTGAATATCAAGGTCAATCGGAGCAGGATGTACCTTTCTGGCGTGAACTAGTATTGCGCAATCCGCCGCAACGCGTACTAGAGTTAGCCTGTGGCAGTGGACGCATTGGCCTTGAACTCTTACACGGCCCAGGCAATTTTGAGTTAGAGGGATTAGATATCACACCAGAGATGCTCAATGCCTACCGACGCAAGTTGGAACGCGAACCTGAGGCTGTGCAAAAACGTGTTACTCTGCATGAAGGCGATATGAGCGATTACCAGTTAGCGCACAAGGGTACATTTGACCTGATTTTTTTGCCCTTCAACTCTATCACGCATCTCTACGAACTGGATCAACAACTTGATACATTCAAGAACACGTTTGACCACCTTACACCCAATGGACACTTTGTGGTTGATACATTCTTACCCGATATAGACTACTTGAGCAATGCGCTCAATCGACCCTCAACTGTCTACTTAGAAGATGAGTTTGAGTCTCTCGAAGAACAGTTCACAATGCTACTCTATACGAGTCGTAAGTATGACCAGATCGAGCAGAACCAGCATATTACCTGGACGCATGAAAAGTTTTTCGAGACAGGTGACAACGAACGCTATCTCACAAAGCTCGACATGCATGTCTTCTTTCCACGCGAACTACAATTGCTCTTCCTGGCGACAGGGTTCAGCATTGAAGCTATTTATGGAAGTTACGACTGGAAACCCTTTGGCAAAGGAACACGTCAAATCGTCGTGGGACGAAAACGCCACGTTGTAGAACAAGGGTAACACAAATATAACCTGGTAGTGAGCGAACATGACAGAGGCAAGCCCTGTCACTACTATAGACGAGGTCGTGTGACAAGCCACGCAGTGGCGGAAAGTATAGTAGTGACAGGGCTTGCCCCTGTCATGCCTCGGGCAACGTTCTATCGTTTAATCTCCAGCGGCAGCGGGAGCTTCTTCCACGCGCGTTTCCTCAAATTGCGCTGGTATTTGCTCGATCTTGCCAAGTAGCAAGAGGTAACAGAGAATACCAAGTATAAGCACGACGGCGGCAATGATGAAGTTCAACACAAACGACTTTGTCGTATCAAGAACATAGCCAGCGACAAGCGGAGCAATGATACCCGCGAGGTTGTTGAAGAAGTTCATGATGCTACCAACAACACCAACAGTCCCTTTAGGTGCGATAAGTGACGGAATACTCCATCCTACGGGAGCTGCGAATGCAAGGCCACCAAGCGCGATAGAGAGCCACATGACGATCAATGGGACGCTTTTCGTAAAGGCAGCTCCGATAATTGCGATGCCCATGAGCATGCCGATGATGAAAATTGTCTTACGTACTCTTGTTGGATCGTTACCACGCTTAATTAAGTAGTCCACAAGCCAGCCACCAACTACAACATCTGTTATCGTCGCTACTCCCCAGATAATAGCAACTAAACCTGCACTATTCAGAATTGAGACGTGTAACTGACTCTGGATATATGTGGGTAGCCATGTCAAGAACAGGTAGAACGAGTAGCCATAGGCCGCGAAACCAAGAGCCATACCCCAGATTTTCGGCTGACGTAGTAGGTACCCCAGACTCGCTAACGTATTTGCAGGTGCTACATTGTCAGCTTGCGCTCCACCTTCTTCGATATATGTGCGTTCTTCCGACGAGATGCGTTTTGACTGGCTGGGATCACGATAGAAGATCCAGAAGAGTATGCCATAGAGGAGGCTAAGAATACCTGTAGCATAGAAGCCACCACGCCATCCATAAAGCGACACGATAAACGCGACAAATGGCACGCCTATGACGTTTGAAAATTTCGCGGATGCATCAAATGCCGAAGTTGCGAGACCGCGCTCTCTCATAGGAAACCAATAGCCTGTCGCCTTCGATGCTGCTGGAAACACAGGTGCCTCTGCAACCCCAAGCAAGAGACGCGCAACAATAATGAGACCATAGCCACTTACAATCGCGGTCATAAATGTCGCGACGGTCCAAATAATCGTGCCAACACGCGTCATCCATTTGACACCAATACGGTCTAGCAATGCACCGATGGGGACTTGAATAAGCGTATACGTGTAGAGATATGCCGATGCAATGAATGCAAACTGTAAACTCGAAAGATGATACTCTTTCGACAACGAGACACCAGCGACAGAAATGTTTGTCCTGTCAAAGTAATTGATAATAACGCCAAGACCAAGTAATAATGCAATACCCCAACGTACATTGCCAACGCGCTTTTGCATGATAAGACCCTTCCTCTTCTCTGAGTGTGCGACTATTCGGCTCCCTATGTACAACCCCTATAATTAGCACGTAAAGGATGAGCAAAAAGACGCACGACGTATTGGTTTGTAGGGCGCAATTGATTGCGCCCTACACATGACTATGATGTTGTTCATGCGTATTCTATTTATTTCCTTCACCAACAGGCAACAGTACAGGCACAAACCCCTCACCCGGTCTATAATCGGGCGATTGGTGGCGGAAGTAGGTATTGTACAGGTCCGCGTAGTGTCCACCACGTTTCATCAATGCATCATGGCTACCCTCTTCGACGATGCGTCCTTTGTCGAGAACAACGATACGGTCAGCATAGCGGATAGTCGAGAGGCGGTGCGCGATAATGATTGAGGTACGATGCGCTAAGACGGTATCCAGACCCTCTTGAATCTGTGCCTCCGTAAGTGGATCAACGCTGGCTGTGGCCTCATCAAGAATGATAATAGACGGATTTTGTAGCAGCACACGAGCTAGCGCGACAAGCTGACGTTGGCCCATTGACAGAGCTTTGCCAGTTTCACCGACGAGCGTTTCAACACCATCGGGGAGAGCCTCCAACCAATCGCCATTGCCAATACGCCGTGCAACAGACAGCACCTCCTCGTCACTTGCCTCGGGTCGCGCATAGCGGATATTGTCCGCGACCGTGCCGGAGAACAGGAACGGCACCTGCGGCACAATACCGAGCAAGCGATGATACGCGATCAGATCAAAGCTACGAATGTCACGTCCATCAATAAGCAACTGCCCACCTTGAAATTCATAGAAGCGCGAGATAAGCCTACCCAAACTCGATTTACCCGCTCCCGTATGACCTACCAGTGCAACAGTTTCACCCGCTGAAATAGTGAGATTAAAGTCTGCTAGCACCGTCTGACGATCATCATAGCTGAAAAAGACATTCTTGAACTCAATCTTGCCATCCAACGTGCTTACTGGCTGATTATCGTTTTGATGCACGCGTGGCTCCGCGTCCAGTAAGGCAAAAATGCGTTCGCTAGCCGCTAAGCCTAGCTGAAACTGACTCCAAAACGAGGCAATGCTCGTGAGCGGAAACCATAGTAGGCCGATGCCCTGTACAAACAGAAACCAGTCGCCCGCCGAGATATGGTGGCCCAGCACGCTTTGACCACCAAAGTACACGACAATGGTTGTGCCAAGATTGGCGATAATGAGTAGAACAGGAAAGACACCGTTGTAGAGAAAGCCAGAACGCACGTTGACCTGATACGCCTGTTGGTTAACTCTCTTGAAAGTATCGTACATATTCTGCTCTTGTCGAAAGTTCTTCGCCACTGTGATGCCACTAATTACCTCCTGCACATTCGCGTTGACGCGTCCACTTGAACGTTGTGATCGTTGTGTCGATGTACGTGCGATACGACGAAAGGCTAACGCGACAAGTACGATAGCGGGCGCAATTGTAAAAGCTAGCAGTGCAAGTGTGACATTTCTTGAGAAGAGAACCGCACCAACAAGGAAAAAGAGTAGCACCTGACTGATTAGGTTCAGTGTGAGTGTGACAACGGTAGCGAACTTTTCGGTGTCAGAGGTGACACGGCTCACGATCTTGCCACTCGAAAACTCGTCAAAGAACGACATATCGCGTTCCATGACCGCGTTAAAGGCGTCCGTTTGTATCTGTAGTACGACATCGCCAACGGCTTTCGCACTATACCACTGTCGAAACAGGTTACAGACCCAGGAGAGGATACCCGATATCAAGATAAACACGACCAGCAAAGTAGCTGTTTGTGTTGCCTTCGATGAGGTCAGCGCGTCTATACCCTGCGAAACCAGTATTGGAAAGGCCGTATCTAGTAGAGAGCTAAGCACAATCAATATGGTCAAGAAGATGATAATCCCTGTCTTTGGCCTGAAGTAGTGAATGATGCGCTTGACGAGTTGGCTATCTTTGTAGGTTCGGTCATATGCCTCAGCATCCAGACCATCCATGATAAAGCCCATAAGATGTATCTCTCCTTATTCCCCTGTACGGGTCTGCTTCAGCACACCCTGCTGGCATCGCACATATGTAGAGGACCGTTGAAACGCTCTTCAATTTCTGCAAACGTTGTGCATCGCTCATAGGGTGTGCTGAAGCAGACCCGTACAGGCTATTCGCCACCAACAGCCGTTGCCACGGATTGTATATCGTTAACAATTCGTTCGCGTGGCGCGAAGATGCGACGGTAAGTATCGCTGCGTTGTATCAGTTCGTCATGTGTACCCGAATCGACGATTTCGCCACGCCGCACGACCAAAATGTTATCAGCCCAACGAATCTGTGACAGGCGGTGCGTGATGAGCAACGTCGTACGTCCCTCTAACAAGCGTCGAATAGCTTTTTGTATCTCGTCCTCGGTTGCGCTATCAATCGCGCTAGTCGAGTCGTCGAGAATGAGGATACGTGGATCAGTCAACAGAGCACGCGCGATAGCGATACGCTGGCGTTGTCCACCAGAAAGCGTCACGCCGCGTTCGCCAATCTCCGTCTCGTAGCCTTCCTTAAAGGTGTTGATGAATTCAGCGGCCTGTGCATCCTTAGCAGCTTGCTCAATAGCCTCTTGTGTCGCCTTTTGTCCCATACCATAGCCGATGTTTTCAGAGATTGAGCGTGAGAACAAGAAGATATCTTGCTCAATAGTTGAGACCTGTGAGCGCAAGGCATCAAGGTTCCACTCGCGTACATCGACCCCATCGACCAGCACACGGCCAGAGTCAACATCATAGATACGGTTCACAAGCTTTGTCATCGTGCTCTTACCAGAGCCTGTTTGCCCGACGATAGCGATGGTCTGCCCTGGCTTGGCATGAAAGGAAACATTTTTCAGGATAGGCGTATTGCCATAACTGAAGGTGACATTCTCGAAGACGATATCGCCGCGCATCTGTTCGCGGAAACCGCCCTCGTTCTCGTCCAACTCCGTCTCTTCACGCATCAAACTCAGAATACGTTCTGAAGCCGCAACACCTAACTGCACAAGGCTAAAACTCCAAATCGACATGAAGGCGGGGAAGCGGATAATCGCCATCAGACCCATGTACGAAACCAGCCCACCAATCGTAAGTTGATGCTGAAATAGCAGGTATAGCCCATGTAAAAAGGCTCCTGCTAAAGCAATTGCGGCTATGAGTGTTGGAAGGTAACGACCCTGTATTTGCCCATTCTTGACAAAGTAGTCACGATACAATGCAGCATTGTGCCCAAACTTGTGTTGCTCTTGCACCTCTTGTCCTGTAGCTTTGACGACCTCGACCCCAGAGACTGCTTCATTGAGGACCGCGTTCATCGTGCCAAACTGTTCGCGCATATTGTCAGAAACTGGATTAAGTTTGCGCGAGTAATCGCGCAGTGCGATGAGGAACAAAACTATGAAGATAAGCGGAGCCAGCAACAACTGTGGATTGATGAAAACAATGAAAACCATCGGCACAATCAGTGCTGTGAACGAGTCGAAAATCATATCGAACCCTGGTACAACCATATCGCTCAGTTGCGTAATATCGTTTGAGGCACGCGCCATCACATCGCCCACGCGTTGCCGATTGTGAAAGGTCTGGCTCTTACTCAATAGACTGAGATAGAGTTCGTCTCGTGAATCACGCGCAAAGCGTTTGCCCAATATCTCTGCCGACAAACGCGCAACCAGGTCAGTTACACCTGTTAGCGCGATAACTACAAGCAGGCTGATAACCACCATCAGTAATCGACCACCGCTATTATTACGCACAGCATCAAATGCCACGCCTGTCAGTGCTGGCACAGCCGCGTTGAAGACATTCGCCAGTGCTGCGGCAATCATGAAGCCAAGCACAATGAATTTATAGCGCACAAGGTGCGAGACAATCCAACGTGTCGGAGTAGTATGATTATAGCGATATTCATCGGAGACAGTAAATTCTCGTTTTAACAAGAGGAACCTCCATACAAGGGCTAGTCAACCAACAGGCACATTGATGAGCAGCATGATAGACGATAAGATGGATAAGGACAGAGAATAGCTATGATATCATATCACATCAATTCCGACACTTCTGTCAGTAGCAGTATGAGAACAAGTGTACCGTAGCTAACACCTTCTGTCATAGATATTCTTTTTTTACCCTCTTAAAGAGGCAAGGTAGAACTAATCCTATATAAGAGTATTGAAGTGTTCAATGCAGCATTCCTTTCAATGCTTAACAAAGAAGTTCTCGCGTAAAATGTGAAATAGTTCACACCTATAATTCGTGTACCCTAGCGTTCTCTTAGCATAACAATAATACATATTGACACAGTAGAACACAATTTTTTGTAAGTAATGCATTTGTTTGTTAAGAGGAAAGAGACAATGGATACACAGAAATCAATAAACCGACGTGATTTTTTTAAGGTAGCGAGTGCGACAGGACTTGCTGGAATGGCCTTCGCAAGTGGCATTGCTTCTCCCGCGTTTGCTTCTACGCGGACTGCATTAGCAAACCCTGCTCTCACCGATCTCCTCTTCTATAGTCAACCGATAGGACGCGGCGAATTTTATGGGACCGATGGTCTTGGCAACATTCATCATCTCAGCACCTATAGTGCGTTACCAAAAAGCTTGACGCAGATTCTTTCAGGTAAATTCATTTTCGGCAGCCCCTTTGAAGGTATGCTGTTTTACGACAATGTTCGCGGTACAGGCTCATTCTATGAAGGGGCTGGTTCCAATGGCAGCCTCGGTCTCATCAAACATCACACGGGGTGGCGCAAAACCTGGACACACATTGTAAATGGACATTTTGTGCAGAACAATGTCTCCAACAATTTCTTTGATGGCCTGCTCTTTTACGAAGGTAGCACGGGTGCGAGCGAGTTTTACAGTACAGATGGTTATGGGAATATTCAACTGCTCAAGCACGACATCTGGGCCAAGAACTGGACAAAGATTATCCCTGGTCCGTTTGCAGTGAATCCACGCGGCGTAACTGGTTTATTCTTCTACAATCAATCTCACGGTATCGGTGAGTTCTATGGCACTGATGGCAATGGTAGCATCTACTTGCTTAAACGTCACACAGGTTTACGTACCACATGGACAACGATTCTCACCACATCCTTTGGGGGTTTGCTCTTCTACGACGCCAATAGTGGTGTGAGCGAGTTGTACCAGATAGATGGTCGAGGCGGTCTTCTCTTGCTCAGGCATGATACCTGGAGCAAAGGCTGGACGAGCATCACTTCATCATCAAAATTCTCCTCCAAGAGTCCTGGTGGTAGCTTGCTTTTCTACAATAGTAACACGGGTGCCAGCGCATTCTATCGTTACGCCGACATGCATGGAAACTTAAGCCTGATACATCGTGATACATGGCGTAAAGGCTGGACACGTATCCTCGAAAACGCGCCAATTCAATAAACTTGTGTAAAATAGTCATGTGAACGAACAATTTAATCAGGACACGTGAACTGTAGGGGTCTAATTCTATTACACCCTCGTGGCAATCGACCACGTTAGAGGATACGATGAAACGCTTCATCAATCCCCGCAGACGAAATCAATTGCTCACAGGGTGTAATAGAATTAGACCCCTACAGTTCGTTTTTCTCTAGCATTCATACTGCACCACCCCCCTTCCCTCTTTTGACAACCTCCCTTAGCAAAATGACAAGCACACTTGACAAAAAGAAAACAAGCTTGTATACTATGACAAGTAAGCTTTACATAAAGGCAAGTGTACTTAACAAGCATATATTCTGTAGGGACCGATTGATCGCGTCCTCCTGGCGATAAGATGCTAACAAGGACGCGATCAATTGGTCCCTACGGGAAGAAAGAGGAAAATTATGGTGAAGACAGCAGAAAGACAGTATCGAAGAGAGTTTTTGTCGGCAATGGCAGCCTATGTCGTTGTGGTTATTATCTCGATTACCCTTATCAACCTTAGTCCACATAGTGCATGGTGGCGTGTACCGCTCGCACTGGCCCCCGTTATTCCAGCCATTTTTGGCATAATCGCCTATATGCGCTTTGTAGGTCGCATGGACGAGTTACAACGCCGTATTCAATTTGAAGGCATAGCTTTTAGCTTTGGAGTTGCAGGTATTCTCACCTTCAGCTATGGCTTTCTGGAAAATGTTGGGTTCCCACATATTAGCTTGCTTTGGGTATTTCCATTCATGATTGCAATCTGGGGGATAGGAACAGGAATCGCCTCTCGGAGGTATTCATGAGCTTATGGAGACGGAGATGAATAACAAATTGAAAGTCCTGCGAGCCATGCGTAACTGGTCACAGGCGGACCTCGCCGAACGCCTAGATGTATCACGTCAGACCGTCACCGCTCTGGAAACGGGCAAATACGATCCTAGTCTGCCGTTAGCATTTAAGATTGCGCGTCTCTTTCAGTTACCAGTTGAACAAATCTTTGAGCCAGATTCGGAACCGGAGCAGAAGTAAGAAAGGGTAACTATTATGAATGCGGTTAACTGGTTTGCATTTGCTTTGCAGATGGCAATTATGGTGCTTTTCCCCATCGGCTTAGCCATCTTTTTTCATCGTCGTTTTCATGTCTCATGGGTCGTCTTTCTTATCGCGGCAGGCTTTTATCTGATCAACTTAGTAGTACAAACACCCTTCGTGTTTGCGTGGTACTACCTGTTCGCTAAACTGCAATGGGTATCACTGACGCTTGTAACCTTGACCTATGCACTAAGTGAGGAAACGATGCGCTACCTGAGTTTCCGCGTTGGACGCGTGATGAGAGCCAACCGTACCGCGAATGGTGCATTAATGGCGGGTGTCGGTCATGGTGGCACTGAATCAATCATCTTTGCCCTCGGTGCTGCCTTTACCCTGTACGCCGCTTTATTCATGCCGCTTTCATTAGGTGGAAGTGCTGAGTATGTGCTACATGCTCCGTGGTGGACATTTGTGTTAAGTGGTGTTAGTCGTATCCTGGCAATTACGGTACATCTCGGCTTTGCAACACTCATTGTGCTGGCCTATCGTCGCACATGGCGTTTCTATCCCCTCGCAATTCTGGCCCATTTCCTCGTCGATTTCTCGACCTTTGGTGTGCAGACCCTGACTGGCAGTCCTGGTTGGACATTAGGAGTGTTCGCGCTCTGGGCAATCGCGGCGGTGGTATTGCTGATAAGAATGCAGCGTACTAATGTGGTTGAGGCAGAGGAGGTACAGGTAGTAGTACCAAGTGTCACAGCATGATTATAGATATATGAGATGAGAGACGAGAACATGAGTCATCCCAAAGTTCGATACCGTTGGGAAGACTCATGTTACAGCGACTAACAATGACTTTAGAAGTACTCAGCTGCTTCACAAATGATGCCTTCAATGCCCGAAAAGTAGTATAACTTCTTTTGCCAATCGTAGATTTTTATATCGCTAAAAAACGTTATGCTTTTCCGTCCGGTTGAGTAAACACGTTTAACCGAAAACGGCGATATCAACGGAGGGGCGTAGTGTGGCACAGACGCTGAGTATCTCGTGAATGTCGTTATGCAAGAAATCCTCAAAGAGCTTGGAATCAACCGGAGAATTCTTGTCGAATGCCGGAAACGCGAGCTGCGTAAGGATGTAGTCGAAGCGCGGTGCCCACTTCCGTGCGCCTAAACGCGCAGTTGTTGAGCAGTTATCAACCATGTAAGAGATACCTTTGTAGTGCATATAGGGGTTCAACGAATCAACAGCCTCGATGATAGACTCATTGGCGATTTCTGAAGCAGGATGCCCTTTTTCCTTGAGCAGGTCAACCTGAGCCATCATTCCAGCGATATAGATGCCAGCGGTTAGCGGATCGAGAGGAATCTGATCCTCCCTCCGTTGCGCTCTGACCTCGACACCAACGTTCCACATCTCCGTTCCATCAATACGTCCCATTGGATAGCGTTTGTGGCGACGAACTGCGTCAACAACGCTGCGAATTTCATTACCAGACGAAATGTCGTCATAGATTTCCAGCAGAATCTCAAATGCAGGATGATAGGCCGCGGTGTATGCTCGTTGGAATATCTCTTTGCCTTGCACGTCCAAGCTCTCATACACCGCTAGCAGACCCTGTTTCGAGATGAGAGAGGTGATTGGTCCTGTGAGTGACTCTGTTGAACGAATAAACGCCTGTTCTTGTGATGCTCCATGACGTAAGAACCAGCGATATAAGCTCTCGACGATACCGTAAACGGCACCTAACAAAATGCCTCGTTCCCCAAAGAGGTCTGAGCGATATTCAGACTCAAGTGTCGTGAAGAATGTGAATGGAGAACCTAATGCCGCAGACCAGCCCAGTGCATAATCAACAGCTTTGCCATTCACATCTTGTTCGATAGCCACACTAGAATTGATTCCTGCCCCGTTAATCTCTTTCCCCTGTTCGTACAACCGTCGCACAGAAGGTCCCATTCCCTTAGGACAGACGCCAATGACATTAATATTCTTGGGAAATGCAACACCGATATTTTTGAGATAGCCAAGTAAGAAGCCATGTGAAAAACCCAGCGTTGCTCCTGGTTTGAGGGCAGCAAATATCTGTTCATACTGTTCAGTCTGTGCACCATCAGAAATGAGTAACAATACCAGGTCTGATTGAGCAATAACCGCGTACATTTCACCAAGCGTTCCATTCTTACGGGTGAAACCAACCTTCTCAGCAGATGCAAAAGAGCTAGAGCCTTCGCGTAGACCAACGACGACTTTGATATCTGTTCCCTGTAAGGAGTCGCGCAGATTCTGGGCCTGCGCTGGTCCCTGTGAGGACCAGCCAATAACGCCGATCTGTTGAATCCCTTCAAATGCTTTGGGTAACAACGGGAAAAGATTACGACCACCACGTAAGATGTATTCTTCGGTGTCTGCCAACTGAATCTTCTCTAACGAAAAGACATTCGAGTGAAATGTTGTATTCAATTCATCTTCCTTCTTTATGCATTGATGTTTAGCGAAGCAGAAGCGAGACAGGTCTTGCTCCATGATGTTTCGGGGATTCCCACATCTCATTTGCTAGGAGTATATCCGATGCTGAACCATATGGCAACGGCTCGTCTCTTCTTTCATAGTTGACGCCCTGCCATATCGGTGCTAAAATATATCCTAGTGAATAAGTCGGATTAATTTAGCCGCGTGGTACGTCGTCATACCGCTAAATTGGCTTGGAGAGGAGCGACCATTGATGTTACGAGTTTCTACAAAAGGTGAATACGGAGTGCGGATCATGGTTGATCTAGCACGTAACTATGGTGGTCGTCCTCGTTCGCTCACCGATATCTCGCAGGTGGAACTTCTGCCGTTGGCCTATTTGGAGCAGTTGGTCAAGCTTTTGCGCGAAGCCACACCCCCACTCGTGGTGAGTACACGCGGGGCGCATGGCGGTTACAAGCTGAGCCGTCCACCAGAGCAGATCACGATGGGCGAAATTGTACGCGTTCTTGAGGGACCTATCGCGCCGATGATTTGCGCAACCGAGGGCGAGATGTCGCAGGTCTGTAACTTCCTCGACTCGTGCAAAACTAAAGTGCTGTGGTCAAAGGTTCGTGACGCGGTAGCACAGACGCTCGATATGATGACGTTGGCCGACCTGATGGCTGACAATTCAGAGCCGGACCCAACGCGCTTCATCGCACTCTCAGATATTCATGTTAGCCCAAATACAAAGGGCTTTTACATAGCAGAAGAGCCAGAGGTTCGCTCTGCATCATAATTGTTTTTGAGGAAAAATTATCTCACACAGCTATCTCCTAGTCTGTGTGATGATGTAAGAAAAGGTGTTTTTGGAATGGGATCAGAACTTGTAATTAAAAATCTTCATGCGAATATTGAAGGTAAACCAATTCTCCGTGGCGTGAACCTGACCATCAAGCAGGGCGAAGTGCATGCGTTGATGGGACCAAACGGTTCCGGTAAAAGCACGTTAGCAAACGTTATCATGGGCAATCCTAAGTACGAAGTGACCGAAGGTGAGGTCTGGTTCAAGGGCGAGAACATTCTTGAATATTCGCCTGACCGCCGCGCTCGTATGCGCCTCTTCCTGGCGTTCCAGTATCCTATGTCCATTCCTGGTGTCAGCGTGGCAAACTTCTTACGCCGCTCACTAGAGGCTGTACGTGAAGGCAACAAGCCCCTCGAAGAGGGCGAGAATCCAACGGGTCAGGCGAACAAACGCAAAAGCATTGTACCCCCAAAAGAGTTTCGCACATTGCTACAGGCTAAAATGAAGCTTCTCAAGGTAGATAACAGCTTTATCAATCGCTCCATCAACGATGGTTTCTCTGGTGGTGAAAAGAAGCGCGCCGAGATTCTACAGATGGCCTTGCTTGAGCCAGAGATTGCATTGATGGACGAGACTGACTCTGGTCTGGACATCGACGCCCTTAAGATCGTTTCTGAAAGCGTCAACGCGCTGACAGGACCAAACCTCGGCGTCTTGCTTATCACGCACTACCAGCGCATGCTGAACTACATCACCCCTGACTATGTACACGTCATGTTCAATGGGCGCGTCATCAAGTCAGGTGGCAAAGAACTTGCACTTGAGCTTGAGGAAAAAGGCTACGAGTGGTTGCGTCCAAAAGATGAAGAGGCAAGTGCGAGTTCAGAAGAGGTGGCGTCCAATGCTTAACACATTAGCTCCTGGCTTCTCCCGTGCCGCAGTTGAAGAACTGTCACGTGGCAAGGGAGAGCCAGCATGGATGCTGCAGAAGCGTCTGGATGCGTGGGATACCTACGAAAAAATGCCAGTACCTCTTGGTCGCCGTGGCGACTTGGGTACACTACGTGCCTTCTCGAACTTCAAGTTTGACGCCCTCACATCTTATGTACCTGGGCAAGTGGGCGATGTATTGCCTACCTCGTTTGAGAAGGCTCGGCAAGAGGGTTTAGTCGATGAGCGTTCTGGCACCATCATTCAGCATAACTCGTCTGTTGTACGTATCGAATTGAACGAGGACCTGAAGCAGCAAGGTGTCATCTTGACCGACCTTGAGACTGCCGTTCGTGAGCATGGCGATCTCGTACAGCAACACTTCATGACTGATTGTATTCCCGTTGATAGCAACAAATATACCGCTCTACATGCCGCGTTTTGGAGTGGTGGTATCTTCCTCTATGTACCACAAGGCGTAGAGATTGCAGCCCCAATTCTATCACAGGTCTGGCTTGATGCTCCTGGTTCAGCCTTCTTCTCGCATACACTGATTGTGGCAGACGAGATGAGCAGCGTGCGCTTCGTCACCGAATATAGTTCAGGTGTCGAAGGCGAGCAAGCAACGCTCTTAGATGATGTCGTCGAGGTGTATGCCAAAAGTGCTGCTAGTGTTGAGTTCAGCAACTTGCAGGAACTTGGGCAAAACATTTGGAATATCACGAACAAAAACGCGATTTTTGCGAAAGACGCGAGCGTTACCTTCGTGCTGGCAGAACTTGGTAGCAAGGTCAATATGACCAATATCGGTGCTGGACTCAAGGGCAATGGTAGCGCGGGCGAGCTTGTTGGCGTCTTCTTCACCGACCACGACCAGCGTTTCGCCATCAGTTCGCTGTCCAACCACGATGCCCTCTCGACCAATGCAGAGACACTGGTGAAGGGTGTACTGACGGATGAGTCGCGCGTTGAGTTCGATGGCATGATTCGTATTCAGCCAAAGGCTCAGCAAACAGCCTCATTCCTCTCAGCACACGCGCTCCTATTAAGCAAGAAGTCGCGTGCGGAACTCATTCCAGGACTGGAAATTGCCGCGAACGAGGTAAGTGCCAGTCACGGTGCTACGAGTGGACAGATCGACGAAGAGCAACTCTTCTACCTCATGGTTCGTGGTATTGCACGTCCAGAGGCCGAGCGTATCATCGTGCAAGGTTTCTTTGAGCCAGTGTTGCAGCGTATTCCATTGGAAAACCTGCGTGCTCGTCTGCGTCGCGGTATCGTGCGTCGCATGAGCGGCGAGTACGAGAGCGAGGCCGACACATGGGTAGATGCACAGGAGCGTTGGGAGATCGAAGGCGTTGACGAACACGCCATCAGCCTTGATAAGAAGTCAGGCGATGACGAAGAGATCAAGCTAGACGAATATTAGTATGTTTTTCTGCAAGAGCAACAGACAATGTGTGTTGCTCTTGCAGAAAAACATATTATAAAAATAAGGGAAAGCGCATGTTAACATCAGAGCAGGTAACAGCGACAGAAAAAGTGGTTCGTACATTCGAGGACATCCGTAGCGACTTTCCTATTTTGTCGCGGCTAGTACATGGCAAACCTCTTGTCTATCTCGATAGCACCGCAAGCTCACAGAAACCAACAGCAGTCCTCGACGCGATGAACTTCTACTACCAGAACTATAATGCCAACGTGCATCGCGGTGTCTACGAGATCAGCGAAGAGGCAACAGCGGCGATGGAGAAGGCACGCGTCAAGGTCGCGCGCTTCCTCAATGCACGACAGAGCAAACAGATTATCTTCACACGCAACACCACCGAGAGTATCAATCTCGTCGCCTATAGCTGGGGTAGTGCTAATATTCACGCGGGCGATCTCATTATCTTGACTGAGATAGAGCACCACAGCAATCTTGTTCCCTGGCAACTACTTGCACAACGCACGGGAGCACGTCTCGAATTTATTCCCGCGGACGAAGATGGCTTGCTGCGTCTCGATGTCTACGAACAGTTATTAGAGCAGAAGCCAAAGCTCGTCGCGTTCACACATATGTCGAATGTGCTTGGCACAATCACTCCTGCCCAACAAATGATCGCTTCAGCACATGCCGCTGGCGCGATTGTGTTGCTTGATGCAGCTCAAAGTGTGCCACACCTGCCTGTTGACGTACAAGCACTTGATGTCGATTTCCTGTGTTTTAGTGCACATAAGATGCTCGGACCAACAGGAATTGGTGTTCTCTATGGCAAACGGGACCTCTTGGAAGCCATGCCGCCCTTTATGGGTGGAGGCGACATGATTCGCACAGTCACTTTACGCGAGTCCACCTGGAACGACCTACCCTGGAAATTTGAAGCTGGTACACCTGCTATCGCTGAGGCCGTTGGTATTGGCGCAGCCGTTGATTACCTGAACGCTATTGGTATGGAACGCGTGTTGCAGCATGAACAAGAGATGACAGCATACGCGTTGGAGCAGTTGCAGTCGGTACCCGAATTAAGAGTGTATGGACCTGATGTTAGCCAGCGTGGAGGCGTCGTATCCTTTACACTTGGCGATATTCATCCACACGATCTAGCTTCCATTCTCGATCAAGAGGTTGGTGTTGCTATTCGTGCAGGTCATCATTGCGCGCAACCATTGCACGAAAAATATGGATTGGCAGCAACGGCTCGCGCTAGCTTCTATGTCTACACAAACAAGGCCGATATTGATATGCTTGTGCAGGGTCTGCATAAGGCAAAAAAGATTTTTAGTTTTTAATGCATGTACTTTGTCTCGAAAATAATCGCGTGTGAGCAGCAAGGGCACCCGCAAGGGGATGCTCCTCCGATATGACGATGTATCAAAGTACAATATTGGGTGTATGGGAGGGGCATCCCCTTGCGGGTGCCCTTGTCTTGTGACAATGAACAACATTGGGGAGGTTCGCTATGTCGATGGACTACCGCGAATATATTCTGGAACATTATCGCAACCCGCGCAACTATGGCAAGCTTGATAACCCTGACATACACGCAGAGGACTCGAATCCGCTATGTGGCGATCAGCTTGGCATGGATTTAATGGTTGAGGACGACCTTGTGAAAGAGGTACGTTTTCAAGGGCGTGGGTGTGCAATCAGTCAATCGGCGGCCTCCATGCTCTCAGAGATGATCGAAGGCAAAACCGTGGCGGAGGTCCGTGCGTTAGGCAAAGAGGACGTGTTAGATGCATTAGGCGTGCCAATTAGTCCTGCACGAACAAAGTGTGCTTTCCTCTCACTGCGTGTACTACATCGCGGTCTTGCGATGGCGGGTCTTGAGACGGTTGAGGAGGAAGACGAATAAATGCGTTTAAAAGGGAAAGCTGCAATCATCACGGGTGTAAGCAGTGCAGGACAGGCCGGTTTCGCGGTAGCAGAAGCGTTTGCGCGCGAGGGTGCTGATATCGCTATCTGTTCACGAACTAAAAGTCGGGTTGAGCAACGTGCACAAGAGATACGTAATAGCGTTGAGAATGCAATGGTGTTGCCCATTGCCGCCGATCTGACGACAGAGGAGGGCGCCAAAGAGCTTATTCAGGAAGCACTTGGTACGTTTGAACGTATCGACATCCTGGTTAACCTCGCGGGTGGTCTCACAAAATACGGTCCATCATCTGAACTGAGTCTTGCCGACTGGGACTATGAACTCAATAACAATCTGCGTAGTGTCTTTCTTTGCACACGTGCGATTTGGCCTACCATGAGCAATCAGGGCGGCGGTAAAATTATCAACTTCAGTCGTGCGGGTGGTGTTGAGAGTGCGAACGCGAATATGGCGGCTTACAATAGTGCCAAGGCAGGTGTCGATGCACTCACTTATACCTTCGCGAAAGAGGGCGCAAGTGCCGGCATTTATGTCAATGCAATTGGTCCCGGATTGTTGATTACTGCATCTAACATCGAGTCGATGAAGCCATCCGAAGAGGAAAAAAACAAGAAATGGGTTGGCCTCGATAAGATCGCGGAGACCGCTATTTTCCTTGCATCATCGGCAAGCGACGGTATAAATGGTGTAGTTATTCCCGTTACTCATCCCTAAGAATTTTAGGCTGTCTGGTGCATATACCGTAAAAAATGATGTTTCATTTTTTACGGTATATGCACCAGACAGCCTTTTAATAAAAAGAGGAACACATGGCAGGTTTTATTAAGGTCGCGGAGACCAGCGAGGTTGAGGAAGGCGAACTGACCGCTATTGAGGTCGAGGGTGAGCCAATTTGTCTTACAAAGTATGAGGGGACTGTCTATGCCTTTACCGATAATTGTACACATATTAGTGGTCCACTCAACGAAGGTGAGTTAAACGGCTATGTACTCGAATGTCCGTGGCACTTTGCCGAGTTCGATATACGAACAGGTAAAGTTCTACGCGGTCCCGCACGACAAGACTTATACACGTACGCAGTGAAAATAGAGCACGACGCGATCTATATTGATTTGCCAGACGAGATATAAACCTCTTGACGTTTGTTTTACTCTTCTCTACAATACCCTCACTCAGATAACAGGTAGGAAGGTTGTTTTGTATGGAAGGTAGGTCTCATCTCCTGGTCGGTTTGACGGCGGGAATTGTGCTTGATAGCTTTGTACATTTGACAGGGGACCCATTAACGGCAGCAAAGGCGGTACCTTTAATACTTATCATCAAGAAGATGGTCTATTATTTTTCGGTGGGCTTTGGTGCGTTGTTGCCGGATATTGATAATGCACGTAGTACACTGGGACATAAACTCGGCTGGGTGAGTAAAGAAATTCAACATATCGCGGGACATCGTACTCTATTTCATAGTTTATTGGGACTGCTGTTAGGCTCACTGCTCGCACTCGGTCTGGAGCAGCTTGTGTTTTTACTATTGAGTCTACACGGACTTGCATTGCCTGCGCAGTTTGTGCGTGGCTCCCACCTCGTCTTTTATGGCGTCCTCTTTGGCTGTATAATGCATATTGCCGCCGATGCACTCACACTTGGTGGTGTGCCTCTCTTCTGGCCCAACAGAAAGCGTTTTGGGTTTCCACCTAATCCACACTTCCGCTTTCGTACGGGAACATGGCCTGAGTTTGTGATTGTATGGTCGTTTATGCTGCTCGTCGGCATCGGCATCGTGCAGTCTATCATTGTGATATAAATAACACTATGCATACATTCGACATTCGCACACAAGAGACACAGCAACGTATCGCGCTCATCACAACATGGGTCCTCATCTTAGGATACATTGTATGGATGAGTTATGAAACTGTGTTGCGGTACAATACATTCAAGGCAACAGCGTTTGACCTGGGCAATATGGATCAAGTATTGTGGAACACGCTTCATGGACGTCCTTTTCAGTTTACGAATCAGGGCAGCGATTTTTATGGACCCCCAACACGCCTTGCCATTCACGTGGAACCAATTATTCTGCCACTCTCACTACTGTATCTCTTTCACGCGGATGCCCGTTTGTTGTTGGTCTTTCAGACGCTGATGATTGCGTCTGGCGGCTGGCCCCTCTATGTGCTGACGCGCAAGTATATACCAACATTGCCACTGCTCGCCCCAGTCATGGTACTAGCGTACTATCTTATGCCCTCATTATTGAGCGTTAACCTCTTTGATTTTCATCCTGTGAGTCTTGCCACGCCACTTTTGCTCTATGCTATACTCGCGCTTGAATACAAACGCTATGGCTGGTTTCTACTCATGTGTGTGCTCGCGGCATCATGTAAAGAGGATGTTCCATTTGCCGTTGCATTACTTGGGATATTGGTAATCTGGAAGTACAAGCAACCGCGACTCGGTGTGCTCCTGCTCGCGAGTGGTATTGTGTGGGGTCTTGTTGCGTTTCTCGTTGTCATTCCGCACTTCTATTCAGGAGCTGTACATAGTAACTATTGGTATCGCTATGAGTCGTTAGGTAGCTCGCCAGGAGCCGCGATTGTCAATATCTTATTGCATCCATGGCTGCTCTTTGCGACATTTCTGACACTTGACCGTTTCTACTATATCGCTGGTCTCTTGCGTAGCACGGGGTTTTTCGCGTTACTTGCACCAGAATGGCTTCTACCTGCGTTGCCTGCATTAGCAATCAATTTATTTAGCGATTATCCGCTCTACTACAGTGGGGTGTATCACTACAACGCGGTGATCATTCCCTTTATTATGCTGGCATCTATTTGTGGGCTGGGCCGTTTCTTGCTTGCTTGGAGCAGTTGGCGAGATGAAAGCGAACGTGCATTACAAAGTGATGATGCTTCGGTACGGGTCAAAGAAACAGCACTTTCACGCTGGCTCACGCGTGAACTGCCCTTCCCACAACAACGTGTTCTTCTAATCGAAGCAACAAAGCAAAGAGCGTGTTGTGCGTATACAGCGTTTCTCACATTCGTGCGTCCCGTTCTGGCACGCCCTGCTTTTGCACACTCATTAGTACGTGCACAACAAGTGCGACCAGTGCTACGAGACACGTATGTGAACCAGAAGCAGAAGCTTCACGAGCACATGGCACCATTAGCAAAAAGTGCTTCGTTTGAACGTATGCAGAGGTGGACGAGTGCCTGGATTGTCGCACTGGTTGCCCTGAATTTGGTTATTCTGACACCACAACTGAATGTCTTTTGGGCGGACCATACACCAGGCGCACGCGAACAACATGTTAATCAATTGTTGGCAATGATTCCTTCTAACGCTTCAGTATCAGCAAGCGAGAGCCTTAATCCACATCTGAGTGAGCGTTTATATATCACGGTGTTTCCTGAAATTACCTTTTCTACATCGAAAAACATCAACAACAAGGTGCAGTATATCATCGTAGATGTACAAAGTATCTTTCCAGAAGATCGTGTTGGCGTATCGAACTTGTTGAACCAACTTGTCAACTCAAAGCAATACCGTGTGTTGCGTGAAGCCGAGGGCGTGAAACTTTTGGTACGCAACAATACGTAGCAGAATATACATGGTACATGGTATAATTCATTCATTATCTGTATTTGTTGGCTCCCTCATATATGTAGGAACGAGCCAGCAGAATGAAGGGAAGCAGGATGCCTAATAGTTCATTTCCAGATGATACCACGAGTGTGCAGCCTCGGCAGATGGAGGACCTCCAGCCAAAGCCAGCACCACAAACACCGCCACCGTCTGCGGTAGACGCGATACCAGAGGAAGAGGCGGCGGTCCGTCAGGAAGAGGCCCGTACTGTTCGGTACGCCATTGGCAAGCTCAACGATTTTATCCAATGGTTTGTGACTGTATTAGAAGTATTGCTGGCGATACGCTTCCTGCTCAAGCTAATTGGGGCCGACCCGAACAATTTGTTCGCGGGTTTCACCTACGCACTTACGACTATCGTACTTGTGCCATTCGAGTCCATTGTTCACACACCGTCGGACCGCTTCGAGTGGTCAACGTTGATCGCAATGGCAATTTACTGGTTGCTCTTCTGGGCCGTGCGTCGTTTCCTACGCATTCTTATCAGTAGTCCTGAAGAAGTCCCAAGTTAAGAATAGTAGAGACACAGAAAAAGAGGATAGACAGGCAGGGCATGTGATAATTCATCACATGCCCTGCCTGTCTATCCTTATATGAGCATAGAAAGCAAAGGCACTACTTACGTCTGAGTAGCACAATGATAATGATAATGATGACGATGACGACGAGATAGGGAATTTGGATGCTCATAGTTAAAATGTTGTTTGTCACATCAAGACTCATAGTATATATCCTCTTTCATAAAGAATTACGCCTCAGGTCACGTTTTACCCATCAATCCTCTACCGAAGTACTTCATATTTATAAAACGAATGGAAGAGCGTTTAAGTTTTGGGAAAAGAGGAATTTTACACGAATATACGGAAAAATAGGAATGTACAGTAGTGTGGACATAAGGATTACGAGTTATAGCGTCGGTGGAGGGGATCGAACCCACGGCCTAGGCTTTAGGAGAGCCTCGCTCTATCCACTGAGCTACACCGACATATCATTTTCAATTCTACCATATCAAGTCAATATTTGGTAAATTAACTGAAGAGTGGATGTATTTTGCACTGAAGGGTACTTGATGATTCATTGCTTGGAAAAGCCACTTCGCATCTGGTGTGACTGGTGTTGGAAGTTGTAAATAACTGACTTTGGGCTGATCGAGGATTCGGGTGTAGAGAAGACAATACTACCTCATACCCTTTTGATGCGCCGCCGATCCCCGCCAGTCTCTCGCCATCCACAAATAAAGCGTCTGAGGGCCTCACCGTGAAGCCCGGCTGGTACATAGGCTCAACGTTCGGACAAAAGGTCCTCAGCCCAGTGTTTGTGTCCGAACAGTGAGCCTATTTACGAATTGACAAATATAATAAAAAATGTCATAATGTCTCTATGTCAATACGAACAAAAAAAATGAACGATGCAACAGCACGCCGTGCGAGCATTGTACAAGCAGCCCGCTGGTGCTTCCTCCACTTCGGCTATGGGAAAACTTCGCTCGAAGATATCGCCAGACGAGCGAATATCACGCGCACGCTCCTGTATCGCACGTTCGAGAATAAGGAAGCGATCTATCTTGGGGTCTTCGAGGACTGGTTTGAGACTCGTTATCCGGCAGCCACGCAGACTGCAACCGGTCCAGGAAGCAAGGCCGAGCGCCTGTCCAAACTCTGTGAGGTGATGCTGTTGGAACCGTGGGCTGAAATCGAGGGAGCACCAATGGCGCATGAATTCCACGACGTGTGCGCACGCCTTGAGCCTGAGATGGAGGTTCGCTACCAGCAAGTCATGCTCCAAAACGTGGAGACGATCTTGGAGAGCAAGGAGTTGGCCGAAGTGTTCTTGCTCGCTCTCGATGGCCTCCAAGCAGGTATGCCGATGGCGGCAGTGCTTCGACGCCGCATCGCAGTGCTCATTGATCGTTTTGTGCAGCCCATCGGGCTGGCTTCTGGTGAGGCTGGATCGATCTTGAGTACTACTACTGAGCAGTCATGAGAGCAGCAACCCCTGATGGTGTCAAGGAGTTGTATGGTCTCGTGAAAAGTCAGAAAGACATTGTATGGACGGAGGGCGAACAAACCGACTTTTACGATCTTGCGCCGCAAGTAACGAGAGCAGTGCAAGTTGTTATCAAACATTTTGACAGCACTCTGCAAGAGAATAAACCGGAAGGATACTAGAGAATGAAGACCGAACAAGAATTCATCACTCAGCAACAGATTATCTCGACAACTATTGCTATGGCAGTCTTGACTGATCGCCAGGAATGGGATGCATTGCCAGCAATATTTACTGATGAAGTCACGGCGGACTACACTGCTTTAATGGGAGGCGAACCATTTACTGCGATACGAGCAACTGACCTTGTTGCTGGTTGGAAAGAGGGGCTGAGTGCATTTACTGCAACACAGCATCTCGTCACGAATCACGAAGTCGTGATTGCCGGAGATACTGCAGACGTACGAGCCTACTTTCAAGCAACCCACTGCAAGCCCGACCATACGTTATGGGTGGTGGGGGGACGCTATCAGTATTCCTTCCAGAAAGTTGCTGACGAGTGGCGCATATCCGCTATCACATTGATCCCGATATGGGTACGCGACGAGAGGAATACGTATGGCAAGTAGAATTGCACTTGTAACAGGTGCCAATCCTGGAAAACGTCTTCAACGTCTTTAGACTAGTCCTACCAAGCGAGTGCGATTGGATACATAACCCCTCAGTGCGATATAATAAAGGGGACTACTAGCAAGATAGGGAGCGTAATTCTGTTAGAATTATGCTTCTTTGTATTGTCGTAGCGGTTCCCCTTGCACATCCACAGAGAAACAACACGATGAATAGGGGTATGCTAGACAACTGTACCCAAGCAAAGGGAAACACTATGCATTATGTACCAAATACGCCCGAAGAGCAGCAGGCAATGCTGGAGCGGCTTGGCCTCTCTCGTATGGAAGATCTGCTGACGACGGTGCCGGAACATGTACGTCTGGATCATCCGCTCGACCTGCCACAAGCACTCACCGAACCAGATTTGAAACGTCTCATGACACGTATGGCTGCAAAAAATTTAAACGCCGATACTAGTCTTTCATTTCTTGGCGCAGGCACCTACGATCACACTATTCCTAGCGTCGTGCCGCACCTGCAACGTCGCTCGGAGTTCGTCACCTCGTACACACCCTATCAGGCAGAGGTGAGTCAAGGTATGTTACAGGCCATTTACGAATTTCAGACAATGGTGTGTCAGATCACCGGACTCGACATCGCCAATGCCTCGCTCTATGATGGCTCTACAGCGTTGGTTGAGGCAGTCCTGATGGCTCTTGGCCCTGGTGGTCGTGGCGAGGTGGTCATATCTGAAGGCGTCGATCCACAATATCGACGCGTACTACATACCTACGCCTTTTCACGTGGCTTCTCGATTAAAGAAGTTCCGACCAGCAACGGCGTGACGCCTGCTGAAGCCCTCGATGCAGCTGTAACTCCTACAACGGCTGCCGTAATTATTCAGCAACCAAACTTCTTCGGCTGTGTTGAGGATGTACGTGCTATTGAACGTATCGCGCACAAAGGAAAAGCTTTGTTTGTAACGACCATAACTGAGCCTGCCTCGCTGGGCATCCTCGCAGCTCCTGGGGAATATAATGCAGATATCGCGGTTGGCGAACTTATGAGCTTCGGCAACACAATGAGCTATGGTGCACCCGCGCTTGGCTTTATGGCTGCGAAACACAAGTTTATGCGCCTCTTGCCAGGACGTCTTGTTGGGCAAACCATTGAAGAGGGCGAGAAGAAACAAACAGGCTATGTGCTAACTCTACAGACACGCGAGCAGCATATTCGGCGTGAACGCGCTACCTCCAACATCTGTACCAATCAATCTCTACTCGCTGTTGGTGCGACCATCTATCTAGCTGCGTTAGGTAAACAGGGCTTCCGTGAACTTGGCGAATTGTGTCTGCAAAAAGCACACTACGCATTTCGTCAGATTACAGCGTTGCCTGGTTTTGAAGCAGCCTTTAGTGGTCCATTTTATGATGAGTTCGTGATTAAGCTACCTGTTACAAGCGCGCAGCTACAACAGCATTTTGAACAGTCTGACATCATTGGTGGCTATCCGTTGGGTAAGAGCTATCCTGGCATGGACAATTTCATGCTCTTCTGCGTCACAGATACTCGTACAAAAGAAGACATTGACACACTGGTAGCAACATTAAAAGAAGTTGCGCTATCTCCAGTGAAGGAAGTTGCAGAGGTGAAGGCATGAGTGTTGAAAGCTTGATTTTTGAAAAGGGAGCAACAGGGCGCCGCGCCGCTACGCTACCAGTAATGGACATTCCCACCGAGTCACTAGAAGAATTAATTCCTGCTAACTTGTTACGCGAAACGTTAGCACCGTTGCCAGAGGTGAGTGAGATCGAAGTGGTACGCCACTACACACACTTGTCGCAACGCAATTTCAGCGTTGACGCAGGCTTCTATCCGCTCGGCTCTTGCACCATGAAATACAATCCCAAATTTAACGAAGATATGGCAGTTCTTCCAGGATTCGCACGCATTCATCCGTTGCAACCAGATAGCACGGTACAGGGTGCCATTCAGTTGATGTATGAACTGGAACAGTACCTCGCTGAGATATCTGGTATGACGCGCGTTACACTACAACCATCAGCAGGGGCACATGGTGAACTGACGGGTCTCATGCTCATTAAAGCTCATCATCAAAGTCAAGGCGAGGGTCATCGCAATCTCGTTCTTATTCCCGATAACGCGCATGGCACCAACCCTGCTAGCGCAACGCTCGCTGATTATAAAGCAGTTGAGGTCAAGAGCGACGCAACAACTGGTGGCATCGACATGGAGCACTTAAAGGCATTGTTGGATGCAAACGGTACCAATATTGCCGCTATCATGATGACCAATCCGAACACACTTGGTCTCTTTGACGCCAACATTGCGGAGATCGCAAAAAGAGTGCATGAAGTCGGCGGACAATTGTATTACGATGGCGCAAATGCAAATGCAGTGTTAGGCATCACACGTCCAGGCGACATGGGCTTTGATGTTGTGCATTTTAATTTGCACAAAACATGCAGCACACCACACGGTGGTGGAGGTCCAGGTGCGGGTCCTATTGGAGTCAGAGCACATCTCGTACCGTTCTTGCCGGGTCCAATGCCTGCAAAAAATGACGATGGAACATATTCCTGGCAAGATACAGGACCGCAGTCGATTGGCAAGGTGCGCGCAAATCTTGGTAACTTTGGAGTGCTTGTTCGTGCCTATGCCTATATCCGCAGTAATGGACCTGACGGCCTCAAACATGTATCAGAAAGTGCGATTCTGAACGCGAATTATCTCAAGCATGAATTAGCCGAGGACTACGACGTGGCTTATCCACAGATATGCCAGCATGAGTTTGTGTTAACCGCACAACGCCAGAAGGACGAGCATAACGTAACCGCGCTTGACATCGCCAAACGCCTTCTTGACTTTGGTATGTACGCACCAACAGTGTACTTTCCGCTGATTGTACATGAGGCTCTCATGATCGAACCAACCGAGACCGAGACTCGTGAGACTCTCGATAGCTTTGTCAGTGTCATGCACCAGATAGCGGAAGAGACACGCAGCAATCCTGAGATTGTAAGAACTGCGCCGCATACAACCGTTGTCGGGCGACTTGACCAAGCGTTGGCAGCCCGCAAACCCAACTTACGTTGGGCACAGGGGCAAGAGGTAACGCACGAATAAAAAATAGATGGAGTGCA
>CAZZVE010000037.1:0-24454 GCA_964657325.1 uncultured Ktedonobacterales bacterium
ATCTCTTACATGCGTAAGAAGAATAATGTGAAACAACAAAAAAGCTTTCCACACGTGGAAAGCTTTTTTGTTGTTTTACATTATTCTTCTGTTGCAACGCCACCAGCTTGGTCTTGCAAGTATGCTTGGATAAAGGGATCGACGTTTCCGCCAAGATAACCAGTTGTATCGCCGGATTCGTAGCCTGTCCTATGATCTTTCACGATGGTATATGGGTGCACCGTAACTGAGCGTATCTGTGTGCCAAAGTCCGCCTGCACATGCTCTCCCTTGAGCTTTGCCGTTGCTTCCTCTTGCTTCTTTAACTCTAACTCATAGAGGCGAGCTTTAAGCAATTTCATGGCGACCTCTCGATTCTGCATCTGAGAGCGTTCGTTCTGACAGGTAACGACAACACCTGTTGGCAAGTGACGCATACGTACTGCCGAGTCGGTTTTGTTTACGTGCTGTCCACCTGCACCTGTAGCACGGTAGGTGTCAACCTCGATGTCCTCTGGTCGCACGACAATCTCAATGGCGTCTTCGATGTCGGGCAAAACCTCAACTTTTGCGAATGAGGTGTGGCGTCGATGGGCAGCATCAAACGGTGAAAGGCGAATAAGTCGATGTGTGCCGATCTCAGAACGCAGATAGCCGTATGCGTACCGTCCTGTAATCTCGACGGTTGTACTCTTCACACCGGCTTCTTCACCATCACTATAGTCGTAGATGTCGGTGCGGAAGCGATGATGCTCAGCCCAGCGCAAGTACATCCGTAGGAGCATCTCGGCCCAATCTTGTGCATCGACGCCGCCACTACCTGCATGAATACTAATAATTGCGTTACGCTCATCGTGTTCGCCGTTAAGCATCAGTGCGAACTGGAGTCGTTCAACCTGTTGCTCAATAGAGGTAAGCGATTGTACGACCTCAGCCTGCATCTCCTCATCTGGCTCCTCTTCCAGTAATTGGGTAAGCCCCAGCAGGTCGTTGAGTTGAGTAGCGATCCCTTCCCACGTCGTCACTTCTTCACGTAAGGCGTTCAGTTGTTGCATCTGCGCCTGTGCTTTGCGGTTATCGGACCAGAAGTCTTCGGCTACGCTTTCTTCGTCAAGCTTTGCAATTTGTGTTTTCTTCGTCGCCAAGTCAAAGACGCACCATAGTCTTCTGAACACGTCGTTGGAGGCGTTCTATTCTCTGTGTAAGTTCATTCATACTTGTATTATACCACGCATCAGGCTGGCTTGTACATTACTTCTTCACCTTAGCAGAGCTACCCAAAAGTCGAGCTTGGCATGACAGGGGCAAGCCCTGTCACTACTATACACCACTCCTACGTGTATGGTAGTGACAGGGCTTGCCCCTGTCATGCGAACAACGTCACATTCAGTGACTTTTAAATGACCCTATCATCCCAGAATAACGCTTGTAAGCAAAATCTGTCCCGCTTCCGAACTCTTACTCGGTGGAACATTTTCGATGAGCACAAGACCTTGCTGTGTTTGTTTGTTATTGCTATAAAGAATGCTTCCAGAATATGACCCATCGGCTGTCACACTGAGTGTTGTGTTGTTTAGCGAGGACATCGCGGTAAGCGTATGGTCGAAAAGCGTGGCAGTTGCTTGTCCATCCTTCGTTGTGATGATTCCATGGAGTGTAACTGGTGATGTGACAGGCGCGGAAAACTGAGCTTGTTCAAGGGTAACACCTTGTGTTTGTGCTCCTGTAACGAACCAGAGGCCCTTTGCATCTTTCTGAACTAGCCGTGTCAGCGTCACCGTGACTGCCATCTCTGGCTGCTTCTGCTCTAGTAAGATGTGAGCCGTTGTACCATCATTATCAAGTATCTTCTCCTGATAGTCGCTTGATGACCATTGCAGAATATCCTTGGCCATTTGTTCAGCTGTGACTTGTGGATCAGCCCAGGGTAGCGATGCGCCGTTATCGACCTGTTCTTGAAGTGCTTCAGCTTCGCTTCTATCGGTAACGGGATAGAGTCCAGGGAAAGCTACTTGCACAAATAGCCCTTGTTGCCAGCGATATTCTTGATAAAGGTTTTGTTGCATTGGTTGTAGTACTGCTGTCATGTCTTGTGGTAGCATCGTATCACGCTCACCTAACACGAGTGTGTTAGCTTTGCTTAAGCTAATTGTTCCCTGCGTTAGTCCCTGTTGTTTGAGCAAAACAGTAAGTGTAGGGGTCGCATGTTGCATAACGCACCCATAGAGATAGACATCTAACGTATGCTGAGCGTCTGTAACTTGTACAAGAGCGGCAGGTTGACCACCCACCAAGGAATCGACATATTGTATCGCGCCTACTTGTTGCGAACTTGGATCAAACTGCACATATTTCGTATAATCAGTGTTACGTATAAGATGAGAGCATGTTGCTGGTGCTGCTGCTTGCATCGTGCTTGTATGCATAACAATTAAAAAGTGTACAAGTGCGAGTATCGCTAGAACTGAAAATAGTGCGGTTAAAAGTCTAGGACCTCTTGGATGTTTAGATGTGCTCGTTGCACTGTAGTGGAGTCGTCTATATTCTCCTGGCAGAACTGTAGGTTGTCGCATAGGTGTTGGCATAGCCACTATCTCTCCTCTTAATTGTATCTTCTCTTTCCATTCTACAGAGGAGAGAAAAATGAGAGAAGCAATAGTGGCGAAAGAGTTATTTTATACGTGCGAGAATGCCTCGGAGAATTTTCCATGTGCTAGCATCTTGTCCAACAATGTAGTATCCGGCATAGGTGTGCTCTTGAGTGCCACCGTTAACACGTTCGGTAGCAACAATAGTAAGTGTAACTCTTACGGTTCCATCACTTTGTTGTGTCGTGTCTCTTATCGTGAGGGCATCATGTTCAGTGTTGGCATAGCCATTTTCAAATGTAGCAAATGATGGAGCATTGGCACCCCACTTCCAGAGACTATAGGCTTCTTGATAATTTTTGTTATTGATGTCAGCGTAATACTGTTGTACAACACTTTTTGCTTGCTCGACTGGGCTAACAGGAGTTACAATGCCACCGGTGGTACTCCTAGAAGTACTGGGTAGATGAAACCGTTCTACAACAAAGAACGTTGAAACTCCTAGTACAAGGAGCAAACCGAGTAAGGCTACAAGTATTGGACGTGTACGCCTCTTTTTCGGTTGCATTGGTATGGCGAGTGGATAACCAACAGGTGTCACACCCCCAGGAGGAACATTTCCTGCACGTCCATAACCTGTTGGAGTATAGTTTCTGTTTTGATACATATTTCCTGCATGTCTTGGATAACTAACATTGTCGGATACACTTGCGTAAGGTGTATTTGTGGCTACATTGATGGGAGGTTGAGTACGGTAGTCGGCGGCATTCAACGCACTCGTTGGTTCGTTATCAGCTAGCGTACCATAACCAATATTGTCACTACTTCCCAATACAAGCTTGTGTTGTTCGGGAGGCGTGGAAGATGTAGCGGTACGTGACATATCAGGATAAATGCTTGCCTGAGGACGTTGTGTGTAGGTAAGTGATGCTATGGTAGGAGCATCTGTTGGAAATGTATCAACATTAGCGTCCGATGTTGTATCGGCTACAGCCCCACAGCGGGGACAACGAGTTGTACCAGAAGGTAGATGAAGACCACATTGACCACAGAAAACCATAAAATTTATCCTTTCAAAACCTCTGGCAACGATATAGAGTTCTGTTGTTGCCCTTGCACCTTCACTCCAACATGCTCTTGTTCTATTCATCAGAGAAAATAATTCATGTGTGTTCCGCCTATTATAACGTACTCGTTATTGCAGGGGCAACGAAACATTCCATTTGGGTGCATTTTAGATGAGTTTCGCCATCATGTATTCGTTGACATAGCGATTATTGACGATATACGCATCCTTGCGCGTGCCTTCAATCTCAAACCCTCTCTTCTTGTATAACGCTATAGCCGCAACATTCTCGGTCATGACTGTCAGTTCTATCCGATGAAGTCGCTTTTTATACGCCCATTCCTCCATCGCAACGAAAAGAGCGGTTCCAATGCCTTGTTTTTTTGACAGGATGCTTATGCAGTGAATATACTGCAAGCAAGTATTTCCTATTGAAGATGGTGTCACGTTCTCAACTCTGTTAACAAAAAAGGCTCTCTTCAATTGTACCTTGTTCAAGGAGCAAATATGGTAAACGCACTGATCTTTGACTGTGACGGAGTTCTTGCTGACACGGAACGCTTTGGGCACCTTCCCGCGTTTAATCAGACCTTCAAGGAATTTGGCTTACCTGTGCATTGGTCAGAGGAAGAGTACAGCGAAAAGCTCAAAATTGGCGGTGGCAAGGAGCGTATGGCGAGCCTGCTCACTGACGATTTTGTGCGACAAGCGCATTTACCAACTGATTCAGAGGAATTGAGAAACGTTCTTGCTCAATGGCATAGACGGAAAACAGCGATTTTCAAAGAGCTTGTTGCGGAAGGACGCCTACCAGGACGCCCTGGTATCGCTCGTATTGCTCATGAGGCAATCGCTAACAATTGGAAACTTGCTGTTGCCTCGACCTCAGCAGAAGAGTCGGTTCGTGCTATTTTAGAGCACGTTGTTGGAAAAGAGTCTGCTCGCTATTTCGAGGTGTTTGCAGGGGACGTTGTTCCTAAAAAGAAGCCCGCATCAGATATCTATGTGTTTGCTCTGGAACATATGCATATCACTCCTCAAGAGAGTCTTGTCATTGAAGACTCGCGGAATGGCTTGCTTGCGGCTGTTGGAGCAGGACTGCGTTGTGTCGTTACGCTCAGTAGTTACACAACACAAGAAGACATGCATGAAGCTGTTCTGGTGGTTTCACAGCTTGGTGATCCAGGAAATCCAGCGCAGATTATCGCGAATCGTGGACGAGCTACTCCTGGTCCTTTTATCACGTTGAGCGATCTAAAGGCATGTCTTGAACCGTAGACTTAAATTGTGTCAGAGATATATTATGAACCAAACAGGTCCAACACCATATCCAGAACTCAATACTGTTTTATCAAAGCTTGTAGCTAGCGTTCAGCAAGTAGTCGGTAACAATTTTGTTGGTGCTTATCTACAAGGTTCATTTGCCGTCGGTGATTTTGATGCTCATAGTGACGTTGACTTCATCGTTGTAACTGAAAAAGAACTTTCTGCTGAGCAAGTTCAGGGCTTGCAGGAAGTACACGCGCAAATTTATCGTCTCGATAGTTCTTGGGCACAACATCTGGAAGGCTCCTACTTTCCGAAAGAGGTTCTGCGTTATTCTGACTCTACAGAGAAGCAACTCTGGTATCTCGACAATGGGAGTCGCGTACTCATACAGTCAAATCACTGCAATACTGTCATTGTTCGTAGCGTCTTGCGTGAAAAAGGTGTAATTCTGGTTGGTCCCGCACCATCCATACTGGTTGACCCAATACCTATTGAAACATTACGTAAAGCAATCATGGCAACCATTCATGATTGGGGTCAAGTGATTCTAGCTGACCCTGAGCATTTCAATAATCGGTTTTATCAGTCATTCATTGTCTTGAGCTACTGCCGTATGTTGCATGACCTTGTTGAAGGCGTTCCTGGCTCGAAACGAGCAGGTGCTGAGTGGGCGAAGACTCATCTTGACTCTTCCTGGATAGGACTCATTGACCGGACATGGGCTGGACGCCCAACGCCAGAAATTCCTCGACCTGCTGATGCAAAAGATTTTCAGTATACGCTGAAATTCGTCGAGTATAGTCGGAACAAAGCGGATGTGTTATATGCAGAGATCAACAAAACACATTAATGAATGTTGACAAGCGAATACGTCAACCTCGGTAGGGGCAGCAATTCATTGCGCCCAAAGATGGGAGTAGCGGGGAAAACGTCCCCAAAACGCATCTGGTGGCAACGTGAACTCTCCCGACCCACCTTTGGACCCAATGAATTGCTGCCCCTACCGCTTTATCGTTTTCAATTGTCAAAGTTCATTAGACTTACAGCTAAGACCCAACGCGCAAATAATGTCCCCAATATCCCTTATAATCTCCATACTTTTCCCCAATACGCTCAATCTCCGCCCGTGACAAATCTTTGCCATGTCCATACAATCGTGATACCGCCGCTAACATCGCCTTTTCGTTGCTCGTGAGATGCTCCATACGTCCAAGTCCACGTACCATTACAAACGATGCCGACCACGCGCCGAAACCGCGAATACTATGTAGCCACGCCTCTACCTCGTCATAATCGCCAGTGCGCAAAAAGTGTTCGTCAACATCGCTGAACGCTTTGATGACCGCGACAAGATATTCCGCTTTCCGTGCATTGCGTACAACTCCTGTGAGTTCGTCTTCGCTCACATGCACCATGCGCTCCGCCTCTGGAAATGCAGAATAGGCTACACCATCGACGGTGATAGTGCCACCATAAGTATCAATAATATTTTTCTTCATTCGTTGCGACATATTCATCGGATTGCGTTGTGTCAACACTGCCCAACACGCAATCTCAAATGGCGTCAAAAACTTGACCTGATGATAGCCGTATAATTCTTCCACGATTGGCGCAAAATCGGCATCTTCGCGTCCTATCGCATAGAAGGGACGCAGATCATCATCCAAGCTCAAAAAGAACACGATGCGGTCTAGTGCAGCGTTTTTGATTGTCTCATCTATGGCTTGCTCCGAAAAAAGCGTATAGGCCAACCAGGGCTTATCTATAGTGCCTGTAGAATCGACCCGAAACGCGAGAAGTTGCCCATCGACATAGACCGCTTTTGTGAGTGCCTGTTCTGTTACAGCTTGTTCGTCCTGTGTAGCTGGAAAGAAGCCAAGAAAGTTCAGCGATTTCGTGAAATCGTATGGTGCTGTTGGCGTTATATATCCTGTATCTGTATACATTGCTACATCATCCTGTCAAATAGTATAAAATTGATAAAACAATGAAATGGGAGCCTTAGGAAGTAAGATTTGGTAGGGAAAGGATTGATCGCATTGTTCCATATTTGTAGCTGCTCCAACGCGCTGTAAAAAGACTTCAAATGTGTGTTCATTTACCTGCCACTCGTGATTAAGGAACTGTCCCCATAATCCTCGACCTAAGTAAGGTACACTATTTGGTGCTTTTGCTGATTGTCCGTACTCTACTGGAAAAAGGCGTTTGTAGGCTTCTAAATTGTAAAGCCATGAACTTCCTACAACTGTCTCAGCTTCTGGATGCTCCTGCCGAATAACCATGAACATTGCCTTGAGTTCTGCTTTGCGCACATCCATTCGTTGATAGCTTAACGCTCCATACTTTGTGAAATCTTGATTGGAGAAATGCATCTGCACTCTCTGCTGCTTTGGTAAGTAGTCATGTGCAAAACAACCCCAGTGCTGTTGTTCACTCATGTGTGGAATGCTATCAGACATGGAATAGTAAAACTGATAGGTACCCTCTGCGCCCTCTTTAGCGTCTTGTTGCAACACCTGTATATACTTTTGCCACACAGGATTCGTAGGGTCAGCACTCCAATCCAAGCCGAGAATGCGATACATGGCGGTGAAGTGAAGTACCGCATCCTCGAATGGTTGTTGTGTAATTTGGGCAACTTTGCGTGCAAAGGCAAGTTGCACTTCAAAGAAGCCTTTGGGGTATATCTCTATACGTGCCATAACAAAAGTATGCTCCTCAAATCCTATCGTTCAAGTAAATGCGTTCTCATAAAATCCAGAGTGGTACGGATGATTTCTTGTGAGCGCACATTGTCGTCGAGGATATCGAAGGCATGACGACCCGTGGCGTGATTCATGAAGTCAAGGCTCACATTCTTTGCGATGGCTGCCGTTAAGAGTCGGTCAATTGAGGCGTTGAGTTCGGGAGCATCGAGACCTGCTCGCACGATCAACATCGGTGGAATTGCGTTTGTGCACTTGCTTAAACGTTGAGAGGCAGAAAATTCGTTCAGCACTTCGTCAGAAAGTTGAGGCAGAGTGCTCAACACATCATAAAAAAATTTGAGGTCGGCGATGCCATAGTAGGAGACGATGCAACGTACATACGTTGCGTCCTCTCGTAATGCGGAGCGTAATCCAAATGGTGAGCCACCTGAACATGTCCAGATGCATAGTGCGTTCTCGTCAATGCCTAACGATTTGCTATTCTCACGAACATATGTGGTAAGGTCGTCTACATCTTTCGCTGCATCATAGAGCTTTGTGGGTAGTTCCATCGAGCGATGATTGAAGGTAATACCAATGAAGCCTGATGCTGCGGCTAATTGACCCCACGAAACATATTGCCCCCAATCCTTTGCATCCTTGAGCATTTCTGGTTCACCCTCACCATGAATAAATATCACAGCAGGTAGCCGTGTCTCGCCTTCATAATCTCCCGGATAGTATACATCCATCAAGAGGTCGCCAGTATCAACTGTCTTATAGGCTATATCTGGTCGTACAATCGCACCCTCCATGTCAGGAAGGAAATAGACAACAGGCAACTCCTTCACGTCTTCTGATTCTTGCTCGTCCATTGGGAGGTCGTCCGCCATGTTTTTGCTCCTTTACGCCGAATTATTTTACACCAAATAATAGTAGCATATTTCTATTCTCATCGGTAGACAAAAATACGGTTGTCTTGTCAAAAATCCTCCATCGTGCTATTCTCGTACATACGGTCTAATTTTTATTTCTATGGACAGCATAAAAGGATATGTGTGATGGCGGAAGATAGCCCTCCACAACGTGGTACATTATTGCGCCGCGCTCACGAACTATTAGAGAGTATTGGGCAACCTGTTGCAGAGGAGACGTTGATACAGCATCTCTTTGGTGCCAATAACAATGCGGGACAACAAGGCTTCTGGACGGTCATGTTGCGACAGGCATTGCGAAGTTCCGCGCTTTTTGAGGAAGCGGGTGAGATTGGTATAGGCAGCGATGTGCGTTGGTCGCTTTCGGCATGGCGTAGTACACAACAACTACTGAGCGATGTTGAGTTTGTGGTAATTGATACAGAGACTACTGGGCTACGCCCCGGTCCTGATCGCGTCATCGAGGTTGCATGTGTGCGAGTACGTAATGGCGAGGTTATTGACTCATTGCAGACGCTTATCAATCCTCTTCGTCGTATTCCTCCATTCATCGCGCAATTCACAGGTATCACACAAGAGATGGTCAACGATGCACCAACCGCGAAAGAGATTATGCCTGACGTGATGCATTTTATCGACGGTGCTATTATTGTAGGCCACAATGTCGGTTTCGATATTGGCTTTCTCTCTTATGAAGCGCAACTCGTTGGACGAGCTTTTCCGCCCGATGGTCTTGATACGATTCCACTTGCACGGCGTTTTTGTCCTGGGTTAAAGCGTTTCAAGCTCGATATGGTGGCGAGCCATCTCAACATCCCCACCGTCAATAGACACCGTGCACTTGGTGATGCGACTGTCACAGCCGCCGTATTTTTGCGTATTCTCGAATTGGCGCGACAGCAAAATATTTCTACACTTGGTCAGTTGCGTCGTCGTCTGCAATTGCCTGTCGCATGGAGTGGTGACATCACCCAAACTCTCTCTGCTGAAAAAGATGAGAAATGGCGTGCCGATGGCAAGCTTGCCTCATCTGCCCAGCCCACTACACGTCCAAATGGAAGCATCTTTCTCAATCCTGCCTGGAAACGCGAGTTCTCGACAAAGCCGGGTGTGTACTTGATGAAGGATGAGAACGATCAGGTTATCTATGTAGGCAAGGCCAAGAACCTCAAAAATCGGCTTGCATCGTACTACAGTCATCCTCTCGGCTATACACGCAAAATGGATGGACTTCTACAGAGCGTCAAAGACATCAAAACGATTGAGATGGGGTCGGAACTTGAGGCGTTGTTACGCGAGTCCGAGATGATTAAAGCACTTCAGCCTGTCTACAACGTGCAGTTACGTAACTATGAACTCTATCCCTTCATCAAGATTGATATACAACATCCTTTCCCGCGTGTGTATTCCTCCAAAGAGGTTGCAGCCGATGGTGCTCGCTATTTTGGTCCATTTCGCAGTCGGCGTGTCGTTGACATGACTATCGAACTGGTGCAGAAGGTGTTTCCGGTACGTACCTGTATTCGTTCGCTGCCACCACAAGCAAAAGCTTCTGATCCATGCCTACGTCTACATCTTGATCGTTGCCCCGGTCCATGCCGTGGTGGTGTTGACTCAGATGAATATCATAAGGTAATCGAGCAGGTCTGTGCCTTTCTAGGCGGTGAGCGTGAGGACTTGCTAGAACGTCTACGTCGCCAGATGCACGATGCCGCGCACAATCTCAACTTCGAGCGTGCGGCATGGTTTCGTGATGCTATCCGTAGTGCCGACGAAGTGCTCATTGGGCAACGGCTCATCACAGGCGCGGTAGAGGCGAACAATCTCTTTATCGTCTATCCTTCAGCGATGGAGGGGTACAATGAGCTATTTCTCATCCGTCATGGGCGCCTCGTCCAACAACGCTCTGTGTTGCATGAACCTCAGATGATGAAACAAGCTGTCTACGAATTCCTTGCTGTTGCTGCTACATTAGGCGATGCGCCAAGTATCGTCGGTAAAGCCGAAGTTGACCAGATCAACATAATCAGTCGTTGGATACATCGCCACAGCGATGACCGTGCATTCTTCTCTTTTCAAAGTGCCTTAACTGATGCTCAAGCTGCACAAGACCTGATCGAACGTATGTGGATAGACGTTGATATGGCTCGTACTGTGCCAATTGAAGAGAATACGGAAGAGTTGGAGGAGGTACTCTAATTTATTTTCATCATTGCTCTATGCTATTTGGCTCACGAATAACGTTTTTTCCGATACTACATATATTCTCTATTGCGTTAACACGCTATAATAGGCGTTATATAAATGTATCCCATGCTTCGCTTCGTAAGGACCAGATGATGCGGATTGATGTAACGTTTCATCAATCCCTTTCCGCATGGTCAATTGCCAACAGGGTGTAATAGAATTAGACCCCTACAACCGATGTATCCGCATGAGTGTGTCAAGAGGAGACCATACAACCATGTTACTGTCCGATAAACGTATTGTGGAAGAGCGAGAGAACGGCAATATCGTGATCGAGCCATTTGATCGTCGTCATTTGGGGACAAACTCGTATGACTGTCGGCTTGGTGAGTGGTATTTTCAGGGTAATGCCAATGTCGAGGTGATGCACTTGGACAACCCGGAAGAGATTCGTGGTTATTGGGGCGAACCACGTAAGGCGCATGGCGGCAAAATTGCCATCCGTCCTGGCACCACCATTCTTGCCCATACGCAAGAGGTAATTGGTGGCCATAATGGTTATCTGGCGAAGATGTACTCGCGTAGTACTGTAGCACGCTCCGGTCTATCCGTATGCCGCTGTGCAGGTGTCGGCGATGTTGGCTATATCAATCGCTGGACAATGGAAATCAGCAACCACACGCAGACAGTTATCTGGGTTCCCGTCAACTTCCGTATCTGTCAGCTTACTTTTGAGTATGTTGGCGAAACTCTAAAAGAATATCACGGCAAGTACGGCAAGCCTGGTAACGATTGGACGCCACAAGATATGTTGCCCAAGCCGCACTTTGACTGGGACTACGATGAGTATCGTACAGACCGCGAACGCTAGAAGAAAGTGGGAGTGGCATGAGTAGGGGAAGGTTAATCTCATTTGAAGGTCTCGATGGTGCTGGCAAAAGTACGCAAATGCGTTTACTAGAGCAATGGCTAGCATCGCGCAATATTTCCTATATTCATACACGCGAACCAGGGGGTACGCCGTTCGGCATCGAGATACGACGTATCCTATTCAACCATCCCGAATTTACCATCACACCCCTTGCCGAAGCATTCCTGTTTCAAGCAGACCGCGCTCAACACTTTTCCACCGTCATTCTGCCAGCACTAGAAGAAGGAATACACGTTCTCACCGACCGTTGCTTTGATTCAAGCATCGCCTATCAAGGGGTAGCGCGTGGTGTCGGTGCTGACCTCGTTATGCAGATTTCTATGCTTGCGACGCAAAATCACGTTCCTGACTTGACTCTCCTGCTCGATCTCGACCCCACACAAGTACACACTCGTACAAACGTAGCACAGGACGCAAGTGGTCTACGCGAACAACAATCCCGTTTTGATACCGAGTCTGAACGCTTCCACCAAACACTCCGTCAAGCATTTTTAACACTCGCTCGTACTTATCCCGAACGTATCAAGGTAGTAGACGCTTCACAAACACAGGAAGAAATTCATGAGGAGATTGTTGCATTAGTAGACTCTCTTGTGGAAGAATCTTAAGCTGATGGATGATATGCATGGCATTCCTATCTTAAGGTGTATATGCTAGTAAGTCAGAATGAGCAGCATGTTGAGATATATCGGCGTTCAACAGGTTGGATACAAGAACGCTTCTCTTCTGGACAAATAATTCAGCTTGAGCAACTCGATTTGGAACTACCTGTTGAGTCGATCTATGAAGGCGTGCCTTAGTTATTCTTCTGCCAATATCGTCTGAAACGATGTCAACCTTGGACCTCATATACCCTACGGGTTATTTACCAAAAACTCCTGAATATAGCCCACGATACGCTCTGGTGCGTCCTCCTGTAAAAAGTGGCTGGCATCTTCAATCTTGCGTGTAATTGCGTGCGGATAGAGTTGTTGCCATAGACCGAGAACAGGCAGCGTTAGTACAGGGTCTTGCATTCCCCATATCAAAAGAACTGGTGTTTGCTTAAAATGAGATAAGCCTTGTTCTATCTGCTTCATTTCTGCGTATGAAGCATCAGTTTCTTGTACAGGAATGTCGCGTGACCAACAGAGCATAGCGAGGCGTGATTCAGGTGTGGGAAATGGGGCACGATAGGCATCCATCACTGTCTGAGTAAGTTTTTCTGGATAGTAAGTAGTACCTAGTATTGCAGGCTCTAAATAGCTGTTTCTTTTCAGCACAAAGTTCTCACCCTTCGCGGAGCGAATGATTTCTACCAAGCGTGGTAATGAGCTTGTAGGCCAAGGAGCAAATGCCCAAGTATTCAAGAGAATAAGATGCTTAATACGCTCTGGGTGACGTGTTGCAAAGCCTAGTCCAACGGGTCCACCCCAGTCATGAAGCACGAGTGTGATATTGTGTAAATCGAGGTGAAGGAGAAGAGCTTCGAGATTCTCGATATGCTGATGAAGTGTGTAAAGAGAACGATCTTGAGGTACTTCCGACTTGCCCATACCCATGTGGTCTGGCACAATACAGCGATAATTCTGTGAGAGTGGCTCAATGAAAGCACGGTACAGATAGCCCCACGTAGGGTCGCCATGTAACATCACAATAGGCTCGCCGCTTCCCTCATCTACATAATGCATGTTGAAGCCATTACTTGTGTGATAGTGAGGAGCAAATAGAAATGTTCCTTCAAATGTCTCGTCTTTAATAGTAATCATAACACTCTCCAATTAGACAAGGTAGCCGAATGGACTGCAATCGGGTATAGAAAAAGTATACCTCATCGAACCTGTCACAAACTTGTAGCGGGCGGTGTCTTATAGATGCATTGTAGAGTACGTACCTGCTAAAACATGTTTTGATCGATAGATAAGGAAAAGAGAGGCATGGTATTACAAAGAAGAAATGAGTCTCTCGTTGCTCCAGCTCAGGATGAGTTGTTTGAGGCCGCGTTTACACGATACTATCCCCTTGTGTACCAACTTGCATATCGCTGTACAGGGCGGAGTGACGAGGCCGACGATATCGCACAAGAGGTATTTCTGCGCTTCTACCGCATCCCTCCGCATGCGACAACTGAGGGCGAACAACGCGCATGGCTCTGTCGTGTCGCAACGAACCTGAGCCTGAACGCACTGCGCGCTCAACAGCGTCGCACTCATCATGAGGAACAAGCAGGGGATAGAGTGACACAATATAGCTCTATAGACGGCATAGAAAAAAGTCCAGAAGAACATCTACTGGCAGCAGAACAAGCAGCATTGATACGCTCTGTGCTAGCAGAACTGCCAGAGAAGCAACAAACATACATCTTATTGCGTAGCGTCGGATTCAGTTATGCAGAGATTGCACAGGCGACAGATGTAGCTTTGGCTTCTGTTGGCTCACTACTGGGTCGCGCGGAACGTGAGTTCCGAAGGAGATACAATGAACGAGCAGCAACACTTCGAGCAGAATGAGTCCTGTTTAGATAGAGGACAATTGGTTAGTTTGCGTGATGGTGAGCTATCCACTCACGAAAACGTATCCGCGCTGGCCCATCTCATTGGTTGCGCCGATTGTAGTGCCGATGAGCGCGAAGTCAGGAAGAATGGGCAGGATATCTATGCGTTGCTCAATACCCTGAACCCATCTGAACAAGCGATGCCAAATACTGCACAGGCACTCGCAAACTTCCAGGCAAAAATCAACATGGAGCAACATGTTCCAGCCCTTCGGGTTGTTCCACTTTCTGAACAAAAAGTACAGCCACGACTAGTAGGGAAACATGTGCGTTTCCGTTGGATAAGTGTAGCCGTTGCCGCCGCATTGATTGCTGTCATTATTCTGCCGAATGCAGGCGTGTTGGCAAGTCAATTTCTGGCATTGTTTCATGTACAACAGTTTCAGCCTGTGCGACTAGATGCGAACCAGAGCGCACAAGGTTTATATAGCAACCTGGATAATTTCGGGACTATCAAGATAACAAATACGAAGATTACACCACTTAAGAATCCAACAAAAGCCCAGATCGAGCAGTATACGCACTTTCCGTTGTTGTTGCCAAGTGCTTTGCCGCAAGGGGTAAGCAACACACCAAAGTACAGTCTCTTTCAAGGCGACTCTGGAACCTTCACGTTTAATGCGGTTAAAGCACGAACTACTCTGCAACAAATGGGAGATGCTAGCGTACATATTCCAGCGCAACTCAACGGTGCTGTATATAGTATCACCATAGCTCCTGGCGTTGGTATTCAATATGTTCGGGATTGTGGTAGTGATACATCGGCGTCTTGTAAGAACCAAAAACAACTAGCTATAGCGGAGGTGCCAAGTCCAGTTGTCCAGGGATCGTCGGCAAATGCGCTCATCGACTTGCGTGCGTTCATGCTTTCCCTGCCACACCTATCCACTGATGTGCATAACCTCTGGCAAAACATGGATAGCAGTACTGGAACAGTTCCATTGCCCCTGCCTTCCGCCCAGACAAACGCGGAAAAGGTGTCAGTCAATGGTGCATCAGGCGTAGTGCTGGTAGATAGCTCTATCAACTATGGTGGTGTGATCTGGCAAAAGAGCGGCATCGTGTACGCGGTGATCGCTAATACTGGTGACAAAGCGCAAATCCTAGATACAGCAAATTCGCTTCGATAATATAAATTGTTCAGGTATGACTTGTTCTACCCGAAGGGTAGAACAAGTCATACCTGAACAAACCACGAGAAAATATCCACCAGGAGGAATTGATACTCATGGAGAAGGAGCATCAGGTACCCGCCATTGAGGTGGAAGGATTATATAAGGTCTATCATCGTCTGGTTGCGGTAGAGAATGTAAGTTTCGCAACCTATCGCGGTGAGGCTTTTGGTTTTCTTGGTCCAAATGGGGCTGGCAAGAGCACGATTGTAAAGATTATCACTGGACTGGTTGCTCAATCACAAGGGACGGTGCGAGTCCTGGGACAACCCGTACATAACATAGAGATGCGGCGACGCGTTGGCTATTTGCCAGAGTTGCCAAATTTTCATCGCTGGCTCAAGGCACAGGAATTTTTAGAGTTTCATGGGCGACTGTATGGTATGCGGAGAGCAACACTACAAAAGCGTTGTAAGGAAGTGTTAGCGTTGGTGGGGTTGTCTGGCAAAGAGAATCAAAAGCTGGGGACATTCTCGAAGGGCATGTTGCAGCGTATCGGGTTAGCACAAGCACTGCTGAACCAGCCCGACTTGATTATTCTCGATGAGCCTGTTTCCGGCCTCGATCCCGTTGGGCAACACGATATGCGTACTCTCCTGTTGCACCTTAAAGCTGAAGGTGTCAGCATATTTCTCAATTCCCACCAATTAGCTGACGTAGAGGCCATTTGTGATCGTGTAGCAATTATCGACAAGGGACACATTCTCAAGGTCGGCCCTCCACAATCGCTTTTCGATGAGCCATTGACGTTTGATGTGCATGTCAACGCTATTACTCATGAACTCTTGCACAGACTTGGTGCTGTCTCACTTTCTGTACGCGAAAATCCAGACAAGCCGTATTATCTCCTTGTTGAAGTGCAAGACGAGGAGCAAGCCGCTGATATCGCAGCCGTTGTACATGCTTGTGGTTTGCGTCTCTATACATTGGCTCCACGTTACCGCTCGCTTGAACATCTTTTCTTGCATACCATCGACATGTCAAGTTACCAGGGATGAGGAGATACTGTATATGAGCTTACTGTTGATAACACGCTTTACACTTCAAGAAGCTATGCGGAAGCGCATCTTCCTGGCCGTTGTCTTGCTGAGCATTCTAATGCTGTTAGGGTTTACCATTCTTTTCTACTTTGTTGTTGATGTGAGTAACGGTCCTGTTGGCATCAGTCGAGAACTCTTTGTGTTGGGTGAAGGGGGTTTTATGAGCGTTCCTGCTATCTGGGTTGTATATCTTCTTAGCAGCTTGCTCACAATTTTGCTCACCACTAATATGCTCTCTGGTGAAATAGATGCCGGTACGTTTACGATCATCGTCCCTAAACCGATACGACGCTTTGAAATAGTTCTTGGCAAATGGCTCTGTTATGCCGTGCTTTTGACGGTCTACACAGCGTGTCTCTTTTTTGCGTTTCTGCTGATTATCTACTTGAAAACGGGATATTGGCCTTCTAACGCGTTGAATGCGCTATGTGTACTTGAACTCGTGATTTTTGTGCTGATGGGCCTAACAACGGCTGGTAGTGCAATGGTACCAACGTTGGTCAATGGTGCCATTATTCTTGTACTCTTCATCGCGGCGCAGGTATCAAGCTTCGTAAACCTCATCGCACCCTTTGTCGCGCCCGATGCGAAGAATAGTGTGCAGAACATCACTACAGTTATAAGTCTCATCATGCCGACGGATGCACTCTGGCATGGTACTTCGTTCTTTCTCACCTCTGGCGTACTCAGCCTCATAGAAAGTTCGCGCATAAATACTCCCTTCACTTCAAGTGAACCGGTCGCAACTGCATTGTTGATTTGGTCGGTTGTATACGCTCTTGCACTTCCTATTTGTGGTGCATGGCGTTTTCAGCATCGTGATTTGTAGAATAAGACGGTGCGACGAAGTTATTTACATATGTTGTCGGTCTTTGCGCATATGATCCTCAGAGGTTTGGTCAAGTCAATTGATCGCGTAACGCAACCAGTTCAGGATCGATCTTTGACCTTTCTTTGAGACGAGGAGCGAGCACCAACGCTTCCTGTAAGAGAGCGGTAGCTTTTTCTAGCCGACTCTGCTGAGCGTAAAAGCAGGCCAGATTATAGAGGAAACTTCCTTAAAAACCATCGAGTTGAGTTGTTCCTCGCTTTCTTCGCTCAGCGGTACCTCATGACTCTGCAGGATGGAAGTCAACTTCAGGACGAGGTTCTGATGCCAGAATGTCTTATGGGCCACGTGATCTTTAGCAGACCAAAGTTCCCACGTCCCAATGGCAGTACGTTCGGTCTCGTTGAGTTCCTGCAAAAAAGCTTCTTCATCAAGATGGCCCTGCTGCAAGAGGTCAGGTATGATGGTTTTAAAAGGCTGTGTGGTCATTGAAGTATCCGTTCATATTTCGTTCGCGACGACAAGTTCTCTATTGAGAGTATCTCACGAAAAGCGGTCAAATTTGATCCGCATTTTTGCTCTTGATGATAATGCATTTAAAGCCACTTCCTTTGTGTTATACTACCATGTCAGAGGAGGGTAGATTGTGAAAATGAGAGACCGTCATCGAGGTAGTTTGCTAGGCTTAGCTGTCGGCGACGCCGTAGGCACCACACTTGAGTTTAGTCAGCCTGGATCGTTTGCACCACTTCAAGATATGGTTGGAGGTGGCCCATTTCATCTTAACCCTGGAGAATGGACAGATGATACGTCAATGGCTCTTTGTCTAGCCACGAGTTTGGTCGAGCAAAAAGGGTTTGACGCACGCGATCAGATGGAACGCTATCTCCAGTGGCGTAATGAGGGCTATATGGCAAGCAATGGGACATGCTTCGACATTGGTGGCACAGTTTCCTCCGCTTTAAACTTGTTTGAAAAAACGGGAAATCCGTTTGCTGGCTCGACTCATCCAAATACTGCGGGTAATGGTTCGATCATGCGTTTAGCCCCTGTTCCATTGTTCTATGTTTACCAACCTCATGAAGCTCTCGAAAGGTCTGCCGAGAGTTCGCGCACTACACATGGAGCGCGGACGGCTATTGATGGTTGTCGCTATCTGAGTGCTCTTCTTGTAGGAGCATTACATGGGGCTAGCAAAGAGGATTTGCTAGCTCCCTTCTATAGTCCTGTCCCCAACTACTGGCAGCAACAACCGCTTGCGTCGGAACTTGCTGAGGTCGCTGCTGGCTCATTCAAGCAACGCAATCCACCTGGTATACGTGGCACAGGTTATGTAGTCAAGTCTTTGGAAGCGGCCTTGTGGGCTTTTTATCATAGCACCTCATTTGAAGAAGGATGTTTATTGGCTGTCAATCTCGGCGAAGATGCTGATACAACTGGTGCGGTCTATGGACAACTTGCTGGTGCATTCTATGGGGAGTCAAGTATTCCACTGCAATGGCGCACTCGTCTAGCGCACTCTTCTCTTATCGAGTCTCTCGCAGACCAACTCTTTGTGCTATCTCGAATGGCTGATGTAGATAATGGCATCTAAAGCACTCAATTTCTCACGTACGGCATCTCTCCCACCCACGCTCTATCACCTTACACAGGTAGCTAATTGGCCTTCTATAGAACGCTATGGTTTGCTCAGTACACAAGCACTACTTGACCTTGCTGAACTAAGCGGGATAGAGCGAGAGTATGTGGAACATCGACACAGGGCAGAGCGTGTGGTGCTACCAAACGGAGTTCTAATCAGTGATCAGAAGCCAATGCCGCCAACAGCCCTCGAACGGTGCTCGCAGGATGTTACACCTGAACAATGGTATGCGTTACTCAACTCGAAAGTCTTTTTCTGGCTTGATATTGATCGTCTCAGCCGTTTGCGTCGCGTTTACCGTTCAATCCCACAAATTGTTATGAGCATTGATACAGAAAAGTTGCTGGCGCGACATGCCGAACAGATAGCACTTACTCCTATCAATACAGGCAATGCACGTCGTCAACCAGCCCAACGCGGACTATGTACGTTTGTTCCGTATAAAACATGGCTTGAGTCGGGCTGGACAAGCGAGACAGAAGCATTACACACACGTCCACGCCCACGTAGCCACCCACCCGCAGAACTAACCGTTGCCTATGCTGTACCCGATGTGATGGATTTTGTAATGGATGTGCGAAGACTTGAAGCAGGCGAACTTCTAGCCTATTGAGTCCAACTAACTACTCAAGTGGATTGATAGGCTGCACGAGGCGTGACAGGGGCAAGCCCTGTCACTACTATACACGCACAGTTGACGTGGCAAGCCACGTAGTGGCGGAAAGTATAGTAGTGACAGGGCTTGCCCCTGTCATGCCTCACATCAAGCCATTTCACAGGTTGTTCGGACTCAATGCTTCTAAACTTCTAACGACGATGCAGGTTCAACCTGCTCTTGAAACTTCCTCGTATACAGTCGATAGTAGGCACCTCTCAATGCCAGCAACTCCTCGTGGCTTCCCTGCTCGATGATGCGACCTTGCTCGATAACCACAATCGTGTCGGCATTCTGGATGGTTGTCAATCGATGGGCAATTACGATAGTGGTACGGTCATGCATCAAGCGGTCAAGAGCTTCCTGCACTAAACTTTCGCTTTCGTTGTCGAGCGAACTGGTGGCTTCGTCGAGAATGAGAATGCGTGGATCGCGCAACAACGCACGTGCAATAGCGATACGCTGCCGTTGTCCACCAGATAGCTTAACGCCGCGCTCGCCGACGAGCGTATTATAGCCATCTGGCAACTTCTCGATAAACTCGTGGGCGTTGGCTGAGCGCGACACCCTCTCAATCTCTTCCTGTGTAGCATCAAGCCGTCCATAGGCAATATTTTCGCGTATCGTTGTACCAAACAATACAGGTTCTTGCAGCACAATACCAATCTGTTCGCGTAAGCTTTTTACTTTGACGTGACGAATATCGTAGTCGTCAACCGTGATACGTCCACCCTGCACATCGAAAAAGCGTGGAATGAGGTTTGCAATCGTCGTTTTTCCCGCGCCACTCGGTCCAACCAGTGCTATCACCTGACCATGTTTTGCTTCAAAAGAGACATCATGGAGAACCTGCGTTTCCTCATTGTAGCTGAAATCGACATGCTCAAAGCTCAAACTACCCTGTATAGGTGGAAGTGGCGAGGCATTGGAATCGTCGGCAAGCGTCACCGGTTGATCGAGCAAGTCAAAGATGCGCTCCGCCGCACCTAAGGCAATCTGAAATTGCCCATACAGATTACTCAACTCAATGAAAGGACGTGTGAGGACTGCCAGGTAAATCACAATTGTCGTGAGTGTGCCTATCGTCAGTGTCCCGTTGAGAACTGCCGTGCCTCCATACAAGAGAAAGATAGCGAGACCTGCTAGTCCAAGTAGTGTTGTACCAGCTTGTACCGCGGCAGACAAGCGTGCGCGCTTCATCGTGATACCAAATTGTTTCCACGCAAGTGCACTGTAGCGACTGGTTTCGTAGTCTTCTCGTGTAAACGCTTTGACCACCTTTGCATTGCCAATAGCCTCTTCGGAAGCAGCAGTTGCCTCGCTTAACGTCGCCAACTCTCGTTTGACATAGCGGCGTAAATAGCGACTTGTAAAGAAGGGCAGAATAAAAATTGGCACAAGGACTAGCGCAATAACCAGCAGTGTTGGCCCAAAACTTGCCGTTGAGTGTGTCGTTGGTAGGTGTATATTCAGTTGACTAGCCTGTGCGAGTAGTGTATCGGGTCCCGCAACGACGATTACAATCCCAATGAGCAGAGTAATCAGGTTTTGCGCAAGACTCACCACATCACCTGTAATCGTGCCACGTACCAGGGTCACATCATTCGTGAGACGACTGAGTAGCTCGCCTGTTCGGTTATCTTGAAAAAAGGTAAGTGGTAATTGTTGCAGGTGGGCGTACACTTTTGTACGCAAATCGACAAGCACACGCTCACCCACAGCTGTTGTCCAAAAGCTTTGTATGAAACCGACAATACCCTGTACCAATGCTAGAGCAATGAGAGTGAAAATAATTGAATGTAGTGCATCCTGATTTTTTTGAATGACGCTATCAATAATTTTGCCTGTAAACGCGGGATAGACCAATGTTAACGCACTGGTGACAAACGTTAAAAGCGTCAACCCTGCCAGTTGCCACCAGTAGGGACGCGCAAAATTGAGCAATCGCCATATTCGATAGCGATTAGGTTTTATTTTTGTAGGTGTCGTCTCTTCGGTCATAAGACCATTAGTAGAGACAGAGCGGCGTGCCACGGTGTACTCCTATCGAAATAGTTCCTTTTGTATAGTGATACTATTAGGAATACGCTGAGATGTGAAAGAGGTTGTAGTGTTATCCAAACAAAGGCATCCCCTTGCGGGTGCCCTTGTTCACATTTAGTCTTATCCCTATTCCGTCTCACTCCATCGCTTCTATCCGCTCTTTGCGCTTTTGGGCTTGATAATAGGTCGGGTCAAGCTCTAACGCCTTATTCACCGCTAACAACGCCTCAGCTTTCTTACCCATAATGCCAAGCACCCACGCCTTACCATCCCATGCAGGAACATATGTTATATCCAACTGCAAAACATGCTCAAAATTTTTCAGTGCCTCCTCATATCTTGCCTCCATCGCTAAGCATGTCCCCTTGAGATACCGGGCCTCGACGTTTGTTTCGTCAAGCTGAATGACTTTCTCTGCTGCTGCAAGTGCAGCTCCATAGCGAATGTCATTAGCTAATTTCTCACCATATTCCAGCCAGAACAGAGCTTGTTTTTTGCGCGAATCTTGCTCATTCATAGTTGCTCCCCTATTTTACTACGTACTTCTGGTCTACCTATTTGTATTCTAATGATATAATAGCGGTGAGTGTTCCGTTGGCCTGCCGTCGATATATCTGGTACGCATGGCGTCAACGTGTATACCTTCTCAGGAGACTATTACATGCTTGATACTTCCCGTTTAGATGCTACGAATGTTGAAGCGTTAAGTGCTGAAACACAAGCGAAATATGACCATTTGAAAACCATTTTGCGTGAGATGGAGTCGGTGCTTATTGCCTACTCCGGTGGCGTTGATAGTGCATTACTGCTCAAAGTAGCTCATGATATGCTTGGTGAACGTGCCATTGGTGCTATCGCGTCCTCAGATGCTTATGCACCCGAAGAGACCGAAGAGGCTATCGCAACCGCCACACAAATGGGCATTCCTCTTGTTACATTGCAAACACATGAGCTTGAAGATGAGCGCTATGTGAAAAATGACGTGCAACGCTGTTACTTTTGCAAGACCGAACTGTTTACACAATTAGAACCATTAGCGAAGCAATACGGTGTACGCTATATTGCCTACGGTGTTAATAAAGATGATGACGGTGATTTTAGGCCAGGACAACGTGCGGCACGTGAATATGGCGTACGTGGACCGTTAAAAGAAGCAGAGATGGGAAAGCAAGATATTCGTGCCGTCGCGCGTATGCTTGGTGTTTCCGTGTGGGATAAGCCTGCTATGGCCTGTTTCTCATCGCGTATTCCTTATGGCAGCAAAGTAGATGTTGCCTCGCTGCAAATGGTCTATAAAGCTGAAAAACTTCTGCGCGAACTGGGATTTCATCAGCTGCGTGTACGTCATCATGACAAGATTGCACGCATTGAGGTCGAACGCTCGGAGATAGCGCGTTTGGTTGAGGAAGAGATGAGCCGTACAGTCACGGATGGCTTACGTAAGATTGGCTATTCGTATGTCACTGTCGATTTGCTAGGATTTCGTAGCGGAAGTATGAACGAAGGCTTTTTCAAAAAGAAAAAGGTCGATGGGGCTGTTTAACGCCGTGATAATAGAGACAACAAATGAGCAAGAGACTGAACAAAGAGAGACCATTTCATGTTCCAATTGCCGGATGGTCTGTGATGCGCGTCTGAATTTTTGCGGACGTTGCGGACAACGTTTACGAGGGGCAGGTCCAGCACTGCGAACAATTCCCCTCGCTCCGTCTACGCCTCTACCCGTGATTGCACAGCCATCGCGAAGTATGTCATTGCCTTTTCTGATTATGCTGTGTGTGTGTATTCTTTCTATACTCATTGCTCTCGGAACGGGTGTCTTTGCCTTTACTCGTCCTTCCAGCAAAACAAGTACAGCAACACATATGCATGTGTCGTCGATCATCTCAAAGCCAGCGGGTAGTGTATGGTTTTACAGTGTGCATGGTCAGGATGATGGTGTCGCATTGCACCTAAGTTCTCTCCCAAAACTTACGCGTGGAATGGTCTATATCGTGTGGCTTATCAATCCACTAAGACCCGATCAATTCCTTGCTGTTGGCCCGATTGTACCTGACAATCAGGGTGAAGCACTTTTGCAGAGTGATCGTTTACCCGCGTTTAATATGCAAGCACAAAACCTACGTCATATATTTACGCAGGTTTCCGTAACATCTGAAAAGGCTGGAGCGCAGTGGGTAAGACCAACAGGCTCTCCGCTAGTACAAGGTGCGATTGGCTTAAAGACGCTTGCGGATATTTCTCCTCTTTTTACACGTTCACCGTACACGCCAAAGCAAATCGCGCTCTTACCTGGTCTACAAACACAAACGCACGAACTGGCACGTTGGCTAGCGAATATGCTTGATGCGCAACAACGTAATGAAACTGGCAACGTGCGTACCGACCTGTTGCGCTTTATCTATTTACTCGAAGGCTCAAATGGGGCCGATGTCGCACGTTTACATCTTAAGTCGCAGCAAAGCGTGACAAGTGTTGGTGATGGTGTCGGTCTCCTTTCTTCAAGTGAAGCCAATTGTCAACATGACCCGCATTCATGTGGCTATCTCGATCTAATACAAACATCAGTTCAAACATTGATGACGCAACATCTCGTTCCACAAGTTCTTTCACAGCGGGTCTTGACGATCATAGCGACGATGCATCAACTTGCACAAAGCATACAGCAAGGAGCTACTAGTCTTACAACTCTATCTAAGCTAAATGCACCAACACTACACGCTCTAACAATGCTTGAAGTACAGACCGATGCGCTCCTTAATGGTAGTGATGTAAATGGCGACGGAAGCATTGACGCTATTCCAGGTGAGGCTGCGACTGCACAATTGTATAGATACATGCAGCAACTTGGAGCGATTCAGTTATCATAATTTTGTGGGAACCGATTATGTAGTTTGA
>CAZZVE010000037.1:24554-28436 GCA_964657325.1 uncultured Ktedonobacterales bacterium
CAACTTGGAGCGATTCAGTTATCATAATTTTGTGGGAACCGATTATGTAGTTTGAGCAAATAATACGGATATCGTAGTAGTCTGTCAAACTCAATGTGTCACCGAAACCAGGGCACCTTACAGGTGCCTTCGCCTCTGACCAATGTGCTTTGACGGACTAGTAGGGACCGATGTATCACGTCCTTGTTGGCACTTGAAACGCCAAGAGGACGTGATACATCGGTCCCTACAAGAAGAGTTAGTGTAAACTATACACACATATGATATACTCTATCTAACACAAAAATTATAGAACGTGGACAAACTTATTCAAGCAGGAATACAACATTATGGCAGAGCGCACTATCTATCTCGATCATGCAGCTACTACCGCGCTAGACCCGCGCGTGCTAGAGGCGATGATACCCTACTTTACAACCGAATATGGTAATGCAAGTAGCATCTACACACTGGGGCGTCATGCGATGCAGGCGATTGACCGTTCGCGTGAACAGGTTGCTGAAGTGCTTCACAGTCGTCCCACCGAGATTGCCTTTGTCGGCTGTGGCTCTGAGAGCGATAACCTTGCGATAAAAGGCATGGCGTTCGCCTCTCAGAAAAAAGGCAATCATATCATAACTTCTTCGATAGAGCATCATGCGGTATTGCATACCTGCGAGTATCTTGACCGCTTTGGTTTCAAAACAACGTATCTACCTGTTGATGAATATGCTACTATTGACCCTGACGATGTTGGACGTGCAATCACCGATCAGACAATTCTTGTTTCGGTCATGTATGCGAATAACGAAGTTGGCACCATTGAGCCAATAGCAGAAATTGGGCGTATCTGTCGCGCCAAAAAAGTTCCATTTCACGTCGATGCTGTACAGGCTGGTGGTGCTGTGCCACTCGATGTTGTCGCGTTGAATGTCGATATGCTATCACTATCCGCGCACAAATTTTATGGGCCTAAGGGCATGGGTATTCTTTATGTGCGGCAAGGAATGCGTATTTTGCCACAGATGCAAGGTGGTTCGCAAGAGCGTGGGCGACGTGCTGGCACCGAAAATATCGCGGGTATTGTCGGAACCGCAACAGCTTTACAACTGGCACAAGCAGAGATGGCAGAGGTCACGCCACGTATCACCGCCCTACGAGATCGTTTGATTGAGCGCGTGTTAACCATTCCTAGAAGCCGACTCACAGGTCATCCTACAAATCGGCTCCCTAACAACGCAAGTTTTTGCTTTGAAGGTGTCGAAGGTGAGTCAATCTTATTAAGCCTTGATATGCTGGGCATAGCGGCCTCAACAGGTTCCGCCTGTACCTCTGGCTCTGTTGACCCATCGCACGTTCTCATCGCAATGGGGCTCGCACCCGAATGGTCACATGGAAGCCTGCGCCTGACATTAGGAAAAGCAAACACGGAACCTGATGTCGACGTGGTTATGGCAGCTCTGCCAGGAATCGTGGAAAAGGTGCGGAGTTTGGGCCTGTCTGTAGGTGTGTAGATAGGTTGTAGGGACCGATTCATCGCGTCCTTCTGGGCAATTGATCGTCCAGAAGGACGCGATACATCGGTCCCTACAATAACCTTTGCATTACCCATTCTCTAGCGTCTTTTGCTTGTACTCCTGCTGCTGCTCTAACAGTCTCACCCCTCAAAACACGAGGCACCATGAATCCCTCAAACGGCCCTCGTGTTATAACTTGCACAGGTGTATCTTGCCATGTTAACAACTCTGGTACACATAGAGCCGCAATTGTTAACGGATCGTGTAGGTAGGGAAGCCTCGGATGCCAACGCGGACGATGTTGTTGCCAAAGAATAACAAGCTGGTATAACAACTGTGCTTGTGCCGTTGTGTTCTCTCGCAATTGCTCTATGTCTTGTTTCCGTAGTTGGCAGCGTGTCGTTACATTTAATCCAATCAAAGTAATTGGTATGCCTGAACTCAAGACCATATACGCCGCTTTGACATCGCTACGTACATTCCATTCAGGCAAGGGCAAACCACTCGATCCGCCCATCATTACAATACTTCTTACAGCCGAAGATATACGGGGTTCAATTAGGAGAGCTAGCGCAACGTTTGTAAGTGGCCCAATGCATACAAGTGTAAGCTTTCCTGTGTACTTTAGTGCTTGCTGCACAATAAATTCTGGACCCGAAAACGCGCTAAACGTATTCACATCATAAAGTTTGTTTCCTAGTATTGCTGCCTGTGCAACGCCAGAGGGAAGGTGTCGGTGCTGTAATGGTTTGCCATACCCGATTGCAATTGGAATATCTTCACGCCCGAATGTAGAGAGTATATACCTTGCAAGTTGAGCACGTTTTTGTGTATCACCAAAAACAGTTGTAATACCTTGTAGGTCTATTTCGGACGAGTTGAGTGCGAGAGCAAGGGCAAGGGCATCATCTATATCATCTCCAATGTCGGTGTCTAGCACTATTATATGCTTCTCTTTATCCGATTGGACTGCTTTCTGTTCAGAAAAAACATTATGTTGGTGCATTGTAACCCGTTCACAAGTATGTTACAGTTGACAAAAGCAGGCTAACAAAGCGAGGTCCGAGAGGTAACACTGCTCTTTCCCTACTTACTGTAGGCTATCATAGTAGGAGAGCAATGTGCAATATTCGTGAGCCAGGACGAATACCTCTCATGGTGAAAGGAAAGGGGTTTATAGAATGTCTACAGTTAAACGTGAAGTGCTATCACAGCGAGTGCTTAAGGTCAAACCTTCCGGTATTCGCCGATTTTTTGATATCATTAATACTATGCCAGATGTGATTTCGCTCGGTATTGGCGAACCAGATTTTGTGACACCAGAGCATATTCGTCAGGCAGGAATTTCCTCTATCGAGCAAGGTCATACACGCTACACATCAAACTATGGCTTGCTCGAATTGCGCGAAGAAATCGCGGCAATGCTTCAACGTCGTTACGGTTTGACCTATGACCCCAAAACGCAATTGTTAACAACGGTGGGTGTGAGCGAAGGCGTTGATCTGGCAATGCGTGCGCTGATAGACCCAGGAGACGAAGTAATTTCGTCTGATCCCGGATATGTTGCTTATGAAGCCGATATTATTTTTGCTGGTGGTGTAGCTGTACCTGTGCCAACCTTTGCACAATACAATTTCGCTGTACGCGCAGTCGATATTGCTGCTGCAATCACACCACGTACGAAAATGATCCTACTTGGCAATCCGAACAACCCAACAGGAGCAGTCATTCCGCGCGAGGAACTAGAGGGTATCGCCAAACTTGCCGTTGAGCATGATCTCATCGTAGCCTCTGACGAAGTATATAGTCGTCTCGTCTATGGTACAGAGCACGTAAGTATCGCCTCGCTACCAGGAATGCAAGAGCGCACACTCCTCCTCGACGGCTTCTCAAAGGCGTATGCGATGACTGGCTGGCGTGTTGGCTATGTCGCAGCACCCCCACATATTCTGGAAGCCATGCTCAAAATCCACCAATATACTATTATGTGTGCTGGCACTGCTGCACAAGAGGCTGCTCTGGAAGCCCTACGTCATGGCGAAGACGATGCGCTGATGATGCGTGACGACTACGCACGTCGTGGTCGTATGTTTGTCGATGGTCTTAATCGTATTGGCTTGACCTGCAACGAGCCGCGTGGAGCCTTCTACGCCTTTCCGCAAATCAGTCACATTGGAATGACCGACGACGAATTTGTCGAGAAACTGTTGGTAGAAGAGCAAGTCGCCACCGTCCCCGGTAGCTCATTTGGTGCTGCCGGTACAGGCTATATTCGCTGTGCCTACTGTACCGCCTCCAACAAACTTGAAGAAGCCTTAGTACGCATGGAACGCTTCTTGAAAAGACATGCATAAAGTATAGAGTAAAAAATGGTGCTGGTGCACTT
>CAZZVE010000037.1:28446-32179 GCA_964657325.1 uncultured Ktedonobacterales bacterium
CATTTTTCACTCTATACTTTATGCTGAAACAGGACCCCACTGAACGGCTGCCCTGTCACGTTTAAGCTCGAAAATGTTTGGGTTTTTAAGGGCATAGGCCGTATAGTCCCACAACTCACCTGCCTCCTCGCCATGAGGAACGGTATGAATAATGGGGCCGTAGTAACCTACCTCAGAGCCTTCAAATGCGATGGTTGGCACACCAAAGGCATGATAGCGTTTTACAGCCTCTTCATGATCGTTGAGCACATCTTGGGCTGTACTTTCATCGGCTAGTGCTTTTTCAACGAAACCTTCGCCAAGTCCAGCCTCTTTCGCGCACGCCTCGACAATGGCACGTTCTCTAATACTCTCTTTGCGTCCATGTTGAGCATTGCCAAGTGCGACATATAGTTTCTCTATCGCTTCGTTGCCATGCTCCCGTCGTGCTAGTGCCAGTGTTCGTAGCGCGATCCAACCATAGCCATTTACATAGTCCGGCTCGGTTCCCTCTTTGCGGTTGACAATCTCAAGGCTAAATAAACGCCATGTCACCTCAACGGGACGTTGCTCGCGCACTTCGCGCACCCATAGAGCTGTACGCCATGCGAGGGGGCAGAGTGGGTCAAAATGAAAATTGATGCTTGCAGGTGTTTTTGTGTTTTGTGTAGTCATGGAAACGAATAACCTCTCCTTGTATACAAGTGGCTCAAAGCTTTATTTTATGAAGTACTGTAGTATCAGCATACGTTTTAGAGGAAAAGAATGTCAAGCATAGTTTTCTCTTCTTTCATAATCATATATAATATATGCGAATTTTTAAACCGTTTTGATATGCTAAAAGGATAAAATACATGGCAACGCTAGCAGAAGGATGAGGAGTAGCTCAGATGCGCGGCGGTCCCTGCCTGATACGTTCGCGTACCTCTTCGAGACTTGTATTGTTCCAACGTGCCTCCATCCACCATGTGATACCCGCATCTACCCACGGGCGTACAAGAGATGCGGCATGTTCAAGATCATCACCAGGCGTTTCGCCTTCCCAAGTGATCTCGAATGGTGTGGACAATGTGCGGTTAGCCTCGACATAGGATTTAATAGCTCGAATATCATTAGGAGTCATAGGATTATTGCTATCATCCATCTTCTGTGGAATAATGCCATCCCAACGCAGTACTCGCCGCATAGATTTCTGGCGAGGCCACGCTCCAACAACCCACACAGGGATGCGTGGTCGTTGCACAGAAGGTGGCAGAAGCTTCATAGACTGCACATGATACTGCTCCCCATCATGCGAGAACCGTTCACCACTCCATGCACCATTTAGGATATCCAAGCACTCATCCATAAGCTGAGCACGTCCTTTAGCACTCATCTCCTCTCCAACTTTGTAGAAGCCTGCGTCATCAGTTGCGGCACCTAGACCGACAGGCAATACTAATCTGCCACGAGAAAGAGTATCAAGCGTCATTGTCTCACGCGCCAGTTTCCACGGCCTGCGTCGTGAGATAGCAGCTAGCATTGGACCAAGAAGAATGCGCTCGGTACGTGCTGCTATGAGTGCCAATAGAATCCAGGGGTCGTACGTAGGTCTAGGTGAATAATCAGGAGTATCTATGGAGATGCTGTCAGAGATAAATACGCCATCCCATCCAGCTGTTTCCGCCTCCGCGGCCATATCAGGTATCGTCCAGACATCACCATCAGGAAGAATGAAACCGTAACGCATAGCAATATTCTCCTTGAGGGTACGGCTGCAACCGTTCTCGATAACGGGGTTAGATCGAAGCATCTAGGGGCAACAACACATAAAAGGTTGAGCCATCTCCCTCGACACTCTCAACCCAAACACGTCCATTATGACTTGTCATGATCTCTTGAACTAGATAAAGTCCAATTCCTAAACCACTGAAAGAAGGGTCTAATGTGCTAGCACGGTGAAAGCGTTTAAAAATATGTGGAATATCTTCGGGGGCGATACCGATTCCCTGGTCTTTCACCCAGATGAGGACTTCAGAAGGCGTTTGTGGAGCATCAGTTTCCATCATTGGACGTAGCCCGATCTCGATTTGGCCCCCAGCAGGACTATACTTAATAGCATTGCTTATCAAGTTATTGAGTACCTGTATCAAGCGTTCTTCGTCAACATTTGCCATAAGAGCGTTTGCAGTTTCGTTTCCTTCTATGTTCAGACAGAGTTGATGGCGTCGGGTTGTTGTAGCTTGACTTTCTACAACATTCATCAATAGATCGAGCACATTAGTTGGTGCTCGATTTAAAGTAAAACGTGCTTGTTCGATGCGAGAAAGATCAAGCATCTCTTCAATCAACTTCGTAAGGTGTTGACTCTGCTCAACAATTTGTTTAAATGCACGTTGGCTCCGTGAGGAGTCCAAACGCTGGTTTTGTGTGTTGCTCATCTGCAAAAGTTCAGCTAAGCCTTGAATAGCTGTGATGGGTGTACGTAGTTCATGGCTGGTCATGGAAAGAAATTCGTTTTTGTGTTGCTCAAGACTTTTCTGGACAGTAATATCTTGAAAGACAAGGACCGCCCCTGTTAGCGTCTCACTCGCTGAAAAGAGAGGCGCACTTGAACAGAGACTGACAACAAAGCTGCCGTCAGCTCTCGTCACCACCGTTTCTTGCGTTTTCACCGTTTCTTCAGACAGGGCACGAACGACCACGAAATTCCAGGGGGGCATATTTTGATTCTTTGAGTCTGTTTCAGGATGAGCTTGAAGGTGTCGATCCAATGGAGTTCCGATAAGGTCGGCGAGGGGAATGCCCAGGAGTTGCTCTGCTGATGCATTAGCATAGCTAATCAATCCGTTGGCAGCCTCGGTAATCAGAATACCTTCGGGCAATTGATCCAAAACAATACGCAAACGGGTCCGTTCGTTTTCGACAGTCATATGTAGACGTGCATGGGCGAGTGCCGCTGCAATGTGTGTTCCGCTTCTCCCTAACGCACGCACCTCAGGGGCTTGAGCGGAAATGCTCTCTTGAAAGATTATCGTCAATAAACCCTCAAACTGATCTCCAAACCAAAGAGGTACACAGACCGCACTCCGTCCTTCACACACGGCCAATGGATCATCCTGCGCTATTAAGCTCGTTGCAAACGCGGCATCCATGTTTTCTACGATAAGAGACTCATGATAGAGGTGCGCCTGTGCGATAAAGATTGAGCTGTTGTAAGGGACATACTGTAGGCTCTTGAAGGCGACCTTACTTTCCGTTAAGGAGCGAAAGCAGAGCAAATGGAAGGCTTGTTGAATAGAGTCCGCTATGTGAAGGCATACTCCAAGGGGATGAAAATGAGTAAAAAGAGCATCAATAGCTGTGATGCCGATATGCTCAGCGTTCAACGGCTCATGAACGCTATTTGCTACAGCCGTAATAACCTCTAGTAGATGAAAGTCCGCATCAACTTCACGAGGGTTCCTCATATGTCTAGAAATTTCCTTCTTTACTATAGCCGTAAAAAATCTTTGTAGAGATGTTCATGTACCTTTAGGTTATGAAAAGCTCCTTACAGAGACTCATGCACTTTTTGAGAGTGTATAGAATTATAGGGAATGTGTCAATATTTTATCGAGAAGCAGCCAGAAATTTGAAATATTCCTTCCGACTATTGCAGCGTAAACATCATTTTTGTATACTTAGAACCTGTAAGACATAATGTACAAAGTACAAGAACATACTAACTTCTATAAGAGCGTTACGACTAAAGGAGTCTATTTGTGTCACAAGA
>CAZZVE010000038.1:0-30391 GCA_964657325.1 uncultured Ktedonobacterales bacterium
TATTATATCGGCGGCTCTGTTTCCAGTTCGGTGCATGGAGTGGCTCGCCAGACGCAAGATGTTGATGTGATTGTGGCTCTGCAAGCAGGTCAGCAGGTCCACCAACTCGTCCAGATGCTGCACAACCAGTATTATCTGGATGAGCAAGCATTCCAAGACGCGGTGCGACGTGGGATACTGTATGGAGTGCTTCACCTGACGACGATGATGAAAGTGGATTTGATTCCGCTCAAGCGACGTGCCTTCACTCAGGAAGAAGCACGACGTGCTCAACCAACACTCCTCGAACCCGGCACCCGTCCACTCAGAATTGCCTCAGCAGAAGATGCCATCCTCACGAAATTGGAGTGATTTGAGATGGGAGGCCGAACATCGACGCGCCAATGGAACGATATCCTGGGCATCATGAGGCAACAAGGAACTGCTCTTGACCTTGCCTATATGCAGCAGTGGGCTGATACGTTGGGGGTCCGTGATCTGTTGGAGAAAGCACTTGCTGAAGCTGGACTGTAACAGCCCTCATTCCTCTGATATCCTTGTTTGCTAACTTTTTTTCTAGGAAGACAGAGACGACCCTGGTATCGAAAGCAAAAAGTCACCTTTAGTGATGTGTTCCTTGCTGTTCGTCAGCATCTTTGGGGAGATTTTCATTATTCAACATCACCCCAAAACCCTGATGTCATTTTACTTCCACGCTCAGACCTCGCTCGCCTTGCCTATGCCGCTTGTTCCTCAGCTTAAAATGGGCAAAGTCCAGGATACGACGTACCATAGAGTGCGCCGCTTCGGTGCTTAGCGAATAGCCTCAGAGAGGCAGAAGGTTGAGAGCAAGTGACCTTCTAGGACACCCAACCTACCTAGCGGGGAAACCCAAAGGGGAAACCAGCATGTTGGGAAAGCGGCTAAACATGAAGGTATGGAGTGTGAAGTGCCGCAAGTCCTGTGTGCATGGTGAAACCTGCATTGGTTGAACCTCAGTTTCCAACGGTGGAATACGTCACCCATCGCAGCATACCTGAAGCGATGACACCGATGAATACGCTCGTAGTTATATGGCGAGCGGAACGCTCTCTCTGGTGAGTACCCAGCAATGAATGGGGCAAGGAAACGAACGAGGCGACCTAAACACACTCAACGTTCGCAAAGCGTTAATGCGGGATCGCCTTCCAAGCGCGAGCCTGATGGCGACGGAGTTCCCATAGTAGCCAAATGCTCAGGGTAACGCCTGAGACACGACAAAGGGGAGCAGGTAGAGGTATTCTTACCCAGAGAGGGAGCAGGTCGTGAAATGCGTAAACCCTGTTCAATGCTCAAAGAAATGGATACCGATACTGGAGAGCCCGTTGCAGTGAAAGCTGCACGGCGGGTTCGGGAGGGGGAGGTCAGAAAAGGGCTGGCTGAGATACTACCCGAAGGAATTTCAGGTGAGTCAAAGAGCAAAGCAGTACCTCGCTGGCCCCTACCTTACACTATTGATTATAATATGATGTTCTTCGGTAACAGAAAACCGTGAGGGTGTTCATAAACATGCTCTCTTGTAAAACAGTGCATACTTTGGTATACTTCACCTATTCAAGAGCGTTTTTCAGAACAGAAAGGAGGTGCAATGTATGAACAACAAGCTTGTTTCTTCAATGAGGCTACGCACCCCGTGCAGATCGTCGCGTTCTGCTGACTGGCACATGCTTGCATGTGCGCTGGTCTTTGGATAGGGAGCAGGTTCCACGCTTCTTCTTGGGTGTTTCTCACGTACCATCTTCTCATGGACACACGCTCCATGTGCTCATCTCTTCTACGTGCATTGCCTCCGCTTGTTCCATCTCTCTCTATTCTTGTGCAGGGTTGGGTATACCCTGTGCCTTACACCATTTCTCAAGAAAGAAGTGAGGAAAAATCCATGACTCAACATGCTTTCAAGCCCGTTCTCCTTGATCTCTTGCGTCACGCTCAGATCAGTCAGCATACGTTTATACAGGAGTTGTCCCCTTCTGAACGGGCAGCTCTTGGCACGCCAGAATTGTGGACTACCAAAGATCACATTGCCCATATGACCTTCTGGCGTCAGCGTTTGGTGCTTCGATTGCAAGCACTCCTGGGGAAGACATTACAGCCACCTCCCGAAAACTTTGGGCAACTCAATCCAATTATCTTTGAAGAGCAACGCACTCGCTCCTGGTCAGATATTCTCTTGGAGTCTGATCACGTGTATGCTGAACTCCTGGTGCTCACTGAACAGGTGACAGAAGAAGATTTGACAAGCTTTCATCGCTTTGACTGGACTCCTGATGGGGAACCGCTGTATACCTTCTTCATGGGCAACTGCTATGAGCATACCCAGCAGCATCTCGCGCAGTACTTCCTTGATCGTCATGATCTCCAACACGCTCTAGACACGTATGCAGTTTGGGCCAGCAGAGTTGTTGAAGCTGACGTCCCGAACCCCTTGAAAGGCTCGATTTTCTACAATCTGGCCTGCTTTTACGCGATGCACAATCAGTTGGAGCAAGCGAGGTCCACATTGCAGCAGGCTTTCACTCTCTCTCCTACACTCAAAGAATTTGCGCTGACCGACCCTGATCTGGTTGCGTTTCGCTCTAATCAACCTGAAGAGTTCTCCTAGAGGGGATTGCGCGAAAATAGCCAAGCGTACCATATAACCACTCATATAGGGGTGATATGCGCGAAGCTGACATGAAGGGCGAGGTAGCCCTATAGCTCTTCCACTGTAGCAAATTCCATCTTTCCCATCATGCCGCTTCCCACTTGAATTTCTCCCCTGTCTCTGCTAGACTGACTCGTCGCAGAAAACTGGCAGCAGAAAATGCTTTCTGCCGCCAGTGAAACCAACTCCGTAAACCTTTTCTGCATAGACACGAGTGGTCATTGGTGCGCATGAGCCGCGAAAACTCGCCGAAGGAAAGGGATAACGGAAGAGAAGCAGTTCCTTCGCACATGGTCGTCGCTTCACGCATATTCCCCCAAGGAATACCGTATCTTCCGTCGCTCTGGGCCTCTTTGGCAGATACCTCTTCTCGGTCTACCACGATCTATCAGCCTGCTTCATCCGAGGGGCTACCATCACCAAAATCACCCATGATTTCAACCTCATGCTCGTTCAGGTGGCAAATAGCACCATCAAGGAAGCCGTCTACCCCAGTGACCTTGACGACATAGGGATAGAGTGTCTGTTGCTCAACTGCAATCAACACTCCACACTGTTGATGCATGATTGGTCCATAGAAGGTCGTGTGGATGCGGACACGTATTCCTATTCTGAGGTGTGACCTCTGCCATTGCTGTCTGTCGAAGGCCAACTGCATTCTCTTTCTCTTTCTCTCCTCTGCGGGAAACTGCTCGTTTCTTCTCCATGTGTGGTTGTGTCACTCCTTGATTGGCGTTCGTTGCTTTCTCCTCCCAGACGCTCTTTCTCTGGCTCCACGTCGCAGGAGGCAGCCTTGCTCAACGGCCCTTGGGCAGTACATAGAGAGACCTGGCCGGATGTTTCCTCCCGGAGTTCGGAGCCACTGTCATGTTCGAGAACGCGGGTATAGACCTGCATGGTGATCGCAGTCGCCTCTGCCTCGCCCACCAGATGTGCCAGGTGCTCACGTGCCTGTCCAAGTTGCTCGTAGCGGTGGCGGATGATGGAATGGGGGGCAGTCACGGCCAATCCTGAAGTGAGATTCTGTAAGGCTTCGCATTCCATTTCAATCTGTCGTCGCATCCGTGCGACCTCACTGCCGCCTCCATCTGTAGGATCGTGTGGCATGAATGTACCTCCTCGTTGTTCGTTGTAAACGGGTAAAAGCCTGTTTGTCTGCTGGTGTGTGCTCTCTGGCTGTTCCTGACCCAGGACCGAGAGACGGCAAAAAGAGGACAGAGGGAGAAAGAAGAGGAGAGCATAGTGAGAGCATTGATCCATGAAGGGAATGGATGCAGCCACTCACTGAGCGGAGCAGACGAACATCTCGTCACGAGAGGGTTCTTTCGTCTGCTCACCCTCTCAAGATCGAGGGACTCTCCTCTCTGCTCAGGCTCCTCATGTCAAGGGATGCCGACGAAGCAACGGAAATAGTTCTTTCTCTCCTTCTTCCCTGTTCTCCCTCTCTCCTCTGTGTGACCGTCTCTCGGTCCTGGGCCTAAAAGGAGTGCAGGCAAAAACACCATTTCCCACTCAACGCTGAAAGCGGGAGAAGATGAGAGGCCACGAACGCTTCTCCGAGACTGACATCTGTGCATGTTCCCTTTCGGGAGAAGGCAGTGGGCTTCCATCTCTCAGGGATGGAGGCCCGCCGCCTTTCTACACGGCAATGATCGCTCACGCCAATCATCGCGCTTTACGGGAGAACACTAACACTACCGGTATGACTGAGGGCACTTATCGAACCGGCTTCGCTCGCCGCGCGTGAAGCCAGGCTCGGACTTACCGCACCAGCCATTTCCACAGAGCCGGCGGCTTCCGATGCAATTGCTGATAAAGCGGTAGAACCTTCGCTTGCAAAAGTCCTCATCGCAGTGGTATTTACGGTGTATTGTCCAGCAGCCACCGACAGGATGGCAAAGCCTATAGATACAGCGGCAAGTACCTTTTTAGTGGTATTGCCACAGGACACGAAGGTACAGATATTGCCTGTAGTAATCGCACCGATGAAGAAGACGCCGCCCGCTATATTCAGGATGACGGGGACTGGTAGCCGTGGCTGCAGGAGACTTGCTCCCGTTGAACCAATCGCGCGTGGCACGTGTCGAATCACTGTGTCGATCCCTGGGTCTCCACTGCGAAAATAATTATCTCCCGTTGTGCAATCTTGCGCTTGCTGACTCGTACCGAAGAGCTGAGGTGTTCCACGCCCGTATTGGCCGTTGGCAACATTGGACGCGTCAACCTCACAATCGATGCTTAGCCGTTGTGTCCCAGCGACACTCACTCGCTCTCCAAAATAGTGCTCTGGACCAACCCGATACCCGGCAGGCGGAGGGGTGAGAGAGGGATAAAGGACATCTTCATGTCCATAGGTATTAATGTGACCCACTCCCGGTATAGTGACATTCACCCCGGTTTGAAGCTGCCCATGCCCATTGACATAGGTATTTTCGTTGCCAGAAAACTGACCATACCAGTGCCACGTTCCATAACGGTCGACGGTATATTCGTTCCAGCGTCCAAAATCGGTGTAGATGCTATGGGTCGTCACATCAGAATTGAAGGCTCCCCCCTCGTATTGGGCTATATATTTCTGCCCACCGATCACCATCACATAGGAAGGATGGGAAGATGAAGCAGCAGCATGGGCGCTCAAAGTGTGTTGGAACAGTGCGAGCGACACGCTACCAAGAGAAAGGCCCACCAGCAGCACGGGAATCACGAGGCGTCGTGACAGCAATGAGAGGAAACGTGTGTGCATAAAAATACTCCTTTGATCGGTTGCGGCTTCTAGGCCGCATGTTGTGTGTGAAATGGATCTCGAAACATCGGCGTTCATACTTCTTGCAGGTCTGTCATCTCCTTTTCCGCTGAGCATGGGCGCATCCGCTCTGTAACATGTCACACCCAGGACTAGACTATTTCAACGAAGTCGTAGAAAGGTTTCCACGTACACATTCTACTGGGATACGTCTGGAATAACCACCCCATTTTATCCCCATCTACCGGACATCTTACGATGGGGATTTCGGCACTGTTCTTCTTTTGAGAAGAGGTGCAAGAGGAGCAACCTTCCAGACGGCTGCCGCAGGAGGAAGAGGCTATGGGAACCACTCATGCAGTGTGGAGTGCATGGCAAAAACGTGGCTGGTCGCAGGCTACCCTGGCCTAACCGTGTGAGAGTGACCAAAAGATACGACGTACCAGAGAATTGAGGCTGAGTCCACTCTTTCTGTACGTTCTTCTGCTCAAAATCAGATTTTCTTTCCTGAAAAAGGCTTTTTCTTCTAGGAACATCCCACGTTGCTTGGTTCTCTCTCACCAGAAACTGATGGTCTTCATTAGTTGTATAAGAGCCTGCAGAGCCAACGTCTACACTGCCTCAATCCTCGTTCTCTGGTACGTCGTACTTTTTCGTCACTCTCACACGGTTAGGCCATACGTACCCCAGGTTATGATCAAGTATCTTACACTGTTTGCAATGATACCTCTGCGCTCCATTCCGACTTTTTCCACGTTTGCTCACCGTATCACATCGCATACAACGAGGACAAGGGGAAAGAGGATCAACCCGCGTGCGGCGCAACGCAAGGCGTTGAGGAAGAGGGTGGCGCATGTTGAGGAAAACACAGCTGCTGCAACCACGCACGAACCATGTGCATCTCCCGATGCTGCATCAAGGGAAAGCGCGTCAAACGTGGGGATCGAGATGGAAAGATCAATATCAGCGGCGAGCAGGAATTGAGGGCACCATTTCCCAAGGGACTCGTGCTTTTGGGCTGCGTCGATCTCGCTACATCGGGCAAGAAAAAACCATCTGCAACATGTTTTGACGGCGGAGCAATCAACGTGGTGCGCTTTGCTTCTTGGAAAGCAGGGGTTCCTCACGCGAAAACGCGCACATCACGCTTTGCTGCTCTGAAGGCTTCTTGAGGGTGGAAGCAATTAAGCAACAGTATCCGTTAATACTCAAGGGCCATTTTCAGCCGATGATTCTATTGATCCTCCCCGCGTGAGCCACACCTTGACCGTTGTGTGATGTACGCCTAATTGACGCCCAATCGCTCTCTGGCTCATCCCTGTTGCTGCAAGCTGCTGGGCCAGAACCTTGTCCTGCACATCTTTTCCAATCTGCCTGGGAAATGGTGTAAAGACTTTTCCACAGGCAGGACATTGATACCGCTGGCTCCCGCTCCGATTACGGCTGTGTTTAACAAGACCGTAAGCATGAGCACAATCGGGGCAGGTTACCTCTTCATCACCAGACGTTTCTGTTCTATCAGAGAGTGCTTCACTTTGTCCTGGCGATACTTGCGTCATCCGTGGAGGCTGAGCTGGCGGATTGAGCGTGGTCTTACGTGCTTGTGGCGGATTGAGCGTGTATTGCTGTTCTAGCCACAGGCGCCCCTCATCTCTTTTCCAGTAGTGTAGTGCTTCCATCAGAGACAGGTTCCGTTCTGCCATCTGTTGCGCAAGCACTACGTTTCCCTGTGCAGCGGCACTATGTGCCAGGCCCTCCTGAATTTCGAGATGGAGAAGAACACACTCTTCAGTAATGAGATGTCTTGCCGTCTCGAAAGTCAAGTGGGCCTCTTCGTATCGCTGGAGGTTCAAGTAGAGTGTTCCCAGTGTGATATGGCAACGACACAAAGAGAAGCTATGTTTCATCCTTTGCGCCAACTCCATGGCCTCTTGGAGCATCTGTTCTGCTCGTGTGTACGCATATATGTCAGGAGCAAGCGTTGCAAGAGCGGCAAGCCCGTTGATATACTGCTCATGTAATCCGTGCTTTTGCGCAGAAAGCATGCCCTTCTGAAACCACGTATGTGCGTCTTCCCGTTGATTTTGGCGTTGAGCTAGAAGTCCCAAGCCCAGACACGCATCACAGAATGGTGTAGATAGATGTTCCCGTTCACTAAGTGCGAATGCTTGCTGATAGAAAGCGAACGCTTCCTCTTCGTCGCCTTGCTGAAGCATGCATACATCCCCTAATCCACAAAGAATTTCTCCCTGCAATGCTGGATCAAGCCCTTGCGACATCTCAAGGCTTTCCTGGAATATCTGTTTCGCTCGTACAAGCTGTCCACGCTTCAACGCAAGTTCTCCTAAATTATTCAACAAGACGCACATATCAAACGGCTCTTCCTGCACACGGGCAAGTTCAAGTGCTTGCTGGTAGAAGGTTTCTGCTTGGCGTAAATTCCCCTGTTTACCGGAAATAATCCCTAAACTATTGAGCAACGCTTTGAGCAGTGGAACATGGAGTTCCACAGATGGACGGAGGAGGGTTAAGCCCTCTTCAAAATACTGCCGGGCATCCTGGAGTGCCCCTTGCGTCTCTGCTAATGCTCCTAAGCAGAAGAGCATCCAGCATACTCCTAGCGTATCATTGACATCGCGTGCCAGGGCTAGAGCCTGGGAAAAGCGTTCTCGTGCAAGAGTTGCATAGCCATGAAGTGCCCAGAACTGACTGAGTTTCTTAGTAAGTGCGAGTTGTTCTGGTTGCCATTTGTGACTATGGGCCGCATTCAGAGCGGCAAGCAACGTCGTATGCTCTCGCTCTACTTGCGACCCATTTCGCCCCTGTGCCGCCAGAAAGTTGAGAGCATAGTTGACTAAGTGTCTCCACGGTCCCACCTCTTCTGGATGTTCAGCTTTAAGGCATACCTGTCCGTAGTCGGCTATCGTCTGATGCATCCAATACCATCCAGGCCCTGCGCTCTCCAACAATCCGGCATCACAGAGCTGATCCAGTATTGCTACATCCTGCTGACACACGGCTAACGCCGCAACCTCTGAAAATTGTTCTGGTTTAGTAGGCAACACCGAGAGCGTACGGAGTGCCTGCTGCGCCTGTGGAGTAAGGTGGTGATCACTCAAAGCAATCACGGTGTGCAAAGATAGTGCTGTACCTACAGCCGGATGTGTCGCCGAAAATTGAGGGAATGTCAGGTGCAGACGCGTCTCAGCTTGAGCAAGCGAGGCCAAAGCGGTTTGCAGACGGCGAGGCTGTCCACTATAGGCATGCAAGCGTAGATATCGGGCAACCAGGTTGACGGCAAGGGGCAAGCCACCAGTGAGTTGCACGAGGTGGTAGAGTTGTGTGTTATCTAGTGTAATAAGGGCAGGAACCAGAGTTGTTAGGAGTTGCAGTGTCTCCTGCTGACCAAGCTCTGTAACTGGAAGGGGCTCATTCTCGGTTACAAGCAGGGCAACATGAGGAAAGCGCGTTGTAAGTAGATGAGCACACCGGAGACCACCTAGCAGAAATGGCAGTGCCGCTTCACTCGTCCACGCATCATCGATGACCAGCAACATACGGCGTGCGCTGAGTCCTTGACGCACGCGTAGTTGTAGCATCTCAAGAGAATGTTCTGTGTGCATGGCCTCCTCAAAGACTCCAAGCAACAAAGCCCAACGCGTAAGCTGACTTATACTATCAGGAGATGGACCAAGACCAACCCAGAGAATTCCATCAGGGAAATAGGTATGAATATCTTCATGGAATGCGATTGCCTGGGCAAGCGTAGTTTTGCCGACTCCTGGTAGACCGTGAAGAGCGCAGGTTTGTCCTGTGCTCAGGATGGAGAGAATGTTCTCACAGATGGCCTCGCGTCCCACAACAGGAGTACGGGAAAAAGATGAAAACGGCAGTGCAGGATCAACAAGCCGTGTGAAAGGTTGTTGGGAGACAACGGCATCTTCTCTCACTTGTGGAGGAGCTGGAGATGCCGGAGGAGAAACGAATCCAAGGGCATGTGCTGTGGTGCCAAAAAGTTGACAAAGTTTGGCCCGAAAATAGGGAGAAGGGCGCGTGTCGCCTCGTTCCCAACGACTCACGTTCTTGGGGGATGTTCCAAGTTGTGCTGCAAGGAAGGATTGTGACCACCCTCGCTCCAGACGAGCATCTCGTAAGGCAGTATTAGGTTCCATCTTCATATTCTCCTTTGTAAAACAGTCTCCCGACGCGTCCACGGTCTTGTACCACTCCATAGAGAATTTTCATCTGAAAATGTCTCCTGGAAGGGGAGAAAATGGGGTTGTTCTCCCTCTAGTATATCGGTACACTTCACTCTTGGAAACCTTTTCACCAACAGTACTAGCTTCATGCAGACACAAACTCAAAACAAACTAGTAAGCCTTCCAGATGCTGCTCCTGCTGTTTAGGAGACTCTTGGAGAAAGACTTTCCATGTCAAGCCCTAAAAATACAGCAATAAAATTTGGGAAGGAAAGCCATGAAGGCAGAAAAACAAGGGAGACCTTCACGTGAGCATGAGCAAGTCTACCATGCCGCGTCCTGCTGTCAAGCGGCTCGAATCGGTCATCATCCCTCAGATGTGAAGCTGGTTGAATTGCAGCAACGGGCAACACACAGCATCGGAACAAAAGACCCAGGGCGGTTACGAGGTCTCACCCTCGAGCAGGAGCAGTTGATCGAGGAACTTGAACTCATTCGCAAGCATCTTGAAAAACTGGAAACAGAGATGACGCAGATCGTCAAAAACTCTCGGGAAGGGCAAATTCTCATGTCCATACCGGGCATCGGGGCGATTCCTGCCGCTACCATGATTGCTATAATCGGCAACATTGCGAATTTTGAACGTCCCTCTCAGCTCGAAGCCTACTTTGGCTGGGCACCCGCAGTCGCTCAATCTGGTCATACCTTGGATAGCGCACGCCTCTCCCCACGAGGAACACGCCAAATGAAGCAAATGATGTATTTGATTGTCTGGACAGCGACCAAAATGGACTGCGAGTGGGCAAGGATTTACGAACGCCTAGTTCCGATTAAATGCAGTTACGATGAACGCACGCGTAAATATACTGCTCGTGGAAAAGTGATTGGTCGCATTGCAGGACAAATGATCTCTGTTGCCTACGTTCTGCTGAAAAAGGACCAGGAAACAATGAGCAAATGGATTCCTAGCACGAAACAGCCAGGCATGGAACTCTATGATCCAGAAATACACCGCAAGCATCGATCTGGGCAATACCAGTCGTCTTCGTCCTACGTAAAGCCAAACAAACTGATCCAGCTTCCTACGTACTAACTCATCATTTTAAGATTTCATAAGAGTTTTCCTTGACGGCACGCCGCTCGCATGGTCTGAAAAAGCATGCTCAGTTGAAGGCAAAAAAACAGGCAGTTTTGCCTCTGAGAACACAGGGTCTCTAAGCGGCTTTGACGGCGTGGAGCATCCGGGCCCTCTCAAAGATGGCCGAAATATACGGCTTATGTGTGCTCAGCATGGCGAAGATGATCCGCACCCACACGTTAGAGAGGGCACGGACTGCGACACTATGACTTTTCTCTTCTGCACGTTTGCGCTCATAGTAGGCGGCAGCCCAGGCTTCCTCCAGCGTCGATTGCCAAGCAAATTGGTGCAAGGCGTTATGCAGGGGCTTGATACAGCCCTGACGTCGATGAGGCTTCGAGTAGTTTCCGCGGTATCACTCCATTCTCCCCTGGCAACTCACACGCCAGCAGCAACCGCTCCTATTCCTCTGCTTCCAATCGCCTCTTCTATTGTGATGCTCATCGGGTTCTTACAGGACGTGGTTGGCTCTGAGGAATGCTCTGACACCAACAATGCATCTGGAATCTGCTCTTCATAAACTGGCAGAGTCTTGTGTGGAGCATTTTCAGGCACAGGCTCTCGAACAGAGGCTCGCACATCGTATACATCCGAGCAAGTGACATTCTTAGCAGTCACCACAACCAAGCAGCAGGTGGGAGTACTCACTCCCTGCTCGTTCGCCTCGTCGTGCTGTTCGGATTCTTCTCCTGCTGTAGCAATCGACCTCTCTGAGCTAGAGTCAGCAGACGTTGTCTCCTCACATTCCTGTACATCATGCACGTGCCTTTGCGGGTGCAGCATGTCCACTTCGGTAAGTCGCGCTCGCATCTTGCGCACCCCTCGTTGCAACGTTCGCAGATGTGAGGGCTGATAGCGGTCAGGAGTCACTCGTCGCAGTTCCTCAAACATCGCTTGACAACTCCGTGTGGGATCAGCACACACCCACTCTGCAACCACTTCCCACTGCTCCTGGAAAGGATCATTGCACGTCCGGTGCCACTCTAATAACGAGAGTGTTGCTGATGGCTCTTCTTCCCTTCCTGTCCCAGTCTCTCTACGCGACACGGCATCAGAAGCACTCGGCAACCGCGACGTGCTGACGACGCGAAACCGTTCGCGCCCATAGAGTCGTCTTCTCTTCTCGTCTTGGAGAACAACACCTGTCACACAGCAAAAGAGCATGTGTTGTGCCTGTTGCGCTTGCTCCAACAGACGGACTGGGTCGAGGTCCTCACACTGCTTCCTCAGATCACGCTCGTGCTCCGTGGACGACACCTGTACATGGAGAAGACGCTTAAGGGGTGTCTTGGCTTCGTCGTAGATGCGTCGCACTCTTCTTCTCTCTTTGAGTTTCGCACATAATTTCATCGAGGGTTGGAACACGTTGACATATGAACTAAGCACTTGATACAGATTGTCCAGGTGCTGATATGCCTGTGCTCCAACAAAGCGATCATAGCCCACCACCTGACGCACGAGATGCCCATTCTTCTGCTCGACGTAGCATTGATCGTTCTTGAGAGCAGGACGACCCCGCGTAAAGGTGATCTGTTCGGCTTCACAATAGGCCACGAGGAGATCGTTCATGAACTCAGTTCCGTTATCGGTATCCAAGCCCAACAAGGGAAAGGGAAAGAGCGTGCGCGCCTGTCGGATGGCAGCAAGCACGGCCTCGGCACTCTTCTCGAGGAGTGGAAGGCATTCGGTCCACCCCGTGGCAATATCCGTCAACGTCAGGGTAAAGAGGTAGGTACCCTCAACCGATGAGCCACAATGTGCAACGAGATCGGCTTCGACAAACCCAGGCACTTGCTGATCCCACTGCTCAAACGTGCGAATGGGAATGGTGCTTTTGAGCAAGGTCCCTACTCGCGTCGTATACAAACCGTGCAGCTCGTGCTGTCGATGCGGGCGCAAGAGGCGGTCTGCGGTTGCCACACTCATCGAGAGCAAGTGCGTTCGACATTCCTGCGTGAGAGAGGTGCTCATGCCGCTCCAAAGAGTCAATGAACATCGACAAAGACGGGATGAGCCGTTTGGTACACAAACGATTCGTCTTGGTCCAAATCAGCACGAGTGCCTCTTCTACGTCTGCTTGATACACCCGTCGAGGGGAAGGCACCGGAGATGGGTGTCCTTCATCAGCATGCTTCAACAACCACATCGCATATTTACGATGATAGCCCGTCAGACGGACGAAGTCGTCCACCACCAACCACCCGTTTGCGTGCCCACGACGCCTCTCGATACTGCGAAGCCATCTGCCAGAGCACCTCACGCCGCACATGCAAACTTGCTCCCATCTTTACCACCCTCCCCCGCCGCCGAGGTCTCTGGGGAGGCTCAGATGTCGAAACGACAGCGACACTTGTTCGTGCCTCATCCAGAATCTTCCTGTTTCTTTTCATGATACCACTTTCATTTCACGAGAACACGACGTACCAACTTACGGTCCTGTCTTGTGAAACACCTTATGAAAGTAGCTCAAAGAATTCCGAGGAGGGTCTGGAAAAGGAAGATTTCGGGTGAGTCAATGCGCCTGCCCATACAGCCTCCGATAATTGTTCGCCATTGCCCGCACGGAAAAGGCACGTTCCACATGTTCACGAACAGCAGTACGCTTCAACTGAGACAAGTTCGCAACGAAATGCACCATTTCATCGACTGTTTGCATTAGGAACCCCGTTTCACCATGCTTGATGAGTTCAGGAGCCGCTCCCCGCCGAAAAGACAGCACAGGACAGCCCATAGCCATTGCCTCGATCATGACCATCCCAAAGGGTTCTTCCCAGCTGATGGGGTTCAGAAGGCCTTGCGCTCCCGTGAGCAAGGCAATTTTGCGCACACTGTCCACTGGACCGATATATCGAATGTGCTGCTGATCAATATGTGGCTCAATATCCTCATGGAAGTAGCGAACCGATTCAGGGACGCCACGATCAACCAAGCCAGCAAGGACCAGGGGTCGGTTCGTTCGCTTGGCGACCTCAATTGCGTGATGCGCTCCTTTCTCAGGAACAAATCGCCCCAGCCATACCAGGTACGCATTGGGTTCGAGAGGAGCAGGCACGTAGCGTTGCAGGCTCAATCCATTATGGACCACTCCGACAACTTGCACCTCTGAAGGAACCTCACGCCGTGCATGCTCACTGATCGCGACGACGGGTACCCAGGACGCCCAAGAGTACAGATACAATGTGTCGGCATCGCCTGTCCAGTTAGGCACATGGTCAAAGGGAAAGCGGCTATGCAATGTGGTGAGATGGGGCGTTTCCAGTTCGGAGAGCAAGGGAAACAAGCAGAGATCGGGACTGACCGACAAATGGGTATGCACGATGTCGAAGTTCCCTGTTTGAACACCTGTCAGAGAGCGTCGCAGGTGATAGTCGGCCTTCAGATGTGCTGTCCATGGAACTCCCTCTGCACGTAAGGAGCGCGGAATGAAAGAGACGAGTCGAGCAGACGTTCGAGCATCTCCTGGAGCAAATAAGGTCACATCATCGCCTTGAGCCACCTGCTCCTCGATTAAGTCGAAGAGCACATTTTCAGTTCCTCCATAGTTGTGAGGAGGAATAGGCAACCAGGGAGGAGCAATATGTGCAATTTTCATCTTTCTTCCTTGCCTTCGCATGCGTGAGGAAAAGACATCCTCCCACACTCATAGAGATATCTCTATGAGGAAAAGACACCAATGATGTTACTTCTTTGAAGTAGTCTGCTGCTGCCGATTCCGAAGCAGTTTCTCCCACATAGCATAACTTCCAAATTCCGTACCGCACTCGATACACACCCATACATGAACATACACTCCTTGAGCAAATAGTCTCTCAACTGACGTGTGTATGCATGGTTTTCCAAATGTTTCTCTTCTCCGTCTGAAGGCTTCTTGCGCTTCCATACCGTCGTCTCTTCCTGTTGGTTACTCTGCTGGAGTCTGCCAACGTGTGCATGAGCCTTCCATCAGAGTGACATGCCAATGTCACTGTATATGACGTCTTGACATAAAGACAATAGAAACCCCTTCCTTCTGCTTCAACATGCCGGACCTTCAACATCGGACCTCCTTCTCTTGAAAGCCCCGCTGGCAATAGGGTCATTTATTCGTCTGCCAACTTTTCTCGCTCTTAGACATTCCGCCTGTACGGGCATAGCTCACAACCGCACGCCAGTATCCCTTGGGTATGAAGATCAGGCTCACGACCCAGCACACAGCGAGTCCCCCCATGCCAACAGCTAGCAACCCAGGCATTTGCTGCGCCCCGTCAGTAGCGTGTACACCCTCAACGAGACAGAGCAATCCCAGAAGCAGAAATAGAGCAGTGCCACTGAGACCATGTAACAGATACGGCCGATGGCGCCTCCTGAGAAGATGCAGCAACTTCCTGTTAGCATCAGCTGCCAACTCCGCTTTCTGACGCGTAAACACGACACTACCAACGATCTCCAGAAAAAAGAGGATGATAGCCAGCAGGAACAACCAGAAGCTCAAACTCAGAGGAATCATGTGATTGAGCACTAGTTCGAGGATGCCAATGACAAAAGGGACAGCCGCGTCTCCAATATCAGGAACCCAATCCAGAGAGATGGAGTCGATTAGAATCTGATGCCACACGGCAACAATGAGGATAAGCGTTGCCAGCACGAGCAGCCAGTGGACCAGTGTGAAGTGTGTATAGCTGTTTCCAACGACCGTGGCTAAATCTGACAGAGTCACTCCTTGAACAATACTCAGCAACGTCATATAGACGGAGGTAGACGATCCTCTTAGCTGGTGTAAAAGCGTCAGGTGTTCGGGTTCATGTTGTGTGTCCGAACTCATCGTCTGTTTCCTCTCCTAAACGAGAACTTCTGACAACTCCTCAAGACGATGCGTGCGCATAGCAGCTAGAAACATAGTAAATTCCTCTACGATATCGCGGCTATGAGGGAAAGCCCTGCAAACGTGTGGAGACGTATCCCTCATAGCCAGGTGCTTTTATGTTCTTCTGATGATTGTGTTACGGCATGAAGACTGCTCGTATACACCCATCCTTCTTGTGCTTGAACATATCATACCCACGTGGCGACTCTTCTAACGAGAACCGATGTGTTGCCAGAAACGAAGGGTCTAACTCGCCCTTTGCCGCATGGTCCAGCAAACGGGGCAGATACTTCTGTCCATGTTGCTGTGCGCTGCGTACCGTGAGTCCTTTGTTCATAATGGTGCCAATCGGAAACTTATCCATCAACCCGTAGACACCCAGAATTGACACGATTCCTCCCTTCCGACAGGCCAGAATCGCTTCTCGCAGCACCTCGCCACGATCCGTTTCCAGCCGCAATGACTGCTTTACGCGGTCGTATGCATACCCAATTCCGGTGCCGTGCGCCTCCATCCCCACAGCGTCGATACAGGCATCGGGACCACGCCCACCTGTCATCTCTTTCAATACCTCCGTGACACTCTCGACCTCAGTATAATTGATCGTCTCGGCACCCACCTTCTCCCTCGCCATCTGTAACCGCTCTGGGAAGCGGTCAATCGCGATCACGCGTTCGGCTCCCAACAAATAGGCACTGCGTTGGGCCATGAGTCCTACTCCACCGCAGCCCCAAACCGCGATGATATCCCCTGGTTGAATGTTGCAGAAGTCAGCCCCCATGTATCCAGTTGGCGCGGCGTCCGAGAGGAAGAGCACCTGTTCATCCCGTAAGCCCTCTGGAACATGAAAGCAGTCGTTTTCAGCGTGCGGCACCCGCACATATTGGGCGTGTGAACCCGCGTAGCCACCAAAGGCGTGCGTGTACCCGTAGATGCCAGCCGTTGGGTAGCCGAGGGCTGGCTCCTGGAGTTCCTCGTTAGGATTGGTGTTGTCGCACAGTGAGTAGAGACCTTGCTGGCAGTACCAGCAGGCACCGCAGACAATGAATGAGGGAACAACGACACGATCCCCTCTCTTAACGTTGCGCACTTCGGGGCCAGTCTCCACCACCTCACCCATAAACTCGTGTCCAATCACATCTCCCTGACGCATGGTCGGGATGTAGCCGTCGATAAAGTGTAAGTCAGAGCCGCAGGTCGTCGTCAGTGTGACCTTCACAATGGCATCGTGTGGATTGACGATTTCGGGATCGGGTACCGTCTCCACACGGAGATCGTTGACTCCATTCCAGCAGAGTGCTCGCATGAATATGTTCTCCTTACTTCTCGTGTGTTCCTTTATAGGCCGCTGGATTGTGCTTGAGCGTTGGAATTTCGCCTGCCTCGGCAAGACTTTTAAAATGCCGCAGTGCCTTCTCCGCAGCCAGGCGCGGTACTATCTTCAGTCGCCTCGCCACACTGGTCCCTAGTGCGCCTCCCGGTAAATCAAAGTTGAGACGGAGCGTGACCTCCGTCCCTCGGTTATCTGGGGCAGGACGGAAACGCAGAGCGTTTTCGTTGGGAAGCACAGCTCCATCAAGTGACTTCCAGCGCAAGACTTCACCCGGACGATCCTCGACCACCTGCGTCTCCCATTCCACGCGTTGCTCCAACGGTCCTCGTATGACCCAACGCATACGATTGTTGCTCACTTGAGAGACCTCAGCAAAATCTCCCATGATCCGCGCGATGGCTTGCGGTTCGTGTAAGAGGCGAGAAAGTTCATTTGCGGACTTGCCAATGGTGATCGAGCGCTCGACTTCCAGGACCTCATCTGCATCATTTGTTGCAACATGCCCGTTCTCACTCGTACTCTTGGCACCTAGAAGCTGATAAAGATAGCTATGCCCACTCACTCCTCGATAGAGTAAGGCGCTTGCCAATGTGATTCCACCGAGGGAGCGACGAGGAAGACTCCCAAGCAGAAGAAGGCCACCAAGTACAGTCGAGATTCTTCGCTCCGTGAGAGGGATATTCACGTTCGTTGTTTCCATGTTGCCTCCTTGTTGGTTCATGCGAGCCTATCCGAGTAAGTCACCGTGTTGGCTTAAGGACGACTTTGGTCCAGCCGTTATCGCGTGCGTCAAAGTGCTGATAGGCGTTTGGTGCTTCGTCGAGCGGCAATTGGTGTGACACTATAAACGATGGTTTAGCCTTACCGACGTGAATGAGGTCGAGTAATTGACGGTTGTATGCCTTGACGTTGCACTGCCCGCTTCCAATAGTCAAACCTTTGAACCAGAAGAGGCCCCAATCAAAAATGGTCTCACCTTGCTTGCTCGGTTGGTCAGCACCACCGGGGTCCTGGGGTACGTAGACGCCAACTACGCCAATTGTCCCAGTGAACTTGACCGACTGGACAAGGTTGTTAAGCGTCATGTTGTTATGCTCGTGGCCTTGTGGGTCGTGAGCCTGGTAGCCAACGCACTCGCATCCTCTATCAGCCCCCTTTCCATCAGTGAGTGCCATGATCTGCTCAACTGGCGAGCCTTTCGAGTCGTCAATGGCAATCGCGCCAATTGACTCCGCCAGCCGCAGTCGGTCAGGGTGTCGGTCAACGATCATAACTTTGCTGGCACTCTTGAGAGTTGCGGAGTAAGCCGCCATCAGTCCAACAGGTCCCGAACCGTAGATGACGACGGAGTCGCCTGGTCGCACGCAGGCAAGCTCAGTCGCATGCCAACCAGTTGGAAAAATGTCGGCAAGCATGACGTAGTCGTTTTCCTTCTCCCGTGCATCCTCTGGTAAGAGGAGACAGTTAAAGTCTGCGTAGGGAACGCGCAGATACTCGGCCTGTCCACCGTTATAGGGCCCCATGTCAGCGAAGCCGTAGGCGGCTCCAGCCATCTTGGGATTCGGGTTAGTCGTGAGGCAGAACGCGGTTAGACCTTTCTCGCAGTTCGCGCAGAAACCACACGCAATGTTGAATGGCAAACAAACCATGTCGCCAACCTTGATGCGATCAACTGCGTTGCCGATTTCGACCACCTCTCCAAGGTTCTCATGCCCAAATACTCTGCCCTGCTCAAAATCGGTGCGACCTTCGTACATATGCAGGTCCGAGCCACAAATGTTGGTACTGGTGATCCTCACCAAGACATCGGTTGGTCGCTCAATTCGTGCATCGGGAACGTTCTTCACGTCCACATCGCGAGGGCCATTGTACACAATCGCTTTCATGAAATACTCCTGTACATTCCTTTGTACTTGTTGTCCATGTCTCAACACACGATCCTAATCTCCCGTTCTCATCCCCAGGAGGATCATTGGCTGTGACAACACGGACAAAATCTTCTAAGAAAAAATCAAAACTCCATTTCCTTAAAACATTCTCGACGAACCATTACAGCCCGACGAAAGAAAAGAGGGATTCTCTTTCATGTGTATGCTCTCACCTCCCTTCCTTGCACAACACCACAGACCTATGTATACTTGACATAACATCACACACTTAATACGAGCATGAAACGTTTTCGCGCTCATACGCGTGGAGAGTTGGAAAGGGAAAGCATTCTTCTTGTCATGCTACTACCTTTCTGAACAAAGAGTGACGCACTTGGAAGGAACCTACATCATCAAGTATAGAGGTATTAAGCGAAGAAGTCATTTTGCATCAGATAGCTTTTCACTTTGCCTTCCTTTGCCTCTGTAAGTAAATACTCGTGAGTCAAGCAATGCAAGGAGAGCACGCCGATGAAATCTCATCCCTATCCTCAGCGAGACTATAGCTTTGGTCAAACTATCCTGACACTTCGTACAGCCATGAACCTGTCACAAGTAGAGCTGGCCCACCTCCTCAAGATATCTCGCATCGCGGTGCAAAGCTGGGAGGCAGGCAACAGTTATCCCAAGCTTGAACATCTCAAACACTTGATTGAATTCGCCCTCCAGTTTCAAGCCTTTGCTGCTAGCCGCGAGGAAGAGGAAATCCGCGGCTTGTGGCGAGCAGCACATCAGAAGGTGTTGCTGGATGAGCACTGGCTCTCTGCTGTGCTGAGTCACGCATCTCGCATGCCCTCTTCCACTTCTTCTCTGCTGGTGGAAAGTCCCGGTATCTCGTCTCCCACCGAGACAACTCCTTCCATGCGGGTGGATTGGGGTGGTGCCTTGGAGGTATCAAACTTTTACGGGCGTCTTTGGGAGTTAGCCACTCTTGAGCAATGGGTGGTACAAGAACGCTGTCGCGTCGTGAGCGTGGTGGGTATGGGTGGTATCGGCAAGTCGGTCCTAGTGGTTACGCTCATGCATCGAGTCGCCGAGCATTTCCAGGGAGTGCTGTTTCGCTCTCTGCGCGACTCCCCTTCCTGTGAAGCCTTGCTCGACGACTGCTTGCACGTCCTTTCGCCACAATTACTCATTCCAGCGTCTGCCTCTCTCGAGCACCATCTAACGCTGCTCTTAGAGTGTTTACGGCAACGACGAATCCTTCTGGTTCTTGATAATCTGGAAACGCTGCTTCAGGAAGGAGAGATGAGAGAGCGCTATCGCCCAGGCTATGAGGGATATCAGCGTCTGCTTCAGAGAGTAAGTGAAACAAAGCATTCGAGCTGTCTCCTCCTCACTAGCCGAGAACAGCCAGCGAGCTTGGCACCATTCGTGGGCATGCACTCGCCAGTACGTAAACTGCGTCTCGCTGGACTTGACACTGCCGCCAGCGAGCAGTTGCTCGCTGAGAAGGGCGTGGTTGGCACATCCCAAGAATGGGTAAGGCTTACCCAAGCATACATGGGTAACCCACTAGCCTTGAAGGTTGTAGCAGAAACCATTCTTGCCCTGTTCGATGGCTCGATTAGCCCATTCCTGACACAGGGTGCCTTGCTGTTCGGCAGTATTCAGGAGGTCCTGGCCGAGCAAATCTCTCGGCTTTCAGCCCTCGAACAAACCGTCCTGCGTTGGATGGCGATTCGCCGTCAGCCGCTCACCTTTGAGGAACTGGTGATGTTGCTGGGTACACCGCAGCCACCAAATCAGGTCCTCGAAGCCACCAGTACCTTGCTCCGTCGGTCGCTGCTCGAACGTGGAAAGCGGGCAGCCAGTTTGACGCTGCATTCAGTGGTGCTGGAGTACGTGACGGAAGTGCTCATCGAGGAGGCGATCAGCGAACTTGTGCATGGCACGCTCTCACGCCTTCTCGATCATGGACTTTCACTAGCTGACGTTAGCGAAGATGTGCGAAAGACGCAAGAGCAGCTTCTCATAGCCCCCATCCTGGCAAGCCTGAGCAGGATATATCCAGGGCGAGACGAGGTGGAGGCGCATTTGCTCGCTCTCATGGAGCAACTACGCCAACGAGCAGCTTCTGCCCAAGGCTATGGGCCCGCGAACGTGGTGACGCTGCTCCGCCAGCAGCGAGGAGACCTGCGCCACCTCGATCTGTCGCGGCTTGTCCTTCGGGGGGCATACTTTCAGGGAGTCGAAATGCAGGATACGACTCTAGTGGAGTCAACCTTGCCTGAGACGGTCTGGACCTCTGCATTGGATGCTATTTGGAAGATTGCCATCAGTAGCAACGAACAGTACTGGGCAGCTGGGTGTAGAGACGGGAACGTATGGGTGTGGCATACGAAGGAGAAGCATCGGTACCAATCCTGGCAGGCACATACCGACGTGGTAACAGCCCTTGCTTTTAGTCCAGATGAACGCCTTCTCGCTAGTGGGAGTTTGGATGGCACAATCACGTTGTGGGAGGTGGAGAGTAGGACACCGCTCTGGACGGTCAAGCACACGACCTGCGTCAGCATCGCGTTTGTCTCAGATGGGCGGACGCTCGCCAGCAGCAGTGCTGATGAGGGGATAGTCAGGCTTTGGGATACAACCTCTGGCCTTCTTGAGCAGGCCGTGTCGCATCCTGCTCCGGTCTTCTCTGTCGCATGGAGTTCAGATGGGTGTCTGCTTGCCTGTGGTAGCGCAGATGGAAGCATCCAAGTATGGAAGATGCAGGGCATACAAAGTGGGACTCGTGTGGCACGTCTTGTGGGCCATTCTCACTTAGTACGGGGACTCGCGTTTGCTCCCGGCGGCACACGGCTTGCGAGCGGGAGTTGGGATCAGACGATCCGAGTGTGGGATATAGAGAGTGAGCAGTGTCTGCATATTCTTGAGGGACATACCGAGCGGATTCATACGGTGGCATGGAGCCCAGATGGGCGGACGCTTGCCAGTGGTGGCCTTGATGCCACGATCCGGTTGTGGGATGTGGAGCTGGATCGCTCTCGTCTGCTCTTGCAGGGACATAGTGCTCCTGTGTACAGTCTTGCCTTCACATCTGACAGTCAAAACATGTTGAGTGGAAGTGAAGATGGGACGGTACGGATGTGGGACGTAGAACAGGGACAGTGCATACGCATGGTGCAGGGGTACGCAGTGAGCCTCTCCGATGTGGCATGGAGTCCTGATGGCTTGCACATCGTAAGTGCAGGCTCCGATATGCTGGTGACGATCTGGAGCATGACGAAAAAGATGCCACTACGAAAGTTGAGTGGTCATCGCTGGAGTGTGCATGGTGTAGGATGGAGTCCTGATGGGAAGAGACTCGTCAGTAGCGGGTGGGATAACGCCATCCGTGTGTGGGACTCAACCACGGGGAGGTGCATTCACGTTCTGCATAATACCGAGAATCCCGACAATGCCTTTTATGATGTGGCATGGAGTCCCAACGGGCAATGGCTTGCCAGTGGAAGCTATCGAGGTGGAGTACAAATGTGGGATATGGCAAGATATACCCTACGGTGGGTCAGTCATGCACAATTCACCGTCATTCGTCATGTTGCTTGGAGTTCGGATGGCACACACCTGGCTGGCGGAGGAGATAATGGAAGCCTCTCCCTTTGGAATGCTTCAGATGGGAGCCTTTTGACGAAACTGCAAGGACATCAGGGCACGATTGAGAGCATAACATGGAGTCCTGATGGAAGAAGCGTCGTGAGTGGCGGCGGAAGCCGGAGAAATGGAGAAATGTTCCTGTGGGATATCTCAACAGGGGAGCAGGTACGCACATTTTCCAATGTTCCCAGCAAAGTGTTGGCGTTGAATTGGAGTGGACGTGGAGAGGTGCTGATCAGTGGAAGTAGTGATGGAAAGCTCCGTTGGTGGGATGTACAACGTGGGGAGTGTATCATGACGCGCGAGGGACACGAGGGAGCGGTTCAGTCGCTCAGCGTCAGTCCCAATGAGCGTCAACTCGCAAGCTGTGGAGATGACGGAGCGATTCGGATATGGGACCTTGAGAGTGGCAAGAGCGTGGGCACATTGCGGCGTGACCGACCCTACGAACGACTCAATATCACGGGGGTGAAAGGTCTCGCCGAGACACAAAAGGTTACGTTGCAAGCATTGGGAGCTATTCAAGAACTTTCATTGAACTGATGAGCAGGAAGGTCTTTCCTCTCAACAGGCGAGACAACGTTTTGATGCTCAAAGGAATAGGCTCAGGGTTGATGCGAAAGGTGTTCATACCTGGACTTGCTCTTTCATGATTCAGTTGAGTGAAGAGAAACACCTTATACAGTCCCTCGCTGTGCTTGAGTTGTATGAGGTGTTCTCAGTTGGAAAGCACGAATGATGAGAAGCGCCCCGAAAATGATGGCGTAGAGTCCGATCACCCAGACGAGGCTCAAGAGTGTGTTTGATATCCAAAACTGAGGTCAGACGCACTTTTGATGATCCATTTATACCGTTTTAACAACCACGTTGCGAGAAAGCGTTATACTAACTTGTCAAAAAGGAAGAGACCTCAATGGCAAGTCCTGTTGTACTCCCTGATTCCTCCCGGATGATGCTCGTCACTCTTGAAGTGGATAAGACCGCAAAGATGCTCACGGCTTTCGCAGTAACGCTCTCGTTGGAAACGCCCTGCCCACTCTGCCAGCAGACATCTGGCAAAGTGCACTCGTCTTACACTCGAACGCTCGCCGATCTTCCCTGTTTCGGCCGGACGGAGCGTTTGCCCAACTGCGCTCCTGCTTACGCTCGTAGGACACTCCGACAAGCAGAAGCCCTGCGCGAGATTGCCTTTGCAGTGGGTGGCAGACCTGGAGAACGACTCGTTCCACTGCTTGGAATGCCGATCAGCCATGATAGCCTGATTCGCTTGATACGATGTAGTCACGCTCCAGTTGCTCCCACGCCTCAAGTGCTAGGAGTAGACGACTTCGCTTTGCGAAAAGGGCAGCGTTACGGAACTATTTTAGTCGATCTTGAGACACATACCGTTATTGACCTGCTTCCTGACCGTGAGTAAAGTACTCTGCTGGCTTGGCTGCTAGAACGCCCAGGGATCAAAATCGTGAGCAGAGATCGGGCGAGTGCCTATGCAGATGCAGCAAGACAAGGAGCACCAGACGCTATGCAGGTGGCTGATCGCTTTCATCTCCTCGTCAATCTTCGTGAAGCCGTCCAACGCCTTCTTGATCGCAAACGCTCCTATTTACCGAAAAAAGAAGAAGGCGAGCACGTCGAGGCTTCAGCTGATAAGTCGGAAGTGATCTCATCAACGCGGATAACCCAGCAAGAGGATACCCGTTCGTGTGAACAGAAAACGGATGAGGCAGGAACCACAAAGCACCAGGTGGCATTTTCGCGCGATACTACCCGCGAAAAGCAACATCATATGAGTATTCAAACAAGGCAGCAAGCTGGACAAGCGAAGCGCATGGCCCGATTTGAAGAGATACGAGAGTTACACCAGCAGGGGATCGGTATCCGAGCAATTGCACGAACACTAGGAGTCTGTCGGGCAACGGTCAGACGATACGTAGATGCAGAAACTCTCCCTGAATCCTCTTCTCACTCTCGGCCTCCTGCACCAGGGAGACTTGATCCCTTTCTTCCCTACATTCTCAAACGATGGGCTGAACAATGCTACAATGGAACGCAACTCTATCGGGAGATATGTGAACGGGGCTATACAGGTTCGCGTTCGCTCGTTTCACTGCTGATTGCTGACATGCGAAAAACCTTACTGCCAACACTGGAATCAGAGGATCATGTCAAAAGTCAACTAGTTTGTGCATCAAATGGCGATTACTCTGACCGAAAAAAACAATCTGGCAATCCGGCCAGAAAAGCTGAAGCTATATGCCGCAATCAATCCTCAATCTGATGATCCTCTGATTTTTTCAGAGTTGGAGGGGCAAGCTATCGCAGAACTGTTCGCTCAAAAAAAGTGGATAAGGCACAAGCCGTTACTAAAAACAACGTAATCGTAGGTGTTCAGGAGAAGACCTATGTGCATTTTTCCTGTCATGGCAACTATGACTGGGATGACCCAACATCTTCTGGTATACTCCTCACCGATACCATGCTAACACTTGCCGATTTACAGCAAGGCAATATTGATCTCTCGTATGCTCAACTCATCACACTCTCAGCGTGTGAAACAGGTATTAGTGATGTGCTTCAGGGAAGCCCTGAGGAATATGTCGGATTGCCAGCAGGCTTCCTGGTGTCTGGAGTTCCTTGTGTTGTCAGTAGTTTATGGGCTGTAGACGACCTCTCCACGACGATTTTGATGGGGCGTTTTTATCAAAACCACTTACACAAGGGGATGAATTTTGCTGCCGCACTCCGCGAGGCTCAATTCTGGATGCGTTACGCCACAGTTAAGGAGCTGAGATTGGCAAGAAGATGGGAACAGATTTATCAAAAATCCAGGCAGACAAATGTAGCTGCTGCCGAGGCATGGCTTTATTATCGCGACCAACCTGAGCTTCAGCCCTTTGCGCATCCTTATTATTGGGCTGCATTTACGGTGAATGGGCAATAAATAGTTATATAGTTCAACCACTTTAACAATACAGATAAAGACATTCCCAATACGTATTGCCTCACAAGAAATCTTGATGTTTCAGTCCATTTTCTGAGAACGGACAAGGCAGAAGAACTGAGATCAAAGGGCAAGATTTTCGATAAGGCACGTTCAGGTATCACTGTTCTTTGGACACCCTCGCCCCATCACCAGAGCTTTCTCATGAATTGCTCTCATGTTCCTCCTCACTTCCCTGCAAGCAATATTCTCCCCTTCCAGAAACAGCGGTTTGTGTCCAATCCTCTTTGTATTCCACATGAGAATAGGTGTCACGCGGAATACAAAGAGGATTGGACAAACCCTCCTAAAGTCCAAGCTCACTTCCATCAGGATGCTTGCCAACACTCATGAATCTTTCAGATTCGAGTTTCTATGCTTCACCTCTTGCTCCTTGTGTTCAGGTACCGTTTGACGACAGCACTCTCCTGATACCCCAACAGGTCTCGCAACGTAAACGCATCTCCTCCCGCTTGCAAGTACCGTAGCGCAAAGCTGTCTCGAATCTGCGTTGGTCCAATCCGCTCTCGTGTGAGTCCTGCACGTCTCCTCAACCGACGAAAGAGCAACATGACTCCATTCTTCGTCAATGCCTTCCCCGTCTCGGAAAGAAACAGAGGCACGTCGCTCCCCTCCACGTGCTGCACCTCTACCCTGCTTCCCCCATGCCGATACCTCTCAATATACATCCGTACTACCTGCAATGCCTCTTTTCCCAGTACAAGGTGCCTGCTCATGAACTGCTGGCTTCTCACGAGAAGCGTTCCTCCTTCAACATCGATATCCCTCAGACGCAAGGCACATACCTCCGACACCTTCATCCCTGTGTCATAGAGCACCCACAGCAACGCCTGATTGCGTGCTGGTGCCCACTCTGGCAAGATCCTACTTTCCCCTGGAAGCTGACATGCGTTGAGCAATCGCCTCCACTGGCCCTCCTCTAAAGGCTGCATTGTTGGAGGCTCCACTTTCGCAAGAGACATCTTCGCAAACGGCGTTCGCGTGAGCGAGCCAGCTTTCACCAGCCACGAGCACCATGCGCGAGCAGAACGGACATACGAGAGAATGCTGCTGTCTATGCGTTGGATACCCATTGCTGTTGGCTCTCCTAACCACTGTATCCACCCCTGCATATGACTCTCCGTCAGTTCGGCAAGCAAGACACCCTCCCATTCTGTTCGCACATACTGCTCCAACAGACGCAATGCTGTCTCGTGCCATTCCAGCGTTTTTGGCCGTCGTCTTGCCCGCCGTTGCGATTGCAGATACTGCTCAATGCCCTCTGCTATCGTCACACACTTCGAGGTCGTGGCCTGTGGAGTCCGCATTTCTGCGGCATCGGAATGCACTTGAACACCATCACTCTTTTTATCAGGCATCCTCTCCAGTTCCACCGGAGGATTGAGAGCACGTAGCTCTTCGGGTTCTTGTGGAAAGCACACCTCGTCAGAACCTGCTTCCACACCGCACCACAAACTCAGCTGCATTGCATCTTGAGTCTCTTGCTCTCGCGCTTCCTGCTCTCGTGCCGCCACAAGACGGTCTTCCTGTTCATCATGCTCAACGCGAACAACTCCTTCGGCCTCAGAGAGACCGTCTTGTGACGGTACATCTAGGAGAGCCAGTCGCGCCCGTATCTTTTGCACCCCTCGTTGCAGCGTTCGCATATGCGACGGTTGATACCGCTCAGGAGAGAGCCGACACAACTCCTCGAACATCGCTCGACAACTCTGCATGGGTTCAGCACAGACCCATCCGGCAATGCGTTCCCACTCGCCCACAAACGGGTCTTTGCTCGTCCGGTGCCATGTCAGGAACGATGCTGGTGTACCTTCTTCTTGTGATCGCTTTCCATTGCACACACTCTCGGAGAGTGTATCAGCCGCACGAGGGACCAGCGAGGAGCCTGCCACACGAAATCGCTCAGTAGCAATCTGTTGCCACCGATCTTGCTGCGGGACACCACCTGTAGAGTAACGAAAGAGGACGAGTTGTGCCTGCTTCACCTGTTCCAACAGATGCACAGGGTCACGCTCCTCGAACTGCTGTCTCAACTCACGCTCCTGCTCGGCGATGAGCACCTGTGCTTGGAGCAAGCGTTGAAGCGGTGTTTTCGCTTCGTCGTAAATACGTTGCACCTTTCTCCCCTCTTTGAGCTTCAGGCACAGTTTCATCGAGGATTGAAACGAGTTGACGTACCAACTGAGGACTCGATACAGTTCCCCAAGACACTGGAAGGTGGGCTCTCCCACAAAGCGAGCGTAGCCCACCACATGCCGTACGATGTGTCCATTCTTTTGCTCTACATAACATTGATCGTTCTTGACCAGAGGTCGTCCGCGCGTGAAAGTGATGTGCTCCTGCTCACAATACTCCATGAGCACATCATTCATGAACTCGGTGCCATTGTCGGTATCCAAGCCCAGCAGGGGAAAAGGAAACAAGGAACGAGCCTGTTTGATAGCTTGAAGTACGGCCTCCGCACTTTTTGTCAGGAGGGGCAAGCACTCAGTCCAGCCTGTTGCGATATCGGTGAGGGTGAGCGTGAATAGGTAGCTTCCTTCGACTGAAGCGTCACAATGGGCAACAAGGTCTGCTTCCACAAACCCTGGTGTCTGCTCGTCCCATTGCTCAAAGGTCCGAATGGGAATGTTTTGCTTGAGCAACGTTCCTGCTCGCGTGGTGCAGAGACCTCGCATCACTCGCTGTCGATGGGGACGAAGCAAGCGATCTGCGGTTGCCACGCTCAGAGCAAGCAGTTGCCCTCGACACTCTGGGGTGAGGTGCAAATGTCCGTGTCGTTCCATCGCCTCAAGCACCGTAGGCAGAAAGGGGATGAGCCGTTTGCTACATAGACCGTTCGTCTGTTCCCACACCTGCACCAACGCTTCTTCTACATCGCTTCCATACATACAGCGTGAGGGACGTTTCACCGTCTGCTGCTCGTCCTGTATCTTGTTTAAGAGCGAGATCGCATATTTGCGATGGTAGCCCGTCAGCCGAATGAAATCGGTGAGCACCATTCGCTTGTGTGCCGACGACGCCTCCTGATACTGTGGGACGAACTGCCTGAGCAATTCGCGGCGCATGGACAACCCCACTCCCATCTTCCTCCTGTGCTGAGATGGGTGAGCGTGCCCAGGTGTCGCAACGACAGCGACAGCGTGACATGCATCACCCAAATTCTTCCCTGATCTTTTCATTGTACTCTCCCCATTTCTCACCTCAAACAGAGAGAAGTGCGAGTGGTACACTCGCACGACGAGCAAAAAGATCGTGACACCTTTCATTTCACAGACGGATGGATAGTAAGATTTCTGATGATGCAATGCGCTGCCCAGATCATTTCGCGCTTGACCTATCGTGGTTCTGTTGAAGTCGAGCGCGTTTTGCGCCGCTTGTGAGGTTTAAAGTGTAGGATTCCCTTGTGTGGAGAAAGCGCGCTGGTGCTGGTACAATCGGGCCATTCAACCTGGGGAACGCCACTCTCCAGAAATTGCTGGCGATCAATAGGAACTTCCCCGGAGAAGGTGTATTTCGGCTGTGTGGCAGATTGCTTCTGGCTTTCCACTCCCTTGTGCTCAGTCACCTGTTCAGGTTTCGGAGAAGGTGCTTGGCTTGCCTTTTCCTCATCGATCAGGTCAGTCTGTGCCGAACGTTCAGACGATGCGTTCTGGTCATCGACGCTTGGCCCTGTACGACACCTCGCCGTATGATGCTTGAAAGGGGTGTGCAGTCGAATGAGGCAAGAAAGCGTCACTCTGGAAGATGACGTCGTCGATATGAGGATAGCTTCTGACCGCTTTTGATGATACCATAGTGAGAAAAGAAGCAGAAAGGCAAAGGGGCAAAAACTTGCCCTTTTGACCAAGGGGAACAGAGATGGCTCATCAACTTCGAGTGATGCTCGAAATCGGTCCGAAAGGCAAGAAGGTGGTGGCAGTGGCACCGGATTGGCCTGGGCTCGAGCGGAGTGCGAAGACCGAGGAGGCCGCGATTGAACGGGTGCAATCCTATCTTCCACGCTATGCTCAGGTGGCGAAGCTGGCTGGGATGGATGCAGCGTTTGCAGTTCTCAGCACCGTTGACATCGTCGAGCACTATCCGGGCATAAGTTCAACCGACTTTTGGGGCATCTCGTTTGCGTTCTCACGTATTGATAGGCAAGACCTCTCGAGCGGAGAATTAGAGCGTGAACTGACCCTGATGCAGGCGTGCTGGGCGTTTTTCGACGACGTGCGTGGGCGTGTGTCGTCCCAGATGCAGAAGGGTCTGCGTGGAGGCGGGCGGGATCGGGACCGCATCGTCGGACATACGTTGGCCGCGGAGCAGGACTGGGCAAAGAAGCTAGGATTGCGCACTGCTGACGGTGCTGATCTGACCGACGAGGGTCTACAAGCGCATCGCAATGCCTATCGCAACGCCATTCTGTCGTTCTATTCGGAGGGCAAAATGGCTCGAACGTGGCCGCTCCGATATTTGATTCGGCACACTGCGTATCACACGCTGGATCACGCCTGGGAAATGGAAGACAAAGACCTGACCAACGGAAAGAGCGCGTGAGTCACAGACTGGTGGGATGTACACCAGGCTTTTTTGCCCAATTCGACTGCACACCCCTTTCAAGCGTCATACGGCGAGGCGTCCTGCATGTACGGAGCCGGTTCATGCCGACAGAGATATGAGGGTGGCCAATTTAAAGATGTCGAGAGAGGGAAGCAGATAGGAGGCGACATTGCCTGAATGAGGTAGCATCAGTGCTTATACTTCGCGCCTTTTTCCTGCTCACTCTTCGCCTTCATTACCAGTTGGCAGTGGCTTCCATCTTCCCAGAGAACTGCGAGCAACCTTGCGCAGAGATCAGTACACAGAACGCTGCTACTTGCCGGTTGGCACGCTTCTGTACTGGTATGATGGTTCCCTAGATATGGAGGATGCAGAGCTTGCGAAGCTTGAGGTCAAACA